>NZ_CP037922.1:4250000-4550000 GCF_004355185.1 Hymenobacter radiodurans
GTATAGGCAAGCTCACCGGCAGCACCCGTACTGCAGAGCGCCGGGTGTTGCATGAAGCACTGCGCGCAGGCCAGATGCATATGCTGGTGGGTACTCATGCCCTGCTGGAAGATGTAGTGCAGTTCCGCAACCTGGGCCTAACCATTATGGATGAGCAGCACCGCTTCGGCGTGGCGCAACGATCCAAGCTCTGGCAGAAGAACCCGCACGTCATACCCCATGTGCTAGTGATGACCGCTACGCCCATTCCGCGCACGCTGGCCATGACTTTATACGGAGACCTCGATGTCTCAGTGATTGATGAGCTACCAGCGGGTCGTAAGCCCATCGTGACGGTGCATCGCTATGATGCTAACCGGCTCAAAGTATTTCAATTCCTGCGCGATCAAATCAACCTAGGTCGGCAGGTATATATCGTATATCCGCTCATTGAGGAATCGGAAACGCTGGACTACAAAGATCTCACAGACGGCTACGAAAGTGTGGCGCGCGCCTTCCCCGAGTTTCAGATTAGCATTGTGCATGGGCGGATGCGGGCTGAAGAGAAGGATTTCGAGATGCAGCGCTTCATAAAAAAGGAAACGCAGATCATGGTGGCAACCACCGTCATTGAGGTGGGCGTGAATGTGCCTAATGCCTCCGTGATGGTAATAGAAAGCTCGGAGCGATTTGGCTTATCGCAGCTACACCAGTTGCGAGGCCGGGTGGGCCGGGGTGCTGACCAGAGCTATTGCATCCTGATGTCGGGCTATAAGCTCAGCAAGGATTCCCGCACTCGCCTCGAAACGATGGTGCGGACGAATAATGGCTTCGAGATTGCCGACATCGACTTAAAGCTACGCGGCCCCGGCGACCTGATGGGCACCCAGCAAAGCGGCGTACTTGATCTACTCATCGCCGACTTAGCCAAGGATGGCCGTATTCTGAGCGAGTCGCGGGCGGCAGCTCAGCAGCTCCTAAGTGAAGATCCAGGTCTTAGCCGGCCCGACAACCTCAATATTCGTCGCCATATCGAGTCGTTGCCCGCCACAGCTGTCAATTGGAGCCGAATCAGCTAACGTGAGCTTAGCTAATGAACATAAAAAAAGCAACTAACTAGTTGCTTATCAGGTACTTGGCTCTAATTATTACTTAGCTGGGCTTGTTCTTGCAACCACCACTGCTTACCATCGCCTGAGGTAGTACCTTGCAATGTAGCCTGCCGCGAAAAGAAAGAAACCATATGCACAGATAGCTCATTGGGAGCAACACGCTTAGTAGCAATATCTCCGGCAACAGGCTCTTTCGCCAACTTACCAACTATGATGAGACTAAACAGTAATACAAACTTGAGTAATGATTTCATAATGTAGGTAAGCTAATAAACGACTGCCTTAGAGGGGCACAAAGTTAAAGCCAAAGGTGGTAAAGAGGCAAGGAAACAAATGACAATGACGAGGAAAGGCGATTTAAAAGCTCCTGAAGCGTTTTTTTTATTTTTGTTACTTCTCTCATCTGCCATTTTTAGGGACACAAGTAGTAAGCGCTTACCGGTAATTTCATATTCGCCAATATTCTATCCACAAAGTAAGCGTACTCAAACCCTAATATTGAACACCAGAATATTAAGGCTTCATCAAGAAATGGTTACTTACTGATCCACTACCCGACTGGTAGCGGCGCCATATACGAGATGCCGTCGAAGATGGATACCTTTGATCCTATTTATTTCTGTTAATTATCATTTTTCCAATCTAACTGTCTTTCATTGTGCGATTTATATTTCCTCTTTCTCATTGCCTTATTTGGGCCATCAGTCTGGTCTTGGCTTTACCGGCGTTAGGGCAACGGGTAAAATCGGTAGCCTTTACCTACTTGCCCGAAAAGACGGACGACCGCTATAACCAACGGGTAGCCAAAAAAACGCTTCCTCTAACAGATGGTGGCTTCGTGATCTTAGCGCACCACACGGCTACTGAGTATGCGGTGGAGCGTTATGACAAAGAGCTAAAGCGCCTCTGGTCAACGGCCCTACCAGTTACAGCGGAGGAAAGCATTGATGGATTTGAACATAGTAGTCAGCAGGTTACAGCCATTATCTACCGCAAAGACGGTGCAGCCCAAAGCTTAACAGCGCAGCCGTTTGATTTGAGCACCGGCAAAATTGCCCCTCGGAAAAAGCTTACCGAAACTACTGCCCGCAACCGTCGCCCAGGGGCAGTTTTCTCCCTTGACGGTACTAAAATTGTGGCGTGGCAGTACGTCACCCGCGATGAGCAGATTCGGTCTATCAGCGCCAGCGTGTACGATGAGAAACTAACCAAGCTCAAGGATCGGGTTTACAATTTTCAGGATCTGGGGGGCTTTTTTTCGACCACTATTCACGTCGACAACGAGGGCACACAGTACGTAACGCTGCTGAGCGACGAGATGAAGAAGCTCACGGTGCGCCGTTACCGCAATGATAATCCGGACATCAAAGTGATGTCGGTGGCCGTGGGGGGCTCCTTTGAGGGCAAGAGCATTATGGTGTTCGACGCCAAGTTTGCCCTTCAACCGGACTCCACACTCTACGCCGCCGCTATTTGCACGGAGCGCCTGACAGGCCTTTACTATAGCCTGAAAGTAGTAAAGTTCGATTTTGCGGGCCAAGGCACCATGAAGTTTGCCCCCGAGTTCCGCTTCAAGCCCGAATACTTAGCAGAAGTAAACAAGGCGACCCAATCAACAGCGAAGCGGTTGGAAGACGTGTATCTAAACGACTTGCTCTTCACCGCGGAAAAGCAGCTGATAGTCGTCGCGGAAAAGAAATATGAAGAGGGCGGCGATACTTCGCCAGTGCATGCCCGTGAGCTGCACTTATTCGGCTATAACGAGTTTCAGCTTCCAGAATGGCACAGCATCATCGATAAAAAGCAGGTAGCCTCACCCGCGGAAGCCTTTGCTGGAATCGGCTACCGAGTGGCAGTTTTTGGCCCCGAAATTCATATTCTAACGCAGGAAAAGCTGAAAGGTAAATCGGACTTGTACTTGCGCCGGGTGAACGCACAAACTGGTGTAGTAGAGCCGGCGAAAGGCTTGGGCCTTAACGTAGCCAATGACCAGCAGCTAGCTTACGTAAAGGACTTCACCGCTTGGCTAGACCCCAAAACTATCGTAGGTGTGAGCCGACCAAGCAAGAAATCGGCAGCATTACAGCTGAATAAAATTGCTGTAAAGTAGTTACTACTTGTTAAGCATAAAAAAGCCCCCAGACGAATCCTGGGGGCTTTTTTCTTAGAAATAAGTGTCAGTTAGTACACGTATTCGTTCGCCTCAATCATGGCCGCGGCAATACGGCGACGGGCTTCTTTCGTATTGAACAGCTCCGCTTTAGTGAAGCGCTTAAGGCCGGTAGCCAGCAGTCGTTGCTCGTCACCTTCTGTCATGGCGGCAATCGCGTCTTTCGCTGATTTGGTTACTAAATCAATGGTGTCGGCCAAGTACACGCGGGCAATGTCGATCTGGTTGGCCAGTGCACCTTCGTTTTTCAGGCTAATTTCCTTCTCAACGCGTAGCAGCGTGCTCTCGGCAGTGTATACCTTGATGGACATGTCGGCGATGTTCATCAACACTTCCTGCTCTTTGGCCAATGAGTTCATGTACTTCTGCACGGCCGTGCCAGCTACCATCAGAATAGCTTTCTTGAGGTTAGCAATGATCTTCTTTTCGGCGCCAAACAGTGAATCATCAGCCTCGGCAAAGTCCGGGATGGCCAGTAACTCTTGCTGTACCGCCTGCGCTGGGCCCATCAAATCTAGCTCGCCCTTCAGACCTTTCTTCAGAATCATATCAACGGCCAGCATGCGGTTGATTTCGTTGGTGCCCTCAAAGATGCGGTTGATACGGGAGTCACGGTAAGCGCGGTCCATGGGGTAATCGGCCGAAAAGCCGTAGCCGCCGAAGATCTGCACGCCTTCATCACACACGAAGTCAAGCACTTCCGATCCTTCTACCTTCAGCATGGCGCATTCTACGGCAAACTCGCGCGCAGCACCTAGCAGCGCTTCGTTCGATGATTTGCCTTGGCTCAACAACTCCTGCTCCATGCGGTAGATGTCCATGCCAGCGCGGTAAATAGCCGATTCAGCCGCATATACACGGATGGCTTGCTCGGCCAACTTGTGGCGGATAGCACCGAATTTAGAGATGGGCAGCTTAAACTGCACCCGCTCATTGGCATACTTGATACTCAGGTTAAGCGCCATTTTGCTGGCACCCAAGCAAGCCGCAGCCAGCTTAATGCGGCCAATGTTCAGAATGTTGAAGGCAATCAGGTGACCTTTGCCAATCTCACCAAGCACATTTTCCTTCGGAACCGTTACGTCCGAAAGAAATACCTGCCGGGTTGAAGAACCGCGAATACCCATCTTGTGCTCCTCAGGCCCGAACGTCAAGCCAGGCGTGTTACGCTCTACGATAAAGCCCGTGAACTTGTCGCCATCAACCTGGGCGAAAACAATAAATACCTCGGCGAAACCAGCGTTGGTAATCCACATCTTCTGACCGTTCAGCACATAGCTCTGGCCGTCTTCGGTCAGAATGGCTTTGGTTTTGGCCCCTAGTGCATCGGAGCCCGAGCCGGGCTCGGTGAGGCAATAAGCACCAGCCCACTCACCGCTTGTCAGCTTAGGCAGGTATTTGGTCTTCTGCTCTTCGTTTCCAAAGTACAGAATGGGCAGCATAGCGATACCCGTGTGCGCCGCGAAAGCCACCGGGAACGAATGGCCGCCACCTACGCCTTCCGTCACGCGCAGGGCCGTATTGAAGTCCATGTCGTAGCCGCCGTACTCGGCTGGCATCGACACACCAAACAAACCTAGCTCACCTGCTTTTTTCATTAATCCCGCCATCAGGCCTTCCTCGTGGTTGTCGAGGCGGTCCAGCAGCGGGTATACTTCACTAGTCACGAAGTCCAGACAGGTCTGGTACATCATGTTTTGCTCCTCAGTGAATTCAGCAGGAGTAAACACGTCTTGGGCGTCCGTCTCCTTAATGATGAATTCACCGCCTTTTCTGAGTTTGTTCGATACTTCCATGACTATGTGAGGTTGAGAGTTGAGGTTAATTCTACGGGGGTAAACAGCGATGAAACTATTAGGCTTGCCGAGCATTCGGGGCAAAATCATCCTTTGGTTTCATTACCGAAATATACAAAAATATGTTATGCTTGCCGAGTACTTAGTGGAAAGAAAACCCCGTTTATTTCGGGGCTTTCTTTCCACTAATACAAACAGGATATCGTCCTGTCAAGTTCTAACGCTGAACTACTTCAGCAGTTCGTAAATACCGGCTACGCCTTGACCACCACCTACGCAGGCGGTTACCATGCCGTACTTCTTGCCCCGCTCGCGCAGTTCGTCGAAGAGTTGAATGCTGAGCTTAGCACCGGAGCAACCTAGCGGGTGGCCCAAAGCAATAGCACCACCGTTCACGTTGAGCTTCTCCTCATCAATACCCAACTCACGCACCACAGCAATAGACTGAGAAGCGAAGGCCTCGTTTAGCTCAATTAGGTCGATATCGTCGAGCTTCATACCGGCTTGCTTCAGCGCTTTCGGCACGGCCTTAATAGGGCCCATACCCATGATGCGCGGGTCAACGCCTTCGGCGGCGTAGGTCACCATGCGAGCGATGGGCTCCAGGTTCAACTCCTTTACCATGCGCTCCGACATGACAATGACGAAAGCAGCCCCATCGGATGTCTGGGAAGAGTTGCCGGCAGTCACGCTCCCGTTCGCCGCAAACACAGGGCGCAGACGGGCCAAAGCTTCAATAGATGTATCGGCACGCGGACCTTCGTCGGTATCAACCACGTAGGAACGGGTTTTTTTCTTTCCCGACGCTTGATCGAGGTAAGTTTCCTCAACTGTGATAGGCACGATTTGCTTTTTGAATTTGCCCCCTGAATCGCTTTGATAGCTTTTTGGTGAGAGTTGTAAGCAAATCTATCCTGGTCTTCGCGGCTGATGTTGTAGTCCTTTGCTACCGCCTCAGCAGTCAGGCCCATGCCCAGATAATAGTCTGGGTGATTCTTAACCAGGTTGTAATTAGGCACTGTTTTCCAGCCCACGGTTGGTACCTGCGACATGTTCTCAGCGCCGCCGGCCACAATGCAGTCGGCCATGCCAGCCGTGATTTTGCTGGCGGCCATGGCAATCGTTTCAATACCCGAGCCGCAGTAGCGATTCACGACTAAGCCCGGTACGTTTATGGGTAAGGCCAGCAGGGAAATCATCCGACCGATTTGCAGGCCTTGCTCCGCTTCAGGCACCGCGTTGCCCACAATTACGTCATCTACGCGAGTGGGATCAAGCGCGGGCACGGATGCCATCAGGTGTTTGATAACTTCAGCGGCGAGGTCATCGGTACGGGTGAAGCGGAAGCCGCCGCGGGGGGCTTTTCCGACGGCCGTACGGTAACCAGCTACGATATATGCAGTCATTAGTGTAAGTCTTGAGGAAAGTGATAGAGTTGAAACCAGCTTCCGGCCTTAGTTTCTCAATGGCTTGCCCGTAGTCAGGATGCTCTGAATGCGCTCCAGCGTTTTGCGCTCACCGGTGAGCGACAGGAAAGCTTCACGCTCCAGATCCAGCAGGTACTGCTCGCTTACTTCCGTAGGCTGCGACAAGTCGCCGCCGCACATGATATAAGCCAGTTTATTGGCAATTTTCACGTCGTGCTCCGAGATGTAATTGCCTTCCTTCATGGCATATACACCACTCATAAACATACCCAGCGCTCCTTTGCCGTGCACCTTAATATTGGTTTTCTGCACGGGCATGGTGTACCCAGCATCAGCTAAGTCCAGCGCCGCTGCTTTTGCCTGAGCGATGACGCGTTGGCTGTTCACCACGATTTCATCGCCGCGGCGTAGGAAGCCGAGGTCAAATGCTTCGGCGGCGGAGGTAGAAACCTTGGCCGTGCTTACCGTTACAAACGTGTTGCGCAGCAAGTTAAATTCCGGTTCGCCCTCCTCGTACTTCGCGGCCGTGCGCAGGGTCATTTCCTTGGTACCACCACCCGCCGGAATTACACCTACCCCAAATTCTACCAAGCCCATATATGTCTCGGCTGAGGCAACTACCTTATCAGCATGCAGGCAGATTTCGCAGCCGCCGCCCAAAGACAAGCCGTGCGGCGCCGTCACGACGGGAATGCTGGAATATCGCATCCGCATCATGGCGTTCTGGAACTGCTTGATCATCAGGTTTACCTCGTCGAACTCCTGTTCGATGGCATACATATAGAGCAGCGCCAAATTGGCTCCCGCCGAAAAGTTGGGTGCGTCGTTGCCTACCACAAGCGCGCGGTAGCCAGCTTCGGCCATATCCACACCCTTCATCAAGCCTTGAATAACATCGGAGCCGAGGGTGTTCATTTTAGAATGGAACTCAACGCCTAATACTCCGTCGCCGAGGTCATGAACGCTGGCACCGGCGTTTTTCCAGAGCACTTTGCCCGTGGTCCGCAGGTTGTCGAGAATGATAAAGTTCTCCACACCCGGAATTGACTGGTAGCTCTTGCTTTCGAGGTCGTAGTACTGCTTGGCGCCCGTTTCGGATACTTTGTAGAAAGACGTGTGGCCAGCGGCCAGCATCTCCTGTACCCAAGCGGCAGGCTGCTTGCCTTCGGTCTGCATCAGCTCCAAGCCTTGCTGCACCCCCAGCGCATCCCAGGTTTCAAACGGACCCATGTCCCAGCCAAAACCAGCCCGCAGAGCGTCGTCAATCTTATACAGTGAATCCGTGATTTCGGGAATGCGGTTGGTGACATAGGCAAACAGACCCGCGAACATCTTGCGGTAAAACTCGCCGGCTTTGTCCTTTCCGCTGGCTAGCACCTTAAAGCGCGGCGCCAGCTGCTCGATGGTTTTGGTCAGCTCCAGCGTGGCAAACTTCACCTTCTGGCTGGGCTGATACTCCATCGTTTTCAGGTCGAGGGCCTGAATCTCCGATTTGCCCCCCGCGCCTTTTACTTTCTTGTAGAAGCCCTGGCCGGTCTTGTCGCCCAGCCACTTCTTCTCGCCCATTTGCTTCAGAAAGTCAGGCAGCGTAAAGACAGCTTTGGCTTCATCGTTCGGTAAGCCTTGCGCTAAGCCATTGGCTACGTTAATCAGCGTATCAAGCCCTACTACATCCGAAGTGCGGAACGTAGCCGACTTGGCGTGGCCGATAACCGGACCAGTTAGCTTGTCTACTTCCTCCACCGTCAGGTCTAGCTGCTGCATAATTTGCAGCACATCCATGATGGCAAACACGCCCACTCGGTTGGCAATAAAGGCAGGCGTGTCTTTGGCTAGTACTGTGGTTTTACCCAAGTACAAGTCGCCATAGTGCATCAGAAAATCAACTACGGCCGGATCGGTGGCCGGCGTCGGGATGATTTCGAGTAGCTTCAGGTAGCGGGGTGGGTTGAAGAAGTGGGTGCCACAGAAGTGCTTTTGGAAGTCTTCGGAGCGGCCTTCCGCTAATAAATGAATCGGAATACCGGAAGTGTTCGACGTGATGAGCGTACCGGGCTTGCGCACCTTTTCTACCTTTTCGTAGAGGCTCTGCTTGATATCGAGTCGTTCTACCACTACCTCAATGGTCCAGTCGCAGGAGGCAATGTCCTTGAGGTTATCGTCGAAGTTGCCGGTTTTAATGCGCGACGCGTCCTGCTTGCGGTACAAAGGCGAAGGGTTGGAGGCCACCGCTGCCTGCAAGGAAGCATTCACAATGCGGTTGCGCACGGCGGGGCTTTCCAAGGTCAGCCCTTTGGCTTGCTCCTCGGGCGTGAGCTCGCGGGGCACAATGTCGAGCAGCAGCACTTGGGCACCGATGTTGGCGAAATGGCAGGCAATACGCGAGCCCATCACGCCGGAGCCGAGCACGGCTACTTTCTTGATAGTTCGATTCATAAAAGCTGAAACGGGTAATCTGTTGACAGAAAATAGAATAGGTGAAAACCAAAACGCGCCAAAAAGCCCCCTAGGCGGAGGTTGTTTCGGGGCGAAGCGGCTTAAGCGTGAAGTCGTCGAACAGGGATTTGCTCTCAATCATGGCGTTGATCTGGCCTATCACCTTAAAGAGCGTATCCAGTTGCGCCTGCGGAATTTTCTCCCGCACTTTCTGATTGAAATGACGTACCGTTTGGCGCGAGATTTCCTTGCCCCGCAAGCCCTCTTCCGTCAGAAAGATGCGCACTGAGCGCTTGTCTTGCGTGTCGGCTTGTTTGTAGATGAGGCCGCGCTCTTCCATGCTCCGCAGAATGCGCGTAAGGCTACGCGTCTCCAACCCCAGCAGGGGGGCAATTTTGGTGGCGGGGGTGCCATTTTCCTGATCAATATTCAGGAGCACGAAGCCGATGCTGGTCGTGATGTCGTGCTTGGCAGCCTGCGTATTATACATGCGCGAAATGGCATGCCAGCAGACTTTTACGTTATAATCGACGGTTTCTTCGGGTTTCATGGGGGCAAGCATGTCCGGTAAACATACAAAGAATATGTTAGGCTTGCATACTACTTTACTATAAAAAAGTTTAGCGCCTTAGCCATACTCTCTTTTCCTTACTGCAGCTTATTATACGAAAACGGCCCCGCCGTGGGGCGGGGCCGTTTTGCTAGCGGAGAGCGTTTTGGTGATACAAGCTCTCGATTAAGTCGCGGTTGTTTTCGGTGATTGCCTTCCGCTTGACTTTCATCGTAGGAGTCATCTCGCCAGTTTCCACGGTCCAGAGATGATCCATGATGCAGATTTTTTTAACCTGCTCCCACTGCGCGAAGCCTTTGTTGTAGTCTTTTACCAGTGCTTCATACATCTCCACAATCTTGGGATCCTTCACAATCTCTTCATTGGAGGTAAAGGGCACCTGGTGGCGCTTGCACCAGTTCTTGAGTTCATCAAAGGATGGTACCACCAGCGCCGACGGAAATTTCTGATCAGCGCCTACCACCATCGCCTGCTCAATCAGCGGCGACTCCTTGAGCTTGTTCTCAATAACCTGTGGAGCAATGTATTTGCCCCCCGAGGTCTTAAACATCTCCTTTTTACGATCCGTGATTTTGAGGAAACGGCCGTTCACGAACTCCCCAATATCGCCGGTATGGAACCAGCCATCCTCGTCGATTACTTCTTTGGTTAGTTCAGGCTTATTGTAGTAGCCTTTCATGACGGAAGCAGATTTGGTCAGAATCTCACCGTCCGGGGCGATTTTGACCTCCGTATTTTCAATCACGGGGCCCACGGCGCCGATGTAGTTATTCTCCGGCTCGAAGCCGCTAACGGCAATTACGGGGGAAGTTTCGGTGAGGCCATAGCCTTCCATCACCGGAATGCCCGCCGCCCAGAACACGCGGGCCAGCCGCGGTTGTAGCGCGCCGCCACCCGACACAATACACTTCAAATTGCCACCCAACGCTTCCCGCCACTTGTTGAAGATCAACTTATTGGCCAGTGCTAGTTGGGTGTTGTAAAAGAAGCCCTGGTTTTTCTGGGTATCAAACTTTAACCCCAGATCCAGGGCCCAGAAGAAGAGGTTTTTCTTCACACCTTCCAAATCGTGGCCCTTGGCGACAATCTTATCATACACCTTCTCCAGCAGGCGCGGCACGGTGGTGAAGATCTGCGGCTTGACCTCACGCAGGTTGTCGGCAATTACTTCCATGCTCTCGGCGTAGTAAATGCTCACGCCGTTAATCATGTACAGATACGTCACCATGCGCTCAAAAATGTGGCAGAGCGGCAGGAAGCTAAGGGCTATATCGTCTTTATTGACGGGTACCGAAGGCTGCGAATGGCGACAGTTGCTGAGCAAGTTGTCATGGCTGAGCATCACCCCTTTCGGGTTACCGGTAGTGCCGGAGGTATAGATGATGGTGAGCAGGTCGTCGGGCTGCACGCCAGCTTTTATCGGGTCTAAATCGGCGGCGTTGCCTTTCTTACCCATGGCCAGCAGTTCGTCGAAGTGCCGAGCGCCTTCAATTTTATCAAACGTGAAAATGTGCTGTACTTCGGGCAAAGCGGCAGTAGCCTCTTTTACCTTGGCGTACAGGTTTTTATCTGAAACAAACACGGCCTTTACACCGGCATCGGTGAAGATGTATTTATAGTCTTCAACCGTAATGCTGGGGTACATAGGCACGCTCACGGCACCAAGTTGGGAAATACCAAAGTCGGCCAACATCCACTCCGGACGATTCATGGAGATGATGGCCACCTTATCGTCCTTTCCAATTCCCAACTGCCGCAACCCTAAGCTTACCTGATTGGCAGCCTCACTTACCTGCTGAGTGCTCATCTTTTGCCATTCGCCATTGACTTTGGCGGTCAGACAATCCGACTTCGGATACTTTGCAAGCTGGTTAGGCAGAACATCAAACGCGCGCCGAACTTCCATTTATTAAGAGCAAAAGGGTGGGAAATACTGGTTAAATAAATGGATTTTTTCGCGGAAAGCCAACTACCTCCGTACGATTGCGCTGCTGGGGGGCAAATGTGGTGGATGGCTGACTCGATTTGCGTAATTTCGCCGGCCTGCCTTGCTTTTTGCCCGATGAATCTGGCTATCTTCTTTGATCCGCTCCCTGAGGAGCTTGTGCCTCCATTTATTGCCCCTACCACACTTGGGGCGCACCTCACCTGCTTTCTGGATACATTTCCGGATTGGCGTGATGCTGATATGGCCATCATTGGCCTGAACGAGTGGCGTGGTAGTGCCGCCGGCTCGCCTGACTTACACGGGGCCAACATTGTGCGCCACCGCTTTTACCAATTGCAGAAAGGCACTGCGCCACTCCGACTCGTAGACTTGGGCAATCTTCGGCCCGGCTTAACTCTGGAAGACACCTATCGGCGCCTCTGCGAGATAGTCTCGATGCTCTTGGAACAAAAGACGGTGCCCATTCTGCTCGGAGGCAGCCACGATCTGGACTATGGGCAATTTCTGGCCTATGAAACCCTTGATCGGGCCGTCAGCTTTGCTACGATAGATGCCCGCGTAGACATGGCAGAGCACGATTCGGCGGCAGCCGAAGATTTACACCTGCGGCGCATGTTGATGCACGAGCCCAGCTTTTTGTTCAACTTCGCCCAACTGGCACACCAACAGTATTTGGCTACGCCGGAAGTATTGGCAGCCTTGGAAAAACTACACTTCGAAACATTGCGCCTAGGAGCCGTACGGACTGATGTCCGCCAAGCCGAGCCGCTATTGCGGCAGGCCGACTTTGTAAGTTTTGATGTAGCAGCACTGCGCTGGCAAGATGCGCCGGCTTATTCGCCGGCCAACCCCTTTGGCCTAACTAGTGAGGAAGCGGCCCAGTTAGCTTGGTATGCTGGCCACAACGACCAGCTCAGCAGCTTTGGCCTCTATGGCTACCGCCCCGACCACGACCAGCACGGGTTAGGCGCTGCTACTTTGGCCACTATGCTGTGGTACTTTGTGGAAGGCTTTTATCATCGGCGCGGCGAGACTGATTTCCAAAGTACCCGCTTTAAGCGTTACGCAGTAGGGCTTCCAGGCACGCCAGCCAAGCTGGTTTTTTACAAAGCTAAGCGCACCGAAAAATGGTGGCTGGAAGTGGAAAGCCTGGCAGATAGTGCTATTAAGCGGGTTGTTCCCTGTAGCTACGAAGACTACGTCTATGCCGCGCAGGGCGACTTGCCTAACCGTTGGATTCTAACTCAGGCTCTGTTAGGCTAACCTGCTTTGGTGGCTGATTGAGGCCGATTTTTTTAGAAGCTTCTTCATTTTTAAATGGATAACCCTTTATCGTCGGCAGCAAAAAACGAGGATCAACCAGTAAAACTCGACACTTTACCTGAATACACGGTGTCGCAGCTGGCTTTGCGCAATGGGCAGGACCGGGATGAAATTTGGGTTAGCTACCAAGGGCTGATTTATGATGTCGGTCGGTCGCGGCTCTGGACGCGTGGCAACCACTATGGGCACTGGGCCGGCCAAGACCTTACTGCTGAGTTACACCGCGACGCACCTCATACGGCACATGTTTTCGATAAATTCCAGGTAATTGGCCGGCTAAAATTACCCCCCAGCCCCGTCTCTGCCAACCAGACCGGCCGGTAACCGTAAGCGCCGTCATCCCACCCACCTATTCCGACCTATGCCATGAACTCCACCGAAAGCTCTTCCCTTTTTAACGACCTCGAAACTTTATCCACGCACGATTTGCTGGCAGGCATGAACAGCGTCGATCAGACGGTGCCGCTGACCGTAGCCAAGTCGTTGCCCCAAATTGAGGCCTTAGTAGAGGCTACAGTGGCCTGCATGCAGCGTGGGGGGCGTTTATTCTACATAGGGGCGGGTACAAGCGGGCGGCTCGGAATTCTGGATGCGTCGGAATGTCCGCCCACGTTTGGTGTGCCGCAGGGGATGGTTATCGGCATCATTGCCGGCGGCGATACCGCCATTCGCCAAGCAGTAGAGAATGCGGAAGACGACGCTGAGCAAGCCTGGAAAGATTTGCAGCAGCATAGCATCAACCAGAACGATATGCTGGTGGGCATTGCTGCTTCGGGCCGCACACCGTATGTTATTGGAGGCTTGGAGCAGGCGCGGCGTCAGGGTATTGCCACGGGATGTATTGTTTGCAATGCGGGCTCCTTGGTAGCCGCCGCCGCTGAATTTCCGGTAGAAGTCGTGACGGGGCCCGAGTTTGTGACCGGCAGCACGCGACTTAAAGCGGGTACGGCGCAGAAGCTGGTCCTCAACATGCTCACTACGGCTACCATGATTCGGCTGGGCCGGGTGAAAGGCAACAAAATGGTGGATATGCAGCTCAGCAACTATAAACTGGTAGACCGCGGTGAACGGATGCTGATGGATGAGCTCGGCATTGAACAGGCTGAGGCTGCGACGCTTCTCAAACAGCATGGCTCTGTGCGCGCAGCGATGGCAGCTCATGCCAGTCAGTAAAAACTAGAAGTGCCGGGCGCTGACTTATAGCCGACGGATATTTTTGGCGATGCATGGAACAGAACGTTCTGTGGCACGTTTCTACCAAAAAACATCCGTCTTCTCGTGCATACCATTGAGCCGCATTATAATTGGATTGAGCAGTACTCGGCCTCCGAAGACCCCCGCTCGCCCCTGTTCGAGGCCGAAAACAGCCTTGATTCCTTCACGAACACGATCTACGGCTACTATATTCACCCCCAGTGGGATAGCTTAGAATCGGATACCTTATTTCTCAAAATCCTCTTCGTAGATTATGAGCAAGGTATTGGTGTAATCGAATTTATAGGTGAGTGGAATGATGCTATTGAGAACGACGTCATGCAGCTCAAGCGCAACATTATCGACTTGATGGTGCATGAGGGCATTCGCAAATTCATCCTGATTGGTGAAAACGTGTTCAATTTCCATGGCTCCGACGACTCCTATTACGAGGAATGGTTTGAGGACGTGGAAGATGGCTGGATTGCCGGCGTCAATTTTCAGGAGCACGTACTGCGCGAAATGCGCCAATATAATATTGACAACTACGTAAACTTCGGGGGTCAGCTCGATGAGTTGCCGTGGCGCACCTACGAGCCGCGCCGCTTATTTGAAGTGGTGGACAGCATGTTGCAACGCCGACTCAATTGAGAAAAGTATAATCAATAAAAAAGCCCCCAGAACGAGTCCGGGGGGCTTTTTTTGTGCTTTCGCACCACCTGAATTAGTTGGTGGTGGTAGCAGCAGGAGTAGTAGTAGAAGGAGTTGCGTCAGCAGCATCTTCCATAGCATCAGACGTGTTCTCAGCAGCGTCGCGGGTCGAGTCAGCAGCCTCTTCCATAGCGTCAGCCTTTACTTCGCCAGCCTCTTCTACGTTCTCAGCAGCATTCTCTTGAGCGTTTTCAGTCTTCGTGTCGCAAGAAGCGAAAGTGAACGAAGCAGCAGCGAGGGCGAGGAACAATACTTTTTTCATGATCAGGGTAAATTTGAGAGGGGGTTGAAAAATCAGTTTTAGGGTGAATCCCACGTCTTGCCGCGAGCGGATTAACAGGAGATTCGAAGCTTTATACCCCAATCAGCAATAGGTAACCCGACAGGACCAAGAATTTTATTGATTATTCACAGATAGCAATATTTTTCATCATGTATCTCAGTAAAAAAGCCCCCAGAGCTACTCTGGGGGGCTTTTTTACTGAGATAAGTCAACTGAATAAAAGTGATAATTGCTTATCTCTTATTGTCAGAATATCTCTATTCGGTTGAATAAGTACTTACTTCTTGCGGAAAATAATACCGATTGGTACACCTGTAAAGTCGAAATGCTCGCGCAGACGATTTTCGAGGTAACGGCTGTAGCTGTCCTTTACGTACTGCGGCAGGTTGCAGAAGAAAGCGAAAACCGGGTTGTGCGTTGGTAATTGGGTCACGTACTTGATGCGCACCATCTTACCCTTCACCGACGGTGGCTGATGCGCTTCAATCTCTCGCAGCATAACCTCGTTCAGCTGGGAAGTAGGCACCTTCTTGGTCTTGTTGTTATACACCTGCACGGCCGTTTCAATGGCTTTGTGCACGCGTTGCTTAGTCAGCACCGACGTAAAAATGATTGGCGGATAGCTGATAGGAGCAATTTTCTCCCGAATCTGATCCTCAAACTCTTTTACTGTATTCGTCTGCTTATCCTCAATCAAGTCCCACTTGTTGACCACAATCACAATACCCTTACGGTTGCGGTCAGCCAAGCCGATGATGTTCACATCCTGCGCCTCAATGCCACGAGTGGCATCGAGCATCACGATGCACACGTCCGACTCTTCCATGGCCCGAATAGAGCGCAGTACGGAGTAAAACTCGATGTCTTCGTGCACCTTGTTTTTACGGCGCAAACCGGCCGTATCTACTAGGATAAAGTCATTGCCGAAGGCGTTATAACGCGTCTGGATAGCGTCGCGGGTGGTGCCGGCAATATCCGTTACGATAGTGCGCTCTTCACCGAGCAGCAGGTTGAACAAGCTGGATTTGCCCACGTTAGGGCGTCCCAGAACTGCAATTTTCGGCAAACCGGAATCAGGCTCTTCTTCCCAGGGGTCATCGAAATGATTAACCACGGCATCGAGCAAATCACCGGTGCCGGAGCCATTTTGGCTGGAAATAGTGAAGATATCACCGTCGCCTACGCCTAAGGCATAAAACTCACCGGCCGCGTGTGCCCGCGCGTTTGTATCCGCCTTATTAGCGACTAGGTAAATCGGCTTTTTGCCCTGATAACGGCGCAGAACGTTGGCAAACTCTTCGTCTAAGCCGTGCAAGCCAGCGTCAACGTCGACCATAAACAGGACCACATCGGCCTCATCAATGGCGAGCTTTACCTGCTTGCGGATTTCTTCTTCGAATACGTCGTCGGAGCCGTGCACGTAACCACCCGTGTCGATAACAGTGTAGTACTTGCCGGTCCAGTCGCCGTAGCCGTAGTGCCGGTCGCGGGTTACGCCGCTCTCATTGTCCATGATGGCCTTACGCTGGCCAACTAAGCGATTGAAAAGTGTGGATTTGCCCACGTTGGGCCGCCCCACAATAGCGATGGTATTCTTCATGATACGATGCCCCAGCCGCCAGTCCGACCTACGTCTGGCAGTGCCCGGGGATATTAAGTGAAAGATGGTCGGACTTGAGGTAGAGGCAGGGAATGTGAAGCCTGCCCTCTTTACTTAGTTATTGATAGCCAAAACGGCTCAACGCTTTTGGGTCGGTGCGCCAGTTCTCGTTGACTTTTACGTGCGTTTCTAAGAACACCTGTTTGCCGAAGAACTTCTCCATTTCTTCCCGTGCCCAAGTGCCTACTTTTTTCAGCGCCTCGCCTTTGTGGCCGATGATAATCCCTTTTTGACTAGCCCGCTCCACATAAATAGTTGCCCGGATACGAATAATTTTCTCGTCTTCTTTAAACTCCTCCACGCCGACTTCGCAGCTGTAAGGGACTTCTTTTTTGTAGAGCTTAAAGATCTTTTCCCGAATCATCTCGGCGGCAAAAAACCGCTCTGGCTTATCGGTTAGCTCGTCTTTGGGATAATATGGCGGATGCTCAGGCAAGCGCTCCAATACTAGCTCCAGAACACGCTCGGTGCCTAAAGCATTCAATGCCGATATAGCTAGCACTTCGGCAGCATTGGGGAGTTGCTCACGCCAGTAGGCCAGTTTGGCTTCTACCTCCGCCTGCTCGGCTTGGTCAATCTTATTAACCAAAACGATAACTGGCGTTTCGGCCCGGCGCAGGCGCTCTACTACAGGCTCTTCGTCGTGCTTTTCGTAGATATCGGTCACAAACAGAATCACGTCGGCATCTTCCAGGGAAGAATACACGAAGCTCATCATGGCATTGTGCAGCTCATATTTGGGCTGAATAATGCCGGGCGTATCCGAGTAGACGAGCTGGAAATCATCGCCGTTCAGAATGCCCATAATGCGGTGGCGCGTCGTCTGGGCTTTGCTGGTAATAATGCTTAGCCGCTCGCCCACGAGCACATTCATAAGCGTCGACTTGCCCACGTTGGGCTTGCCAATAATGCTTACAAAGCCGGCGCGGTGCGGTTTAGGTTCGGAATTCACGAGGAGGCTGCTGAAAATGAGGCTGCAAAGGTACGGCTTTCGGACGAGTGAACCGTGGTGCCCAATAAGTTAGGTGTTTGAATCAGGATGCTAAGCATTTAGTCCGACTATCTGTTCCTACTTTACGCATTCCTAGTTAGCGCAAACCATTGGTGCTCTACCTTTGTATTGCGTCCGACGTTCTGTACTATTTATGCCTGAAAATGCCCCCCAGCGCCGTATCGGCGTTCTACTCGTCAATCTTGGTACGCCCGACTCGCCCCAAACCAGCGACGTACGCCGTTACCTCAACGAATTTCTTACCGATGGCCGCGTAGTAGATATGCCGGCCGCTGTGCGCTATCCCTTATTTCAAGGATTGGTGGTGCCGTTGCGCGCCCCTAAATCGGCCAAGATATACCAGCAGCTCTGGACCGATCGGGGCTCCCCCCTCCTCTTCCACGGGCTCGATTTGCAGAAACTGGTGCAAGAGCAGCTAGGCTCCCAGTATGTGGTGGCCTTCGGGATGCGCTATCAGAATCCGAGTATCGAAAAAGCCCTAGAAGAATTGCGTGAGGCCGCCGTCGACCGCATTATTGTGCTACCGCTGTTTCCGCAGTACGCTTCGGCTAGTACGGGCTCCGTGCAGCAGAAGGTGATGGACATCGTGCGCAAGTGGTGGATAGTGCCCAGCATCAGCTTCATCAGCTCCTTTGCCGATGACCAAGGTTTTATCGACACCATTGTGGCTTTAGGAAAAGCCGAGATGGAGAAGCGCGACTACGACCACGTAGTGTTCAGCTACCACGGCATTCCGGAGCGGCACGTGCTCAAAGGCAGCTTCAACGGGTATTGCCAGCTAGGCAAATGCTGCAATACGTACAACAAGAACAACCGCTACTGCTACCGCGCTCAGTGTTTTGCCACGTCGCGCTTGGTGGCAAAAGGCTTGGGGTTAAGTCCAGATCAATATACGGTGGCCTTCCAAAGCCGCTTGCAAAGCCGCCTCCGTGACCCGTGGCTGCAGCCGTATACGGATGAGATTTTAAAGCCGCTGCCCGCAAAAGGCTTCAAGAACGTATTGGCTTTCAGTCCCGCTTTCGTTGCCGACTGCCTCGAAACGACCATCGAAGTCGGGGAAGAATTTAAGGAGCTATTTGAGGAAGCCGGCGGCGAGCATTGGCAGTTAGTACCGTCTCTGAATACGCATCCGCTTTGGGTAAATGCCGTGACGGAGATGATTCGTCAGAATTAGTTAGCTGTCTTACAGAAACAAATAACCTCTATGCCCGACTAGCCAGTCACTGTTCGGGCATAGAGGTTTTTTAGCGCCTCTCAATAAGCTGCAACGTGGCGTTTAGTGCACTATTAAGTATGAATATGTTGACACTGGCTATTTCCTGGGAGCAGATATGGGAAGTGGTCAGCAGTGCCCAGACATTCTATCTTTTCGTAGCTATTGGGTTTGCGGCCCAACTCATCGATGGGTTGTTAGGCATGGGCTACGGCGTGGTCACGGCTATTAGTCTGATGTCATTGAATATGTCGCCGGCGACGGTGAGCGCGAGTATTCATACGGCGGAGATGTTTGCCAGTGGCGCTTCCGGCTACAGTCATTACCGGCTTGGCAACGTCAATCGGCGCTTGTTTAGGGCGTTGCTGGTGCCGGGTGTGCTGGGGGCCGTAAGCGGGGCATTTCTGCTTTCTTATTTTGGTGAGCATTTCTCCGCCTGGGTAAAGCCTACCCTAGCAGTGTACCTATTGCTCCTAGGGTTGCGCATTCTGCGACAGGCTTTTCAGCAGCCGGGGCCTTCTCGCCCCGTAAAGCATATTGGTTGGCTGGCCGGCGCGGGGGGCTTTTTAGACTCATTCGGTGGCGGCGGCTGGGGACCGTTGGTTACCAGCACGTTGCTTATGCGAGGCCGCGCCCCCCAATATGTTATCGGTTCTGTCAGCCTCACCGAGTTTTTTGTCACCTTCTCCAGCGCGCTCACCTTTTTTGCCACCCTAGGCTTTTCGCACTGGCAGGTAGTATTGGGGCTAATCGTGGGAGGCTTAGCGGCGGCTCCTTTGGCGGCGCGCCTGGCCGGAAATCTACCCGTCCGTTGGATGTTTGCGGGCGTGGGCCTGATGGTTATTGTCTGGAGCCTTTGGACTATCTATAGAGCCTTGAGTTAATAGTGCTTATTCCATAAAAAAGCCCCCAGGATCAACTAGACAATATTTCCGTTCTGGTCACGGCGGCGAAAAGCGTTTAACTCGGCAGGCCGACGGTTCTGATAGAAGCGCTGCTCATCGTAGGAAGGCTGATTGTAGAAAGTCTCAGAACCAGTTTCGGGTAACGGCAGCTTCAGGGCCCGCAGCATCGCCTCTTCGTAGTCGCGGCTGATTTGAATCTCGGAATAAGGCGGATATTCCAATACCGATTCCATCGTCAGGGCCGGGACAAACACGTTATCCCCCTCTTCGTCCAAGGCAGCTACGCCAATGGGCAGCAGAATATGACGCTCGTTCTTGTTGATGCGCAGGTTGCTGCTCAGTTCAATATCGAGGTAGCGCACTTTCAGCGCGTCTTCTTCCACTATCAGCTCTGCTACTTCGCCAAATTTCTGTCCGTCGGCGCCGCGCACGCTCCAGCCGCGTACATCGGGGCTACTATCTGCTACTTCAAAATCGGTCAGGTCGCGCAGACGGCGTAGGTGCATACCCTCGGCAGGTGGAATAGGGGCAGAAGTTGGTTCCATGAGTAAAGCAATAAAAGGCAGATAGAAGAGCAGCTATTTCCGAGAAAAGCCGATATTATTTCATGGATGAAATCAGGCGGCAGGCTTGCTTAATGTGCCAACTACATCGGCGGCCCGCACCAGAAACTCCCGTACCGCAGGCACTTCCGCCTCTGTAATCTGATTGGGCAACTCGTCAGCTCGTTGCACCAGCTCAGCCACAGGGCGAGCTAAAGCAGGATAAGCTTTTTGCTGCATTGCCTGCATTAAAGCGGCTGCCGCCACCAAACCCGGCCGTATGCTAGCTTGGGGGTTATCGCTCAAGCGACTAGTGGCACTGGTAAGGTCGTTGCGCTTCTCGGTGATGTTATTATCGCGCAAGTCGTTGCGGTCAGCTAGATCGACGAGCGTAGCCGTGAGCAGTTGGAGCCCACGCCGTCCGTAATCGGGAGTATCATCTTCATCGGCCGCAAATCGAGCCAATTCCTCAGTTGAAGCCGGCGTTTCTTCGGCAGCCATGTCCGTAACGGCTTGCGTGCCGCCATCGGCGGGCGGGGGCGTAGCGCGTGCTTGTGCCTCGGCATTGGTATCGGCCGGAGCAACGGCGCCCGTTGCGGGCGGCGCGGTAGCGGCAGGCTCCGAATCAGCGCGAAGTAAAAAGTAAGCTCCTACGGCCAACGCTGCCAGCACTAGCAAAATCAGTAGCCACGGACTGAACGAGTTTTTTTTACGTTGGATATTTATTTCAGCCATAAGTCAGGTTAAAGCAAGTATGTGGAATGCAGTACGGACGGCAGCCAAAATAGGTACTGAAGGCGGCTGACAGCTATGAGCATTCAAGCTACCAGTATATATTAACACGTTGGAATACATAACTCTAACGCACCTCATTTAATATTACCACGGAAGTAAAAAAGCCCCCAGACTAATCTGGGGGGCTTTTTTACTTCCGTGGTAAGCGACAAGTTTAAGCAGGCACTTTCCGATACATCTTAGCCAACTGCTCAACGGCAAATTTGACTTCTTCCGCCGTATTGTACTTACTCATCGAGAAACGGATAGCGCCCCGCTTGGGGTCGCAGTTTAGGGCGCTCAGCACGTGTGAACCCGCATTAGCTCCGCTCGTACACGCCGACCCTCCGGATACCGACACCCGATTAATGTCGAGATTGAAGAGCAGCATCTCGTTTATATCCGAGGGGGGCAAGCTAACGTTTAGTACCGTATACAAGCTCTGGTCAGCTTCGGCGGAAGTACCATTAAACTGCACATCCTCGATTTCTGCTCGCAGAGACGTTATAAACAATTCTTTCAAGCTTTGAATATGGCGCTGATGGTCCGCCATATCTCGATAAGCAATTTCCAGTGCCTTGGCTAGTCCTACAATGCCGTACACATTCTCAGTGCCAGCTCGCACGTTGCGCTCTTGGGAGCCGCCGTGGATCAGGGGCGTCACTTGCGTACCGGAGCGGGTATACAGAAATCCAACTCCTTTCGGGCCGTGAAATTTATGCGCTGAACCGACCAGAAAGTGCGTTTTGAGTTGCTGCACATCGTGGCGATAATGCCCCATAGTCTGCACCGTATCCGTATGAAAAATAGCGTTATGCTGCTGACATAGCTCGGCAATAGATTCTACGTCGTTGAGATTACCGATCTCGTTGTTGGCATGCATCAGACTAACGAAAGAGCGCGGATGTACCGCCAACAGCTCAGCTAAATGCGCCAAGTCTAGGCGGCCACGCTCATCGTGCCGTACGTAGCTCAACTCTATATCACCGCCTTTTTCCAGCGCCTGCAATGTATGCAGCACGGCATGGTGCTCTAGGGGCGAAGTAATAGCATGCCGCAACCCCAGTGTACGAACACTTCCGAAGGCAGCATAATTATCAGCCTCAGTACCACCCGACGTAAAGGAAATCTCCGCGGGCGCCGCATTTATCAGATGCGCGATGGTCTTGCGCGCATTCTCGATAGCAGCCCTTACCTGTCGCCCATGCCCATGAATGCTGCTTGGGTTGCCGAAGTGGTTTTGCAGAAAGGGCATCATAGCTTCTAGCACCTCGGGGTCGAGGGAGGTGGTAGCGGCATTATCGAAATAAACGGCTTGCTGAGTCATAGGCACCGATAAATAGCACAGAGAAATGAGTACAAAGATTTGAACTAGATAGCCAGCACAGTAACACCATTCCGTATGCCGGCTATCTTATCAAATCTATGCTTTAGCGGAGAGAATCTCTTTGATGTCTCCGATGATCTTGTTAGCCAGATGATCGGCGGTAGCATTCGACTCCGACTCGGCGTAAATGCGGATAATGGGCTCCGTATTGGACTTGCGCAGATGCACCCACTCTTTATCAAACTCTATTTTAACGCCGTCGATGGTATTGATGGGCTGCTTCGCGTAGCGCTGCTGCACCTGCTCCAAAATCTTGTCGGTGTTGATGTCGGGCGTTAGCTCGATTTTATTTTTCGAGATATGATAATTCGGGTATGACGCCCGTAAGCGCGTCATCGTCAACCCAGATTTTGCCAAGTGAGTCAGAAATAAAGCAATTCCCACTAGCGCATCGCGGCCGTAGTGCAGTTCGGGGAAAATGATTCCCCCGTTACCCTCGCCACCAATAATAGCGTTGGTTTGCTTCATCATATTTACCACGTTCACCTCACCAACGGCAGCGGCGGCATAATTGCCCCCCAGTCGTTCCGTCACGTCGCGCAGGGCACGGGTGCTGCTCAGGTTGCTTACCGTGTTACCTCCACCGTTCTGCTTGAGGACATAATCAGCTACAGCTACTAGGGTGTACTCCTCGCCGAACATTTCGCCATTTTCGCTTACCAGCGCCAAGCGGTCTACATCAGGGTCTACTACGATACCGAGGTCGTAGCTACCTTTCTCGAGCACTCGCGCAATATCCCTCAAGTTTTCGGGCAAGGGCTCGGGGTTGTGGGCAAAGTCGCCAGTAGGCTCGCAGTGCAGCTTCTCGATTGTTGAGACGCCCAGAGCCTCCAACAAGAGTGGCACGGCTAGTCCGCCACTAGAGTTTACGCAGTCAATTACCACGCGGAAGTTTTTCGCCCGAATGGCCTCTACATCTACCAAAGGCAAAGCCAGTACGGCCTTCACGTGCTTTTTAAGGAAGCTTGAATCCGTGCTGTATTGGCCCAGCTTGTTTACCGGCGCAAAATTAAATTGCTCAGCATCGGCCAAGGCTAATACTTGCTGCCCATCTTGGTCAGAAATAAACTCACCTTTATTATTGAGCAGCTTCAGCGCATTCCACTGTTTTGGGTTGTGGGAAGCAGTCAGGATGATACCGCCACCGGCTTTCTTGGCGGGTACGGCCAGCTCTACGGTAGGCGTAGTGCTCAGGCCCAGATCTATTACATGGATTCCTAATCCCTGCAAGGTCGCGGCGACTAGTTTGCTCACCATTTCGCCCGAAATGCGGGCATCACGGCCAATAATGATGGTGTTGTTCTGCGTGGTATTCAGTACCCACGTTCCGAAAGCGGCAGCATATTTTACTACGTCGATGGGCGTAAGGCCCTCTCCCGCTGCGCCCCCAATGGTGCCCCGAATACCCGAAATTGATTTTATTAGTGCCACAAGCAATGGTTATTTTAAGACGCAAAAGTAGACAAACGCGCTGCTTTCTCTATGAAAGTAGTTTTAGGGTCATGACAATTTTTAGTCCTTAAATCATTTCCTATCGTTGATAATCGGGTGTTTTTGCCTGCACAAATATTACTGTATGCTGAAAGTGAGCGTATATTTGATTTAATGGAAAATTCTTCCCCTTCTCGTCGTTCCGAGCAAATAGCTGCTTTTAGCCGTCTACTGGATGTGCTTGATCGGCTACGCGCTGAGTGCCCCTGGGACCGTAAGCAGACTATGCAAAGCTTACGACACCTCACTATTGAAGAAACCTATGAGCTTTCTGATGCTATTCTGCGCGATGACTTAGCAGATGTGCAAAAGGAACTCGGAGATGTATTTCTGCATTTGGCCTTTTATTCAAAAATAGCGTCCGAAAGTGGCCGTTTTGATATTGCTGACGTCCTTAACGCCCAATGCGATAAACTAATTTTTCGTCATCCGCATATTTATGGCGATACGCAAGTGGCGGATGAGGAGGAAGTGAAGCGCAACTGGGAGCAACTAAAGCTGAAAGAAAAAGGAAACACCTCCGTGCTGGGCGGAGTACCCGTATCACTGCCCGCGCTGGTGAAGGCCATGCGCATCCAAGAAAAAGCCCGCGGGGCAGGTTTTGATTGGGAAGAGCCAGCGCAAGTCTGGGAGAAAGTACAAGAAGAATTAGGTGAGTTCGGAGCTGAATTTGCCCCCCAGAACGCTGATTCCATTGATTCGGAGCGGGCGGCAAGCGAGTTTGGCGACTTATTATTTTCGCTGGTAAATTTTGCTCGCTTTGCCGGAATTAACCCTGAAGAAGCACTAGAACGTACTAACCGTAAGTTTATTCAGCGCTTTCAATACCTTGAAACAGAAGCCGCCCGCGACGGGCATCAGCTCACTGATTTAACCCTGGCAGAGATGGATACGTACTGGGAAAGGGCCAAAAAACTGCCTGCTTCAGTTACGTATGAACAGGGTGAAAAATAGCTTTTTTTTAAGTCGCACACCGTTTTAAACCGTTTAAACCCATATTTCATTTGGCGGCACGCTGGTTTTTATTTAGGTTTGCCATGCATAGACCTTCTGAGAAACTAGGCTCCGCACACGAGCAGACCCATATTTTATTCCCATTATTGAGGGGCAAATATGAGGGTGAGCGGAGCCGCTGCTGTCTTTAGGCTATTCTTTTTTCACCAAATACCCCATTCATTTTCTCCTTACCTCTTCAACCTTTCACTACCAACCCCCTAATCCTCCGGCACAATGGAACAGAAGAATGCCATGAACAAAAACGTGCGGCCTGCCGCCGCTACCGCTGCTCCTAAGGACGACGCGAAAGGCGGATCAGCGTTCGCCGCCATCGTAATTCCGTTGGCACTTATAGTCTCGATTATTATCTACATGTTCGTTTTTGGCAATGGTGCCAACTTCCAGGGCGGTAATAATGAGAACAACCCAATCGAAGGTAACTACCTCGGCATCGTGTATAAAGGAGGCTTTATCGTGCCTATCCTGCTCACCCTGTTCTTGCTCGTTATCACCTTCTCGATTGAGCGTTACTTGACTATCAGCAAGGCTAAGGGTACTAAGAGCATCGAAAGCTTCGTACGCTCAATTCGTCAAAAGTTGAACGTAAATGACATCACGGGTGCGCTAGCTGTTTGCGATCAGCAAAAAGGCTCGGTAGCCAACGTTGTTAAAGCTGGTTTGCTGAAGTACCAGGAGATGTCGCGTGAGCGTGGCATGGACAAAGACCAGAAGATCCTGTCAATCCAGAAAGAGATTGAAGAATCTACTGCTTTGGAATTGCCTATGCTGGAAAAGAACCTGGTTATTATCTCAACCATCGCTTCTATCGCTACATTGGTAGGTCTGTTGGGTACGGTTGCTGGTATGATCAAGGCCTTCTCGGCTCTGGCACAAGCTGGTAACCCCGATGCTACAGCACTTGCAAACGGTATTTCGGAAGCACTGATCAACACGGCTCTGGGTATCCTTGGCTCGGCGCTGGCCATCATCGCCTACAACTACTTTACGAGCAAAATTGACGAGCTGACGTACAGCATCGACGAAGCTGGCTTCAGCATTATTCAGACGTTTGCCGCTCAGCACGGCGAAAAGGAAACTTACACGGCATAAGTTGCGGTTAACGCACTAAAGCCTAGGGTTCCTACGTTTCTGAATTCAAACTAACAAAGCCAGAAATGCCTAAAGTAAAGCCCCATAGAACGTCCCCTCGTTGGATATGACCCCGATGGTGGACTTGGCATTCCTGCTGGTGACATTCTTTATGCTCACCACCAAGTTTGCCCCCGAGGAAGTGGTTATGGTGGACACACCATCCTCTACCTCAGACCTTAAGTTGCCCGATACCAACCTTATCACGCTTTCGGTTGATAAAGACGGCAAAACCTATTTTGCACTGGACAGTGAGCCTGCAAAAATCTTGATGCTGGAGAAAGTGGGGGCCAAATATGGTATCTCTTTTACTCCCCAGCAAAAGAAGCGCTTCGGCCAAATGACCAGTTTTGGTGTACCTATTCAGCAGCTTGGCTCCCTCCTCGACCGTAGCAAGGAAGAGATTAAGACCATTAAGCAGCCAGGTATCCCGACTGACTCTACGAACAATCAAATCATTGATTGGGTGATACAGGGAAGAGCTGCTAACCAACAGCTTTTCAAGAAGCCGGTTTATATCGCCATCAAGGGCGATAATAACGCGGATGTACCGACGGTTCGTAAACTTATCAAGTACATGCAGGATAAGGACATCAATCGCTTCAACCTGATTACTGATTTGGAGATGAAACCCAAATTGGTAAGTAACTAACCTCCCGTAGCGAAATGGCAGAAATACAACAACAAGCCGATTCCGGAGGAAAAGGTGGGAAGAAACGGGCCAAGAAAATGTCGACTAAAATCGACATGACCCCCATGGTTGACTTGGCCTTTCTTCTTCTTACCTTCTTCATGCTCACGACTACGTTCAATAAGCCGAACGTAATGCAAGTGACGATGCCGGTAAAACCTAAAAAAGATGATCCGCCATCTGAGATTAAATCATCGAATGCGATGACAGTCATCTTAGGTGAAACCAACAAAGTATATTACTACGAAGGCCTGTTGGCTGACGATGTAAAGCCTGAGTTGAAGGTCACTAATTACGGCGCTACTGGTATTCGTAAGGTGTTGCTCGATCGTATGCGTGCTAACCCTCAAACTGTAGTACTGATTAAGCCCGCGCGGAAATCGGTTTACAAGAACATGGTTGACATTCTGGACGAGATGAATATCACAAACCAGAAGAAATACGCACTGGTGGATATTTCACCAGCTGATACTGTACTTATAACCAAGTCAGGGCTATGATGGATAATGCGCAATTGGCCCGTGCTTCCTTCGACGATATCGTCTTTGAAGGTCGCAACAAGGCCTACGGAGCATTTGTGCTCCGCCGCTTGTATAGCAAGCACCTAACCCGCGCTCTTCTTATTGGTATCGCCATCTTCGCAGTTCTAGTAAGCTTCCCCATTATTGCTCGCATGTTTGAGGGCAGTAAAGCAGAGGAAGATGCTAAAAACTTAAAGGTGAACGAGCTGATGGAAGCGCCACCACTGGATAAAGCAGTGCCACCGCCACCACCGCCGCCACCACCAGAGGCGCCACCACCGCCACCACCAAAGCTCTCCACGATTAAGTTTACTCCTCCTGTCATTAAGAAAGACGAAGAAGTAGTAAAGGAGGAAGAAATTCCGGATCAGGATGAGTTGAAGGATAAGGTGGTTGCTACCGAAACCGTAAAAGGAAACACTGATGAGGTGGACCTAAGCGGTTTGGAAGGTGAAGGCGACGCAGCAGTAGCTGAAGTAGTAGACACGAAAGTGTATACCTATGTAGAGCAAATGCCGCAATTCCCTGGTGGTAACGATGCTATTGTTGGTGCCATTCAAAAGGCCATCAAATACCCAGCATTGGCACTACGCAATCAAGTAGAGGGCAAAGTTTTCGTAAACTTTACTGTAAACCCACAAGGTGAGGTAACGGATGTGAAAATTACCAAAGGCATTGGGGCCGGCTGCGACGAAGAAACCGTTCGCGCTGTGAAGACTCTTCCTAGGTTTGCTCCTGGTAAGCAGAATGGCCGTGCAGTAAGCGTATCATTTACTGTTCCGGTAACCTTCGCTATCAAGTAATTCACTTACTTTTTGAAGCTCAAAACCCCAAGCAACCGCTGTGTTGCTTGGGGTTTTTATTTGTATAAATATTTTTGTCGGCATGCATACTAGTTGAAATATATAGAGCGTTGAGAGTTTGAAAGCCGGAGCGGAAGCAATGAGAAGTAGATAGTATAAGGCTTGGGTAATAGCGTGTTGCGGCCTCCTTTCACCTTTAAGCCTATACAACCCATGAAAACCCTCAATCTACTCACCGCCACCCTCGACGATATCGTCTTCGATGGCCGCAACCAAGCGTATGGCGCCTATCTGCTGCGTCGGCTGTACAATCGGCACCTAGCTACGGCGCTGGCTGCTACGTTAGCACTCTGCCTAGTGCTACTCAGCGTCCCTATACTGGTGCAGCGCCTCTCTCCAGCAATTGCAGACGTGACATTGCCAACCGATCCTGGAATTATCAAGCTTGAGCCTATCATTTTGCCCCCCACTGATCTTGTCAAACCTCAGCCAACTACTCCGCCGGCAACGCGGGCTGTAGTAACAAGGATTAATCCCCCTAAAACGATGCCGCAAGTAGTGGCAGATAATGCGGTCACGGAGCCACCGTCAACACATAATACAACTAGCGATATTACGCCTGCCGGCGCTGTTGTCGGCCCTGTAGCTATTGCGGGCAATGATACTGGCGTGATTACCGATCTGCCAAGTACAGGTGCTGACTCAGGCAAGACGGCAGCAGGCGCCATTACGAAGCCCTTCCTAACTGCCGAAGTGATGCCTGAGTTTGCGGGCGGTCCGGAAGCGTTACGGCGCTACATGCAACGCAACTTGCGCTTCCCAAGTCAAGCGGCGAGCGTTGCCATATCGGGACGGGTGTACGTTTCCTTTACGGTGAATCCTGATGGCAACATATCCGATGTATCGGTGATTAAGGGACTGGGCTACGGGACAGATGAAGAAGCGGTGCGGGTAATAAGTAAAATGCCCCCCTGGTCGCCTGGTCGCCAAAACAACCACGCCGTTCCAGTGCGTTACACAATGCCTATTACCTTCCAGTATCAGTAAACTAACTTTGCTAGTAAGGATTGCAGCTTCTTACTGAATAAAAAATCCAGGGCGCAAAACCATGCGCCCTGGATTTTTTGTATCCGCTTAGCCTTAAAATATGCTATATGATATATATTTTGGGCTGGGCAGCGAACAATCTACCTACATTTATACGTTAAGGCACTAACTGCATACTTTTCCCGTTAGATCACGCCTATGTTGAATCGCCAAACAACGGATGAACGCTTGGGGAAGCGCGGCGCTCATAATGTAATGCGCTACTTTTCGCTGTTCATGGCCTTAGCTTATATTAGCTTGGGCATTTTCCTTTGGTTTGCCTCGCCTGAGGCTTTTTCGTTGTCACCGGCCGTACAACGCACGCTGGGGGGCATTTTTGTCCTCTACGGAATTATTAGATTTGTCCGCACCTATCAGCAACATTTCAAGAAATCCAATGACACTTCTGCGCGCTAACTGGCGAGCAGCCGGCGCTTTGCTTCTGCTCTCCGGCTTACTCAGTACAGGTTGCAATCAAGGAAATCCTGCTGACAGAGACACGCCAACCAGTGGTCGTCTCAACATCAGTGTGGATGAAACGTTTGAGCCCATCGTGCGGTCACAGGTCGATACTTTTCAGAAGCTTTATCAATCGGCTACTGTTACGGCAGCTTATAAGCCTGAAGAGGCCGTTATGCAGGACTTGATGACGGATAAAGTCCGTGCTGTAATTGTGTCGCGGCAATTGACTGAAGCCGAAAGGGCCAATTTCAAAAAGCAGACGATCACGCCGCGCATAACTAAGATTGCTACGGATGGATTGGCAATTATCGTGCACCCGAGCAATCCTGACTCGCTGCTCACGCTGGCTCAACTGCGAGCTATTTTTACTGGTCAGACGGCGAAGTGGACGCAGGTAAGCGGCAAGAAAGGGCTAGGCGACATTAACGTCGTGTTTGATGCCAACCGCTCCAGCACCACCCGTTATGTGCAGGATTCAGTAACCCAGGGAACGCCTTTAACAAAGCGCGTGTTCGCGGCAAAATCGAACCCTGAACTGCTTGATTACGTTGCTACGCATCCCGACGCAATCGGCGTGGTGGGAGCCAACTGGATAAGTGACCGTGACGACTCGTCTGTGCAGAGCTTTCTGCGCAAGGTGCGGGTAGTGGGCATAAGTGCCCTCGACAACCCAAAAACACCTGACGATTACGTGCAGCCCTATCAGGCTTATTTGGCCCTCAAGACGTATCCTTTGCGCCGCGAGCTGTATGTTATCAACCGTGAGGCCCGGACGGGCCTCGGCAGTGGATTTGCTTCGTTTGTGGCTGGCACCAAAGGCCAGCTGATTATTCTGAAGTCGGGACTGATGCCGGCCACCGGCCAAACACGCATCGTGACCACTTCAACTAAGTAAACTTTAAACTCTTTCACTCACTCTTCTTCACTAACCCTTTTGCTCATGAACTTCAAGCCCTGGAAGCTTTCGTTCCTCGTTGCCTTGTCGGTTTCCGGCTCTGCCGCTTTCGCTCAGAGTGCGCAGACCGCACAAAAGTCACTCGAACTGGAGCGCTACAATGAAGCCCGTGGTGCTCTGCTCCGTCAAGGTCAGTCGCCTGAGGCAATGTACGAATTGGGTCGCCTGTACCAAATGCGGGAAATGCCTGATTCAGCTGCATTCTACTTCAGCAAAATCACTCCAAATGCCGATTCGCCTATGTCGTTGGTAGCCGCTGGTCGTGCTGCGCTGGCGAAAGGGAATGAGGCAGAGGCGGCAAACCAGTTTGACAAAGCGGTAAAAGCCACCAAGAAGAAGGAGGCATTCAATACGCTAAAGCTGATTGCCCAAGCTTACGCTGAGTCTGATGTTAAAGACACGGCTAAGGCTATAGCCTATGTGAACGCTGCACAAACGGCGAACAAAGGCAAGGACGATTTGGGTCTAATGATTGCCCGCGGCGACATTTACCAGAAGTCTGAGAATGGTGGCGGCGAGTCAATGGGCAGTTACGACCGCGCGTTGATCGTAGATCCAAACTCGGTGATGGCCAACTACCGTAAAGGCCAGTTGTATGTGCGTTCGCGTAACTTCAACGAGGCTCGTACTTCTTTTGAGAAGGCTATCAGCCTCGACGCGAACTTCGCCCCTGCTTATCGCGATCTGGCTGAGATGTACTACTTCGCCAAGCAGTATGACTTAGCGCTGTCCACCTTTCAAAAGTATATGTCGATAGCGGAGAAGACGCCTAGCACGAATGCTAAGTACGCTTCTTTCCTCTACCTAACTGGTAAATACCCAGAGGCCCTGACTGAGATACAAAACGTATTGAAGACAGATCCGAATAACCTGACAATGAATCGTTTGCTGGCTTACTCTCTCTATGAGAACAAGCAGAACGACCTAGCATTGCCAGCAATGGAGAAGTACATGAAGATGGCCCCCGCCAACAAGATTATCCCGAGGATAATGTCTATTATGGCAAAATGCTAATGGGTGCTGGTCGTACGGATGAAGGCGTTGCTATCATCGAGAAGGCTATTCAAGCCAATCCGGATAAAGCTGGTGATCTGCAGAATGACTTGGCTCAGGCTTACCTAGCTAAGAAAGACTATGCGAAGGCTATTGCCACGTACCAGGCTAAAATTGCTGCTCAGGGCGATAAGCCTGAGCTAGCTGACCAGATCTATCTGGCCCGTGCTTATGAGCAAAACAAGCAGTTTGCGGAAGCTGACAAACTCTATGGTGCGGTAGCAACAGCTCGCCCTACCTACGTGCCAGTATATCTGATGCGTGCTCGCGCTAACTTTGGTCTGGATCCAGATTCCAAGCAAGGTACCGCCAAGCCTCACTATGAGAAGTTCATTGAGGTGGCTAAAGCAAACGACCCTACTAAATACAAGGAAGGTTTGGTTGAGGCTAACAAGTATCTTGGCTACTACTACTATCAAAAAGGCGAGAAGGCCACTTCACTACCTTATTGGAAGGAAGTAATAGCTTTGGACCCAAATGATACGCAGGCTAGCACCGCTATCACTGAAATTACAAAGCGTAAGAAGTAATTCACTTCAATAAGTCATAAAAAAGCCCCCAGTATATGCTGGGGGGCTTTTTTATGACTTATTGAAGGTAGGCAGCATAATTAAGCCTACTCATTGGCATTGGCGGCAAACTTCTCCCACTTCTCTAGCACGGTAGCAAAATCGGCTGGCAACTCTGACTCGAAGTGTAATTGCTGACCCGTATCAGGATGCTCGAATCCTAATGATTTGGCGTGCAATGCTTGGCGAGGCATTATAGCAAAAGCTTTCTCAACAAAAGCCTTGTAGGAGCCCGTACGCTGTCCGTACACGATTTTGTCGCCCCCATAGGTCGCGTCGGAGAACAGTGGGTGGCCAATATGTTTCATGTGCACCCGGATCTGATGCGTACGTCCGGTTTCGAGGTTGCATTGCAGTAGCGCTACATGTCGGAATGTTTTGAGCACCTTGTAATGCGTAACAGCGTGCTTTCCCTGCTCACCATCAGGAAATACGGCTTGTACCTTACGATCTTTCGCGCTACGGCCTACATGGCCTCTTATAGTGCCTTCCATCTCCTTCGGAATCCCCCAGACCAGTGCCAGGTACGTGCGCTCGATAGTATGATGGAAGAACTGCTGCGAGAGGTGTGTCATAGCCCACTCCGATTTGCCTATTACCAGCAGGCCCGAAGTATCCTTATCAATGCGATGTACTAGTCCAGGACGTATTTCGCCGTTGCGGCCCGTAGGAAGATTCTTTAGGTGGTGGGCCAATCCGTTGACCAACGTGCCCTGCCAGTTTCCGAAAGCCGGATGCACAACCAGTCCGGCAGGCTTGTTTACAAGTAGCAAGGCCGAATCCTCGTAGGGAATATCCAGCTCCATCGGTTCAGGTACCACCTTAAACTCCCGGGGCGGCTCCGGCAGCGTGATGGTGATAATGTCATACGGCTTAATTCGGTAGCTGGCCTTAACCACTTTTTCGTTCACCTGCACTGCTTCAGCCAGAATAGCATTCTGAATCTTGGTGCGCGAGGTGTGCGAAAGCCGATTTAGCAGAAACTTGTCTAAGCGCAGCATCTCCTGCCCCCGATCTACCTGAATACGGTGGTGCTCATAGAGTTCGTCGCCGCCCTCGCCCATTTCTTCGTCAGCCAGATCATCGGGGGGCAAATTTTCAGTAAGCATAAGTAGCTGGTGCGCTTTTGTTAATCAGGTCTCAAAACAAGAAAGCCGGAACATTAAGTCCCGGCTTTCTAAGGCAATAGGATAAAGAAAGATTACTTCTTTTTGCCCTTCTTAGCAGTGTTTGCTGCTGGCGTAGCAGCCGGTGCGGCTGGTGTAGTCTTAGCCGGTGCTGCAGCAGCAGCTTGATTGGCACCAGGTGTTACACCCATTTTCTTGAGGATCATATCGGAGATATCGCCTTCTTTAGGGCCGTGTAAGAGCACTGGGCTAGCACCATCCGAGTTCAATACATAGGTGTAACCGTTTTCAGTGGCTACTGCATCAATTGTCTTTTGTAGCTTATCCAAAGCGGGCTTCAGCAGCGTTTGCTGCTTCTGCTGGAGTGAGTTGTCGGCGCTGCGCTGAAACTCCTGAATAGAGCCCTGCAGGCCCGTCAATTCTTTCTCTTTGTCGGCGCGTACTACTTCCGTCATGGCACTGGCACCCTTCTGATAAGCCTCAGCCTTGGTCTGATAATCAGCAATTTTGCTCTTTAGCTGAGCTTCCAGCTGCGAGCTATACGCTTTCAGATCTGACTCGATCTGCTTGCTTTCAGGCATCTGGCTGAGCACATAGTCCACGCTAGTGTATCCGATCTTTAGCGGAGCCTGGGCTAGGGTAGTCGTAGCGGTTGTGAAAGTAAGGGCGGCCGCGGCCAAAGCAAAGCGGATTTTGTTCATGGTGGTCATTAAAAGGGAAGTTGCAAGTTAGAAAGTCAAAGTTAATTTTTTCGTTTTACCGGCTGAGCCGGCTGCCGGGTGCGAGGGGCCGGACGGGTAGCAGCAGGGGCATCAGTCGCCTCAGCCTCTACACCATCGGTGGGCGTAGTTGGCGTTTCTACCGTCTGTACTGCGCCCTTTGTACCAGGTTGGTTCTTTTCTTCAGAAGCTAAACCCAGTTCCTCCAGCACAAATTCAGTGTAGTCATGGACTGGATTCGTATAGAGCATGGTTAGGTCGCCAGCCTTATCAAATACAATCGCCAACTGTTTCTTCTTGGCCACCCGTTCGATAGCCTCAAACACTTGATCCTGAACAGGTTTAGTTAATTCTTGGCGCTTTTTGAATAATTGCCCTTCGAAACCGAAGATCTTATTCTGATACGCTTTTATTTCCTGCTCTTTCTTTAATATCTCATCCTGCCGCTTCTTTTTTGCAGCTTCCGTCAATAACACTTCTTCTGCCTGATAAGTGCGATATAGCTTATCAAGATCCTTCTTTTGGTTCTCGATATCTTTTTGCCAATTCCCAGACAGCGTATTCAACTCCTGCTGGGCAGCAGCGTAGGCCGGCAGTTTACCCATTACAAACTCGGAATCCACATACCCAAACTTTTGCGCTTGAGCTGCAGAAACCGTTAGTAATCCTGCTAGTACAATGAAAAGAGAAGAAAGTAGCTTTTTCATGGCGGAGATTTTAAGAATCTAGCTAACTGGCTAATGAATTAGCGAATCTGCTGGCCAATAATAAAGTGGAAAATACCCTCCTTTTTAGTCTGGCCAGGCACTGTGTCAAGTGGTAAGCCATAGTCGAACCCGAGCAAACCGAATGCCGACATAAATATGCGGGCACCCACCCCTACCGAACGGTACAGCTTATAAGGATTGTAATCGGTATACTGATCAAAAGCATTACCGGCTTCTGCAAAGCTCAACACATACACCGTTGCTGCCGGATTAAGCGACACTGGATAACGTAGCTCCATTACGTATTTATTGTAGGCTACACCTCCACTCGAAGCTTGTCGAGCCGTTGGAATGGAGTTGGCATCTCCTGGGTCACCATACCCACGCAGACCGATATATTCTGTACCGATGAGGAAGTTAGAGGAGCCACCGTAACCTAAGCCTGAGCCACCCAATTTGAAGCGCTCGAAAGGTCCAATCTGCCGATCAGAGCCATACGAGCCGATGTAGCCAAAGTGAGCCCGTGAATTAAGTACCAGCTTTCCAACGATTGGGGTAAACCACGAAGCGTCGAACATCCACTTGTGAAACTCAACCCATTCATTAACGGAAGGATGAGCGCCATTGAATACTGAATAAGGAGGCGTCAGGTTCAAGCTTAGTGACAGCGACGAACCACGACGCGTATATGTTGGATTATCAATGCTATTGCGTGATAGGGTCGTATTTAGTGTGATATTATTCGCATTACCAGTACCGTTCCGGAAGAACTCCGTACCGAAAGCCGGATACTGATTCAACTTATACTGGCTAATGGAAAGCGAATTGCTAAGAGTAAAGTAGTCGTCAGGGAAGCGCAATTGCCGACCTAAGCCAATAGAAGCGCTGTTTACCTTGATGAATCGGTCAGTGCTGGCATCTAGCGCTTGCCCTAAACGCTGAATGCTTTTATTCAGGCTAAAGGTGAGCGAATTACGCTTACGACCCCCTAGCCAAGGTTCAGTGAAAGAGAAGGAATAGGCTTGATATTGTAAACCATTGGCCTGCACGTTCAAAGCTAACCGTTGCCCGTCACCAGCAGGCACTGGCTTCCAGTTGCGGAAGTCACCAGCCTTACGCAGTGAGAAGTTGTTAAAAACCAGACCTACTGTACCAATAAAACCTGCATAACCACCCCAGCCGCCTGAAAGCGTGATCTGGTCAGAAGGTTTCTCAACTACTGTGTAGTTAATGTCTACTGTGCCCTCTGCTGGGTTAGGTACGGGATTAATACCAACTTTCTCTGGGTCAAAGTAACCAAGCGTCGATATCTCCCGCTGCGAGCGAATTAACAGTTCCCGGTTAAATTTGTCCCCCGGTAGCGTCCGTAGCTCACGGCGTAGCACATGGTCGCTCGTTTTGGTATTACCTGCTATGTTCACCTCCTTGATACGGGCCTGAACACCTTCGCTAATCCGCATCTCTAGGTCAATAGAGTCACCCTCAATCTTGGTTTCTACCGCATCAATATTGAAGAACAGGTAGCCATCATTCATGTAGAGCGACTGCACGTCCTGCCCCGTAGGGTTGTAGCTAATACGCTTCTCGAGCTCTTCTTTGTTGTAAACGCTTCCCTTCTTGATGCCTAGAACCGACGCCAGTGTCTTATCATCGTATAGATAGTTGCCGTTCCAAGTAATGTTGCGGAAGTAATACTTGGGGCCTTCATCTACTGTAATTCGTAAGGCCAGCCCGTCCTCCTGACGAATCAACGTATCAGAAACGATAACAGCGTCTCGGTAGCCTTCAGCATTATAAAACTCCAGCAGATTTAGCTTATCCTCTTCGTATTCAGCCCGTTGAAACTTACCTGCTGTCAGCAGTTTATACGACTTTTTAGCTTTTGTCTTCTTAAGCTTCTTCTGCAGCTTCCCATCAGTGAATGCTTCGTTACCTTCAAAAGCAATATCACGAATACGAATTTTATCCCCTTTATCTACTTTGATTTTGAGTACGACACTATTAGAAAGACTTGAGTCAGGTACTTGCGTAATGCTAACCTTAGCATCAAGGAATCCTTTGTTTGTATAGAATTTGCGTACCTGAGTGCGGGTGTTATTTAATAAAGCATCCGTAACCACTTTACCCCGGATAAGCTTGATCTTATCGCGCAGTTCATCACCTTGTCCTTTACTAATGCCTACAAAGTCGAATTTAGATAGGCGAGGACGCTCACTAAGGAAGAAATCGAGGAAAACGCGTTGCCCATCTATGCGAGTAACGGATACACTCACATCACCGAGAATACCCTGTTCCCACAAGCGGCGAATAGCTTTGCCAATCTCCTCTCCCGGGATAGTTACTGGGTCGCCAACTCGCAGACCTGTGATGCCGATAAGCGTATTTGCATCCAGATACCGCGCCCCACTAATGGTAATACCCCCTAGCTCGTAGCGCTGAGGCTCGGCAGGCGCTGCAGGAGTTTGGGCCTGCAACTGTCCGATGCCAACTATGCCAAGCGACACTACGAGGGCTAGTCGCGTGATAAATTTATTAAGAGAAGCAATCATTCTAAAAACTTACGAAACGGTTAGTTGCTCACTGGTTTTGCCAAACCGGCGCTCACGGCGCTGATAGGACTGAATGGCATCGTAGAAGTGCTCACGCCGAAAGTCAGGCCACAACAAATCAGTGATATAAAGTTCAGTATAAGCTAGTTGCCAAAGCAAAAAATTACTGATACGCTGCTCACCACTTGTCCGAATGAGCAACTCGGGGTCAGGAATGCCCCCCGTAGCAAGGTATTGGGCTACAGTTGCCTCATTCACGGCCGCGGGCGCTAGTCGGCCAGCGTCTACTTCCTCGCTAATGCGTCGCATGGCCTGAGTCAGATCCCAACGGCCACTATAACTTAACGCTAGTACCAGCGTCATGCGAGTACCAGCTCGGGTCAACTCTTTAGCTTCGGCTAGTTCACGCTGACAGGATGCTGGCAAACTATCGATCTGCCCAATAGACTCCAACCGAATACCGTTTTTGAGTAGGGTGGGAGTTTCCTGGCGAATAGTATGCACCAAAAGCTGCATCAAGGCGGTCACCTCATAAGCTGGCCTGGCCCAATTTTCGGTCGAAAAGGCGTAGAGCGTTAGATACGAAATGCCTAGCTCGGCAGCCGCTTCTACGGTGTCCCGCACAGCGGTAATAGCGCTTTGGTGGCCAAAAATCCGAAGGCCACCTTTTTGCTTAGCCCAACGCCCATTGCCATCCATAATAACGGCTACGTGGGCAGGTAAATTCTGAGAGTCAATTTCGGACCGAGAGGCCATTGCTATTTTTTGCGTAAAGAGGCTGCAAGTTACGCAAATGGTTGCATTTGCCTTCCGTATATGAGCGCTATAGGTCTTCTGCGCTTTATTCGGGGCAATAGATTTTATAGAATGTATAGGATATGCTTACCCCGTTGTAGAAATACCAGTCTTTGGTATGAGGATTCGCGATAAACTCGTTTTGGTCGCCTAAGTGATCTAATTTATCCGAAAATGTCTTGCGAGCGCCGGCCTCTAGTCCGAGATTCCACCGAGGAGATAAAGCATATTTTATACCTGCACCAACCGGAATCGCAACACCGAGCATACCTCCGCTAGTGCTAGGAATATTAAATCCCTGGCCCTCAAATGTCGTTTTGGTGTTGGCGTAAAATCCAGCAACTCCAATAAATACATAAGGCGTGAAGTGAATTTTGTCCTTGCGATTATGGTAATTAAAGAAGTTGTATTCCACTACGCACGACACTTCAGCCAAGCCACCCTTCATAGTAGCTTGCCGATAGCTATTTAAGGGTGCCGTCGCATCATTTACACCTTTAACATTTTCGTCATTGGCCTGTAGCATTCCGCCCGTAAAAGCCCCCCGAAGCGTAATTGGTACTGAAATATCCTTTCGATAGAAAATAGTCAGAACTGGTCTGTTATTCTCGAACTGATAATTCGGTGAGAGTTCACCTTTATAATTTAGCCCCCCAATGCCAATACCCAACTCACTGGTATTTTGGGCGTTAGCAGAAGCAATAAAAAAAACACTCCCTACTAGCACAAGGCAAGTAAGGAGTGTTATGCGGAGAAACGATTGCAGCATCAGACTGACTCTTGAGTGAAATAGACAGCCAGATACTAGTGGCTATCGGAATTTAGGGCTCTTCACGCGTGGCTGAAGAATATAGTTAAGCGTGATACCAGTAACGATGTACCAGTCATCTTCATTGCTTTTACCACGCATATTTCCTGGATCATCAAAGCCAGCAAACTCGCCAGTACGGCTAAGTGTAATGTCGCGACCGAAATACTGAGCAGCAGCGCTACGAAGATCAGCATCCTGAGCAAAGTTACCGCTTACATCATCAATGTAGTCAGTGAATGTCTTGCGCCAGCCTATTTCCAAGCCGATGTCAAAGTCCTTATTGATTTTGTAGCGAACGCCGCCACCAAATGGAATAGATATCTGAGTTTTGCTGTATCCTTCTGTCTGGCCTTCAGTATTCAGGGGCTGAAGCTCTACATAATCACCAGGATTCAAAGTCGTTGCGTTATCCTTCACTAAACCTTTGGGGTTATGGTAGAAGGCAGCAACACCTGCAAATACATAGGGCACAAAATCAGGACGCTTTACGTACGTATTGCGGTTCTCGATCAAGTCGAAAACACCAATTGCTGATAATTCAACTATGTCGTTGCGGAAGGCGAAGTTACGGTTGTAGCGATACTTAGCATCCGAATCGTTCTGGTTTGCAGCTTTCGTGTCGTCGCCAGTGATACGGCCATAAGATAGACCAGCACGACCAGATATCCGGGGGGCAAAACGGCGTGTGAAAGTCAAACCTATGTTAGGCCGTGTAGCAGCAAAACGGAAGCTGGGAACGCTAGCCTTCGGTACAATATCACCGAAATAGTTCATAGCGTTCAGGCTTACCCCTACGGAATTGTACTGCTTCCGTCTGTTAAACTGCTGAGCGCTTGCCTCGTTGGCTACTAGTGCAAGCACGAGCAACACAGCTAAGGTGTGGGTAAAGAAATGCTTCATAATCAAACCAGGGTTAGTAATATCAGATTTTGAGAGAGCAGGGTAGCCAATAGGCATAGTAGCAGTCGGCGACAAAAGTAGGGGTTGTAAAGAACTTTAAAAACAAATATTACAAATAGCCTTTCACTTATACAGGTGTTCCAGCAGGGTTTCGCCGATCCAGACCCCAATTCAGCTTACTGCGCAAGGTGGTCAGAAAATTAACGTGATTCAATTTTACGAGTCGTGCCCCAAAGTTTTCACGGCGTACAGCAATCTGCACATTAGCCTCCACGGGAACCGAACGGGAATCAAGCGACAGCAGGAAATTATTGCTTCTACCTTCTATTTCAAAGGAAATCACGCTACGATCTGACACGATAAGAGGACGCACATTAAGATTGTGCGGACATACGGGTGCAATAATGAAATTGTTGGTTTGCGGCAACATTACGGGCCCTCCACAGCTCAAAGAATATCCGGTAGAGCCCGTTGGAGTAGCTACAATCAGGCCATCTGCCCAATAGGAATTCAAATACTCACCATCTATGTAGGTATGCACCACAATCATAGACGATGTATCACGCTTGAGAATGGAGAATTCGTTAAGACCAAAATTAATCTTCCCGAAAACCTCCGGATCCGTTTCTACGCGAATCAAACTTCGTTCCTCAATTACGAAATGCCCCTTATATAAGGCGTCAATTGCCTGCGCGATGCGCTCTGGGGTGATGGTAGCTAAGAAACCGAGCCGACCAGTATTAATACCTAAAATCGGAATCTGCAGGCTTCCAACATAGGTTACTGTATCCAATAGAGTACCGTCGCCACCGATACTGAGGATAAATTGTACGCCTCGCAGAGAATCACCACGCTGAAAAACCGTAATTTTTTCGGGCAAGCGAAGCCGAGATGAGAGAGAAGAGTGAAACGACTCAGCAATAAGAATATCAGTCTGACGAGATACCAGATCATCTAGCAAAGCCTGAACGAAAGGCAAGGTAGAGTCGTCGAGGGGCTTACCAATTATGGCGATTTTCATAACAAAAGAGTAACCTGCGGTAAACCGTCGGGGTAGAATTTAGATAGGAAAATCGGTACGAAAGAAGAACCCGCCTTCGCCTCGGCCATTACGGGTGTATTCTACCGTTAGTACCCGATCGTAGTAGGTGACAAAATGCAAACCTACCCCAGCAGCCCCTAATAATTGGTTAGGCAACCTGTTTTCAGGAATGGTTGTACGAGCTAGCACGTACCCAGCATCGGTAAAGGTATTCAAATAAATAACCAAGGGTAAGGTGTTTATCTTGGAATTAGATATACCCTGCAACTTGATTTTACCAGCATCGAAAAGTCGGTAAGACACACTTTGTCGCGCTAATCCGTAATGGCGGCCGTCTACAACATAAGCATCATACCCACGCACATGAGCGTCGTAGCCAAGCGCTCGGTTGTCGGCATAGCCTAGCCGTTGAGCAAGTCGTAGCTGGCCCTGCAAACTGAAGTTATAGTAAAAATTGCCCCCCAGAGCGAAATATTGAGCATAACGGCCTATGAGGGTAGTAATATCAGGATTATTTGATGTCAGAAAAATGCGATGCGATAATGACACCTGAGCAAATCGGCCAGTAAGCGGGTAGGCGAAGGTGTTGCGCTGATTTAGGGTACTGGTGAGCTTAAACTCTAAATACTCACGCTGAGAACCGCTGAGAAAATAGACAGGATTCAGCTCAATGACAGAATCAGAAACCTGCTCTTTATAATATGCTACATCGAAGGCAGAGAAGCGCTGAACTGATTGGCGCCAGCGCAGCCCTAGTGAACCGTACTGGCGCATAAGCGGAAACCCATCTTCGGGGCGAAATGTCACGAGCCGGTCGCGAAGAGTGGCATAGTCGAGGGCACGGCTGCGGGCGTAGGAAATGCCTGCCCCAAAACCAATACGTCGGCGCGGACCATAGCCAGGTGCTTCATAAAACAACTCATAACGGCGGTTGAAGCCCAACTGCACATTAGCGCGTACTTCCTCATTGCGGCCCCGAAAGTTCTTGCGCACAATGTATAGCCCATAATTAACCCGACGCCATCGATCGGGGCGGTCCAGCCAGGCGTTGAAATTGCGCTCAGCAAACGAAAGTGTGGGAATAGGAAAGGTGTACCACCGCTCCTGCACTGCAAACAGTACTGTGATTTCGCCATTTCGGCAAACCGTCTGCTGAATGACGCTATGAAACAGCCGCAGGTTGAATAGCCGCAGGCGGTTACTTTCCAAACGAGCAGCCAACGTAGCAGCGGTCAGTGTGTCACCTTCTTGGAAATCCAACTCAGCGCGTAGCACTACTTCCTTGGTTACTTCATTACCTGCAAATAAAATGGTGCCTACACGCACAACAGCATACTGCGGGCATTGCGCCTGCAGCAAGCTATCAGCTGGAGCGCGTTTTACAGAGTCAGGAAACGGGCCGGGGGGCAAAATACTGCTACCCAGCAGTAAGGAAAGCAAACAAGCGAGCAGACTCAAGTAGGTAACAGTAGAAATGAAGAATCAGGGGGAGCGCAATTCTCATTCCGCAATGCCAAGAATATCACTGATCCTGCAATAGATATCTGCTGGCCTATCTTTCTATGCACTTCCACTTCTCTTTCCTCAAAGAATTACTCTTAAAGGCTCAAATACTTCAGGAGGGCATCAAAGCGGTCCTGCTCGTCTTCGCCTACATCAGTAGCACCACTAAACTGAGCGGTGATAACGTAGCCAAACCGTTCTAGCGTAGCTACGATGCGAGTAAGCGAAGGCGTGTTGAGCTTCAGCGTCAGCCGGATTTTATATGGGTCGCTTTCATCCTGCGCAACGTGGGCGCTTAAAATTTTAGCGTTATTCTCTTCTACGTACCGGCTTATTTGGGTAAGAGAATAATCGCGCTCATCCATGGAGAGCACCAAAATGCCCCCCTGCCCTACGGCGATGGGCATTTGGCCGAGCGCGGCCAGCGTATCACCTACCGTCACTACACCCATGTATTCGCGCTGCTCGTCGAGGACGGGTACCAACTGAATTTTATTCTGGATAGCTATTTCCATGATGCTATAGAAATGTTGATCGTGCTGCACATGCACATCAGCGTAGCCCAGCGTCAGGTGGCTGAGCAACTCCTCCGTCTGGTCATAGTCCAGCAGATCAGATTCGGTAATAAGACCGCGGTACTGGCGGTTATCGACGACGGGCAGTTGCCCCACGTGAAACTCCTCCAGCCATTTGGCAGCCTTCCCGGTCGAGTCCGTCACTTGTAGTGCCGGAATCATATGGTTGAGCAATTCTTCGGCAAGCATAGAATGCATGTGTAGGCTGAGAAACGGAAGTAAACGTGGATAAGCTACAAACCAAAAGGCAAACAAGCGCCAAGGAGCAAACTTTGTTTAGCTAAGTTGGCTCCGGGTTGCAAACAGAAATGAGATTTGCTTTCTATGATACGGAACTAACGACCTGCTGGCGCTTAGTGCTATGCAGAAACTGACGGAGCCGAGCATTGAACGCTTCGGGGCGCTCCATCATGGGCGCGTGACAACAGTGGTCCAGAAAATGCAGCTCGGAGTTGGCGATAAGGCGGTGAAACTCATGCGCTACTATCGGGGGTGTAATTGTGTCGTTCAAACCCCAGACGAGCAGGGTTGGCACCTGAATTCGGCCTAAGTCTTTGGCTAAATTATGGCGCTGAGCTGAACGGGCGATATTAATGATACGAAGCACCTTGATGTTCGAGTTCGTAACGTTAAATACCTCATCTACTAAGTCTTTGGTCGCTAACGACGGATCGTAAAACGTGTAAGCCACCCGCTGCTGCACGAAGCCGTAGTTGCCCCGTTTCGGAAAGGAGCTACCCATGGAGTCTTCAAACAAACCGCTACTCCCAGTCAGCACCAAACGCTGCACCTGCTGCGGATTGTGCAGCGTATACACCAGCGCTACATGACCGCCCAACGAGTTACCAAGTAGTGTAAAAGGTTGATGCAGCCCCATCTCGGCCACAAATTCTTCTACATATCCCACCAAGCCAGGCACGCCAGCCTTGGTGAGAGGCATCTCATAAATCGGCAGCATGGGGATGATGACGCGGTAGTCGCGCGCGAAATCACTTACAACGTCCTGCCAGTTGCTCAGGGCGCCAAACAAGCCGTGCAGGAGCAGGAGCACCTCGCCGGTGCCTTCCTCCACGTACTGAAATCCATTCTTTTCCTTAATCTGCAATTCCATCATCTCGGCTTCTCAGCGGGCTGACGCGGGTACGGCGGGTGCCGACCGAGCGTCCATTGCAATGATACAACACTTGACCCAATTGCCGAGCAAGGCTAAGCCGTGACTCGTCAGTAATGCTTCGGGATGGAACTGTACGCCGTAAAGCGGCAAGGAGTGGTGACGTAAGGCCATTATTTCTTGATGTTCATCCGTAGTGTGAGCCAACGGCACTAGTGTTTCAGGCAAGTCACTGATTACTAAGGAGTGATAGCGCGTAACAATAAGCTTGGGGGGCAAATTATGAAATAACATCTCCTGGGGGGCAAATTTAATTTCCGAAACTTTGCCGTGCATGGGGCGCACAGCACGTTGCAGTTTTGCCCCAAAAAATTCGCCTAATGCTTGGTGCCCTAGGCACACGCCCAGCATCGGTATCCGCTGATGATACGCTTGAATTAGTTCGAGCATTACGCCTGCTCTGTCCGGTGTACCTGGTCCCGGCGACAATACGATTGCATCGAACTCCAGCTCCCTGATAGCTGCCAAAGGCACATCGTTGCGCACGACTTGCACCTGCACCTGCAACTGCTGCAAGTAGTCTAGCAGGTTGTAAGTGAAGGAATCGAAGTTGTCGAGCAGAAGAAGCCGCACAGGATAACTAGTTGAATAACTAAGGAACTGAGCTGTTGATGGGTTGAAAGGTTGCAAGCGTAAAGCTTTGCTTATTCACCTTACAAGCGACAAACAAATTAGCTCCAGTAATAGCTCAATAGTTCAGCTCTAAAATACCCCCCGCAGGCGGGTCAGAAGAGTACTAGCGAAAGGCATTACAAAACCCACCACCTCCAAGGCTACCGGGGTGGCCTGTCGCACAACGGGGAGCATTTGCGAGTCGCCAGTTAGGGTGGGCGAGAGCAGATTTACCCCAGCTAAGCCCAATCCGTGCAGGAGCAAGCTTAAGCCCAATATCCATTTCAACGCCCCAGCAGCACCGCCCAATAAGTTGTCGAGCAAGCCGAGCGGGGTCAGATGCACGGCGCTCTTTACAAAACTGCCTAACAGATGAACTCCCCAAGCAATGAGCACGCACACCAGCAAGAATGACACGATGGGGAGTAGCCCAAAGGCTTCGCCCACATAATGCCGAACCAGCGGAATAGCATCGTTGAGCAGGCTGAGCCCGCCTACTACTCCCAGCACAAAGGCCAACAGCGACGCGACTTCCAACAATAAGCCCCGCCGAAATCCCTTCACTGCGCCCACGCCCACCACCAACAGCAAAAAGAGGTCGAAACCAGACATTTTGGAAGGGGCTAAAAATCAGGAGTTGGGATCTAGAAATAGGTTCAGGCAACTTCTAGCACCCAACTCCTTAAAAATTACACGTTAGTATTGTTCAGTAAGTGACCTACAACTTGCGAAATCATGCGTCCGTCTGCTTGGCCACCTAACTCGCGAGCTGCTACCCCCATTACTTTGCCTAGGTCTGAAGGACCAGTGGCGCCCACGCGCTGGATAATATCAACGAGACGCTCAACCAAATCGGCTTCGGAGAGTTGCTGAGGTAAATATTCTTCGATGATGGCCAACTCCGCTAACTCAATCTCTTCAAGGTCGGAGCGGAACTGCTTCTGGTAGGTTTCGGCGGCTTCGCGGCGCTGCTTGGCCTGCTTGGTGAGCAGCTTGATTTCGGCCTCAGGCGTGAGGGCTGCGCCGTGGGCACCTTCAGCTGTTTCGGCCAGCAGGATCTGGGCCTTGATGCTACGCAGAGCCGTGAGGCGTACTTTATCTTTGGCAAGCATTGCCTGCTTAATAGCGGCGTCGATAGTTTCTTTCAGGGCCATATTAGGGAATTTTAAAGTAAAAAAAGCCGCCTGTGACGAACGGGCGGCGAGCCAACGAACCAAAAAAAGCTCCCGTAAAATCGGTGTACTTTCGCGGTGCGCTGGCTTCAGATCAAAGCCAATTTTCGCTTTCTAAAGAGATGACAAAACTAAGCGTAAACATAAACAAAATCGCTACCCTGCGGAATGCCCGCGGCCACAACCGCCCCGATGTGCTGCAAGTGGCCCGCGACTGTGAGCGGTTTGGAGCTCAGGGCATCACGGTGCACCCGCGGCCCGATGAGCGCCACATCCGCTACCAAGACGTGCGCGATCTTAAACGGATTGTGACCACCGAGCTAAACGTGGAAGGCAACCCGACGCCCGATTTTATTAATCTGGTGCGGGAAGTGCGCCCCGAGCAGGTAACACTCGTACCCGATGCGCCCGATGCTATTACTTCCAACGCAGGTTGGGACACCATCGAGCATCAGATTTATCTCTTGGGCGTTGTGACGGAGCTCAAGGCGCTGGGGTGTCGGGTTTCCATTTTTCTCGATCCCAATCCGGCCATGGTAAAGGCTGCCGTAGGCACGGGCACCGACCGGATTGAGCTGTACACAGAGGCATATGCCCAACAATTTCATGCTGACCCGGCCGCGGCTATTGCGCCTTATCGCACCGCGGCTATTCTGGCGCAGGAGCTTGGTATTGGCCTGAATGCCGGCCACGATTTAGACCTGGACAACCTGGCTTATTTAAAGCAGAACTTGCCCGGCTTGGAAGAAGTAAGTATCGGGCACGCGCTCATCTGTGATGCACTCTACTTCGGGTTGGAAAACACAATTCAGCTGTACCGTCGGCAATTGGTGTAGGAACGCATCACGCCCGCTGTGGCGTTAGACCGTACGCTTTTCGCTTACTTTATTAGGCCGCGTTTCCCCAACTTCTACTACATGCCTCGTCTTTCCCTCTCCGATTTTCTGCAAGGCTCGCCCGACGTGCCCATTCTGGATGTGCGGGCACCGGTAGAATACGCCCACGGCCACATTCCGGGAGCCGTAAGTTTACCCTTATTTACGGATGAGGAACGGGCCCGCATTGGCACCGCTTACAAGCAGGTTAGTCAGGAGAGAGCCATTCATATCGGTCTGGATTTTTTTGGACCGAAGATGAGCAAGATGGTGAAGCTAGCGCAGAAAATTGCCCCCCAGAAGGAGGTGCGCCTGCATTGCTGGCGGGGTGGCATGCGCAGCGGAGCCGTGCTGTGGCTGCTAGAGTTGGCCGGTTTTAAAGTGCATCTGCTGGATAAAGGCTACAAAGACTACCGCCGCTGGGCGCTAGCTCAATTTGCTCAGCCGCGTTCCTTGTTCGTGCTGGGTGGCCTGACGGGCAGCGGTAAAACCGACGTACTGCACGAGCTAGCCCGCCAAGGTGAGCCCATTGTTGATCTAGAGGGTTTGGCCAGCCACAAAGGCTCGTCGTTTGGCAGCATTGGGTTGTCGCCGCAGCCTACGGCCGAACAATTTGAGAACGACTTGGCTCTTGCATTGGCAAATTTGCCCCCCAACGCCGTGCCGTGGTTCGAAGATGAAAGCTTGTCTATCGGCCGCGTGACCATTCCGAAGCCACTCTTCGAGCAAATGCGCCTTGCTCCGCTCGTGGTGCTCGACATTCCGCGGGCGGTGCGCACCAGTAAGCTAGCAGCTGAATATGGCCGCGAAGACCCCGCCGAGCTAGCTGGGGCCATTCAGCGCATCAGTAAGCGTTTGGGTGGGTTGGCAACGAAGGAAGCATTGACGGCCATTGAGGCAGGAGACATGGAAAAAATGGTAGACATCGCGCTTGATTATTATGACAAAACCTACGGCCACGGGTTAAACACCAAAATCAACAGCACTATCGTGCGTGTTCCTTCCAACACCTGCGACCCGGTAGTGAATGCCGAACTGGTGCGGGCCGCGGCCAAAACGGTAGTCGCCCAGTCTCTTTTTGCTTCCCGGGGCGTCGCTTAATTCCAACCTCCACCGTAAGCTGCAAAGCGCTACGATACCCTTCTTATTGAATCTATGATCTCCGAAGAAATCGACCAAATCCGCCTCACTCAGTATAGTCATGGGGCAGGCTGCGGCTGCAAAATCGCGCCGAAAGTGCTTGACCAAATTCTGCACACCAGCATTTCGCAGTCCCAAAACGATAAGTTGCTAGTAGGCAATAGCTCCCGCGACGATGCAGCCGTGTTCGATATCGGTGGCGGGCAGGCCATTATCAGTACCACCGACTTTTTCATGCCCATCGTAGATGACGCCTACGACTTTGGGCGTATTGCCTCGGCCAATGCCATCAGCGACGTGTATGCCATGGGCGGGCGGCCGGTGATGGCTATTGCCGTGCTAGGTTGGCCCATCGATAAATTGCCCCCCGAGGTGGCGCGCCGTGTTATCGAAGGTAGCCGTAGCATCTGCGCCGAGGCGGGCATACCGCTGGCGGGCGGCCACAGCATCGACTCACCAGAACCCATTTTCGGCCTGGCCGTGACTGGTATGCTTGATATTCCTAACCTCAAGCGCAACGACACGGCCACGGCGGGCTGTGAGCTTTACCTTACCAAACCGTTGGGCGTGGGCATGATGACAACAGCGCAAAAACGCGCCATTCTGCGTCCTGAGCACGAGCAAATTGCCCCCCAGCAAATGATGCAGCTCAACAAAATTGGCTACGCACTCGGCCAGCTTGCCGCCGTGCACGCCATGACTGATGTGACTGGGTTCGGTCTGCTCGGGCACTTGGCGGAGGTATGTGAGGGCAGCAACGTGACGGCAGAAATTGACTTCGCGAAAGTGCCTTTGCTCAAGGAAGCAGAGGAATACCGTCAGCAAAAAGCAGTGCCCGGCGGCACTATCCGTAACTGGGACAGCTACGGCCACAAAATTGGGCCGGTGACGGATGAGCAGCGTCAGTGGCTGTGCGACCCGCAAACGTCGGGGGCTTGCTGGTGTGCGTAGCGCCGGAAGGACGCGAGGCGGTGGGGGCATTTTTGCTCAATACGGTCTCGACTTGCAATCCTTTGGCACGCTGCGGCCACATACGCCGGGCGAGGCCTGGATTCAGGTTCGGTAAGCGGTGAAGATATTCCAGATACTGCGGCCCTTGCTGGAAATTGGGGTGGTCGTGTTTGCTATTGTCTTCGGGCTACGCTTTATCACCAGCTTTTTCTCACAGAAAAGCAAAGTCTATCGGCCTACATTTCTGCGGCAATTTTACCTGCTATTCTGGCCATTGCTGTGCCTAGGCGTGGGCTTGCCTAACATGGGCTTCTACTTCTACACGACTCACTTAGCGCCCCACGAAGCCGTTTTGCTGCTGGCTCTGGCAGCCGTACTGCTGGGCTTTTCGATGCCAGCATTGCTGCTGCACGCTCAATATTACGCTCGCAATCTGCACACCACGCTGGTTTTTGACCCAAAGGACAATCGATTGGAAGTGTATGAAGGCCGTGTGCGCATTCCGTTCCGACAAAGCGAACTGGTGCGTGTGGAACGCGTTACTTGCAAGTCGAAGCGACTATTTTGGAGCAACTACGACTTTCTGCGCCTGCACCTACGCACTGGCGAAGTACTCACGCTTACGTCTTTGCTACTCAACCTCGCCCCGCTGACGGAATTTTTGCGTAATACGCCCCTGGAGCACCGACAGCGCTGGTTTTGCTGGACCTGAGTGACCGAATTGGCAACGCATCAGCCCCGAACGCGTTTGCTTACTAGAAGATCTGAACCTCGCTATCTATGCAATTACACTACCGCGAACAGGGCCAAGGCACACCGCTGGTTATTCTGCACGGCCTTTTTGGTACCCTCGACAACTGGCAAACCTTGGCGAAACGCTGGGCGGAACTTCATCGGGTTATTGCCGTGGACTTACGCAACCACGGCCGTTCGCCCCATACCGAGGAGCATACCTATGAGTTGATGAGTGAGGACGTGCGGGAGCTTTTCACCCAACTCCAGCTCGAAGCTCCTACCCTACTTGGCCACAGCATGGGGGGCAAAGTAGCCATGCGCTTCGCCCTCGATTACCCTGATTTGCTGGCGCGACTGGTGGTGCTGGATATTGCGCCCAGCTTCTCGGATATGCTCCACCAAGACAACATTTTGGCGGGCCTTCACGCTGTAGATCTACCACGCGTAGAAAACCGGCAGCAGGCCGATGAGATGATGGCCCAGCATATAAAGCAGGATTCGGTACGGCAGTTTTTGCTAAAAAACCTTTACCGCCGCGAAGACCATTCGTTTGCCTGGCGCCTTAACCTAGAGGCGCTCACCTCACATATGGCACACGTCGGTGCGGAGATAAAAGCCCCCCAGCCTTTCCTAAAGCCCGCTTTATTTGTTCGGGGGGCAAATCGGACTACATCACAACGGAGGACAAGCTGCATGTTATTCCGGCACTTTTCCCCAATTCCCAGGTTGAAACCATCCCTGATGTAGGCCACTGGCTCCACACCGAAGCTCCTGACAAGGTGTTTGAGCTGGTTAATGCCTTTATGCAAGGTTAAGGAACTAACCTCTTGCACTACATATCAAATCCGACTTCTCTTGCCCGGCATCCTCTATCTTATTCCCACTATCCTAGCCGATGATACGGCCGCACAGGTCCTGCCGGCGCAGGTAGCTACGCACGTGGCCGCGCTCTCGTATTTTCTGGTAGAGAATGCCCGCACGGCCCGGCGCTTTGTGAAGAGCGTGGCCCCAGCGCACGTAATTGAAGATCTGCGCTTCACGGTGATTGATAAAGACTCGTCGGAAGCAGAAATCAGAGCGGCGCTGAAGCTGGTATCTGCCGGCCAAGATGCGGGCATTCTATCGGAAGCTGGCTGTCCTGGTGTGGCTGATCCGGGCGCAGAAGTAGCCCGGGTAGCGCACCAATTAGGCATTCAGGTAGTGCCGTTAGTGGGTCCTTCGTCGTTGTTGTTGGCTTTAATGGCCTCCGGCTTGAACGGGCAAAGCTTTGTATTCCACGGCTATTTGCCCATTGAAAAAGCCAAGCGAATCGCAGCGTTAAAGCAATTAGAGCGGGCGGCTCTTACCCACCATCAAACACAGCTTTTTATCGAAACGCCTTACCGCAATATGCCGCTGCTGGATGACTTGCTGGCGCATTTACAGCCTACTACCCGCCTATGCATTGCTGCCAGCCTCACGGCGCCAAATGAGTTTGTCCAAACGCATACCGTAGGCGATTGGAAGGGCAAGCTGCCCGAGATCCATAAGCAGCCAGCCGTCTTTCTACTTGGTAAGTAACAGGTAGTAGAATCCGATTTTACTTAAACAACTGATACACAATCAGCGACGACACATAGGCTAGGCCGGTCATGTAGACTAGCTGCATTAGGGGCCATTTCCAGCCTTTCGTCTCGCGGTACACTACGGCCAGCGTGCTCATGCATTGCATGGCAAATACATAGAACACTAGCAGAGAAAACGCGCGAGCCGGCGTAAAAAATGGCTGCCCATTTTCGTCTTTCTCAGCGGCGAGCTTTTGTTGCACCGTGCGCATGTCCGCGTCTTGGCCTACGCTATAAATCGTAGAAATGGTCCCCACAAATACTTCACGGGCCGCAAAAGACGTGATCAACGCAATACCGATTTTCCAGTCGAAGCCTAGGGGACGAATAGCCGGTTCCAGCGTTCGGCCAAATAGCCCAGCATAAGAGTTCTCCAGCTTCTCAGATGCAATGTGGTTATCCGTTTCCTCCGGCGACAGTTGTTGCTGAACGGCCGTGGCACGCGCCTGCTGCTCAGCTTTGTCTAAGGCATCGCCCGGTCCATACGATGCTAGCACCCACAGAATAACGGAAATGGCCACGATGACTTTACCTGCCTGAAACACGAAGGTTTTGACCTTCTCGACGATTGTAATACCTACGTTTTTCCAGCGAGGCCAGCGGTATACCGGAAACTCCATAATAAAGTAGCTCCGCTCCTGGGTTTTTAGGAGGAACTTCAAGGCCAAAGCTGAGAATATAGCCGATAGGAAGCCTAATAGGTACAAGCCCATCAGCACCACGCCTTGCAAGTTGAAGAAGCCCAGCACTTTTTCATCGGGCACCACTAAAGCCGTCAGAACGGTATAGACCGGAATACGAGCCGAGCAACTCATCAGCGGTGTGACGAAGATGGTAATGATGCGGTCTTTCCAATTCTCAATGGTGCGGGCGCTCATTATAGCGGGCACAGCGCAGGCCACGCCCGAAATGAGCGGCACCACACTCTTCCCGTTCAGTCCGAACTTGCGCATGATGCGGTCCATCATGAACGTGACGCGGGCCATGTAGCCGGTCTCTTCCAACACCGCGATAAACGCAAACAGCAACGCAATCTGTGGAATGAAGATCAAAACGCCCCCCAGACCCGCAATAACCCCTTCGGTGAGCAGATTAATGAGCGGCCCGTTGAAGTTGGTTTGGATAAGTGAGTTGATCAGCGCAATGCCCTGATCGATCAAATCCATGGGGTAGCTGGCCCAGGCAAACACCGCCTGAAACATCATAAACAGCACCCCGAAGAAAATCAGGTAGCCCCAAACCCGATGGGTCAGGACCTTGTCAAGTTTATTGCTGTACGGCTCATTGCGCTCAGTGCGCGTCACTGATACCGTGTTGAGCAGAATCTCATTGATGCGGGCGTAGCGGGCAATGGTTTCTTGTGCCTGGCGAGCAGTGGGCTCGAAACCATATTGTTCCACCAACTCCTGCACGTATTGGCACTGATCAGGCGTCAGAAAGCTGATGTGCCGGAACTGGTGCGCGTAGTGCAACGCCAAATAATCGTTGTGCAGATTGAAGTAATACCGAATCTGCCGGATCATGGGCAACAGTTCCTCCGCGGGCTCATAGAAGCTCACCGTGGGTGCATCGAGGTGTTGCGCCATGACAATCTTCAGCGCGGCCACACCAATGCCCTTGCGGGCGTTCATAGGAATGACGGGAACACCTAGCTCCTGCTGCAACTCCGCAATATCAATTTGGACGCCGTGCTGCTCAGCTACGTCCATCATGTTGAGAGCCAGCACAGCTGGCAAGCCCAAATCGGCGAGTTGCGTGAACAGCAACAAGTTACGCCGCAGGTTGGAAGCATCTACCGTGACCACTACGAAATCGGGATACTGCGCCGATTCGCGGTCGTAAAGCAAGTCGGTGATAACCTTCTCGTCCAGGCTCTTCGGGTACAAAGAATACGTACCTGGCAAGTCGATGATTTCAGCGCGGTGCTGGGGCGTGAGTTGGCTAATACCGGTTTTGCGGTCAACCGTTACGCCGGGAAAGTTGCCGACCTTTTGATTCAGGCCCGTAAGCTGATTGAACAGCGAAGACTTACCCGAGTTTGGATTACCTACTAAGGCAATACGCGTCAGCTCTCTGCGGGCGTGAGGCGTATGTATAGTGTCAACGCCTAGAGCGACGGCCGCCGGAGCGGATTCTGTATGTATAGTTGCCAGGCGAGCCATCCGCGCCGGTTAGTTTTTCAATAAAATGGTAGCCGCTTCGCTCACTCGTAGCGAGAGCGTATAATCTTCGTCGCCGAGTACCAGCGTGATGGGGCACCCCAACGGAGCGCGGCTATTCAGGCGCACCTGCGTGCCCGGAATGCAGCCCATCTCCAACAGCTTCAACGCCATCTCGGGGTCTTGCAGGCAGCAAATCGTCGCGCTCTCGCCCAGACGAAGGTCTTTCACACTACGTTGGGTCGTAGCGGCAGCGGTAGTAGAACGGATGGCCACAGGCAGGATCGGTTATTTAGACAGGATTCAAACAAAGGTACGCCCCATTTAGGTTTCGGCCAAAAGATGGTTTTCTTCATCTGTATATAAGAAGCAGTTTGAGTGTCTTAGAATTATTCCATCAGAAAATTGCACAGGTATAACTATTCAAGGAAAACAGGGATGACATTGGCACATTCATTGTAGTTTTGGGGTACAACTACTCATTCCTGCTATGTTCAAACGTGTACTTTATCTAGTCGTTTCTGCTCTAATGCTGCCCTATTTCAGCTTTGCGCAGGCCGATAGAATTTCAGGTCGGGTGGTTGATAAAGAAACGCAGGAGCCTATTCAGTATGCTTCCATCGGCTTGAAAGAAGAGCAAGCGGGTGCTTTAACCAACGAATACGGCTATTTCCAGATAGCCATGCCGGAAAAAAATCAGAAAGATTCTCTGATTGTAATGGCGTTGGGCTTTAAGCGTACAGCCATTCTAGTTAGAAAAAGCGACAAGAATCTGGAGGAAATTATCATTGAAGTGCCAAAGCGCGACTATTTGCTGAACGCAGTCAAAGTTGAGGCCAGTAAGGTGAAGCCTATCGGACTTGGTGCCCGCTCCAATACACCTGGCGATGGCATGATTCAAGGGATGCCAGGCACCCAATATGCTTTTTACGTCAAGAATGACAAAGGCAAGAAACTAGGTTTAGTACGCACAGTATCATTCTTTATTGGTGAGCACGGCTTCCCCCGTGAGCCCTTCCGCATCCGGATCTATGCTCCCGATGGCAACTACAGCTCGCCAAACTCCGATTTGCTGACCGAAAACGTTGTGGTATCGGCTATTAAAGGTGGCGCCTGGTACACAGTTGATTTAACTCAGTACAACATCGTAGCGCCGGACGAAGGATTCTATGTTGCTATGGAGTGGATCGTGACGGGCGATAAGTTCTACACCACCAATTTTATGGACACTTACACTCCTTATGGGCAGATCTTACGGCCAACGTTCGAGTTCAAGGAGAGCCGGACTTGGAACTACACCATCGGGCGTGGCTGGAGCTTAATAACCTTGGCTAACAATGGCATGCGTTACAATGCCATGATTAAGGCCGAGGTAGATATGTACAAGTAACATTTACCTGCTTTACTCTACTTATTAAGCTGTTTCTAAGGTCAGCTTTTACCTACCTATTTCTCTTACAAACTTGTCTTCCGGTCTGTAAACTTCCCTTTATGTTCCAACGCGTACTATTCACCTTTACCCTCTGTCTGCTGCTTCCGGCACTAAGCATGGCCCAGGAGACTCGGCTATCCGGTCGCATTATCGACAAGAAGACAAAAGAGCCCATCCCCTTCTCTTCCATTGGTTTGAAGGTGGAGCAGAGTGGTGCTCTTACCAACGAAATCGGCATCTTTCAGATGAACGGTCCCACCAAAAATGCGCAGGACTCCCTGATCGTTCTGGCGCTGGGGTATGAGCGCACGGCAGTGCTGGTGAAGCGTGGCGTTAGCCAAGCCGACATGGTAATTGAAGTTTCCAAACGGGTGTATGAACTGGCTGAAGTAAAAGTACAAGCCAGCAAGGTGAAGGACTTGAAATTAGGCGCACGCTCCAACACGCCCGGCGACGGCATGATTCAGGGAATGCCGGGTAGCCAATACGCGTTCTTTGTAAAAAATGAAAAAGGCAAAAAGCTGGGTAACGTGCGCTCCGTATCTTTTTACATTGGGGAACACGGCTTTCCGCGCGAGCCTTTCCGAGTGCGCATCTATGCTCCCGATGGCAACTACAGCTCGCCAAACTCCGATTTGCTCACTGAGAACGTCGTGGTATCGGCGCCGGGCGGCGGACAATGGTTTACCATTGATTTAACTCAGTACAACATCGTAGCGCCGGACGAAGGGTTCTATGTCGCCATGGAGTGGATCGTAAGCGGTGACAAGTTCTACACCACCAATTTCGACGATAACTATACCCCTTACGGTCAGATCATGCGGCCAACGTTCGAATTTAAGGAGAGTCGGACCTGGAGCTATACGCTCGGTAAAGGCTGGACACTGATGACTATGTCGGGCGCTGGCGGCTTGCGCTACAACGCTATGATCAAGGCGGAAGTAGATATGATTAAGTAATTCTTATGTTATCCAATCATTAGTTTATTCACTAATAAAAAGCCCCCAGAAAAATTCTGGGGGGCTTTTTTGTGATAGCAGAGCCTAACTCAAGAGCCTGCTTTACTTATTGATCACGGCTATTTCAACGCGACGGTTCTGCTGGCGACCAGCGGCCGTTGCATTCGACGCGACAGGTTTCGACTCGCCCATGGGCTGAATAGCCACGCGCGAAGCTTCGATCTTACCGTTCTGAACCAGCCAGTTTTTCACAGCCTCAGCACGCTGCTCACTTAGCTCTTTGTTGTACGACTTGGTATCTCGCGAATCAGCATGACCAATGATACGCAGTTGCTTACCAGCCGACCGTTGCCCAATAGAAGCCGATATCTGCTCCAATGCTTTGGCCGCACTCGGCTTAATGGTAGCCTTATCAGTATCAAACAGCACCGTTTCCTCGATGCCATACACACTGTACTGGTCATTGCCACGCACTGACACGTCCGGAAGATTAACTTCTGGGAAATCGACGTCGAGCAAATTCAGCGCATCCGTATCAATTAAGTCACCGTCGGCAACCGCGACGGCAGGACCAGCCTCACCTTCCCGATAGACCACTGCTGTATCAGCAGTAGCTTCTTCGGGCTCATTTTTGGTGGCCGGATTTTTCAGGTTGTCGCAGCTAGCCAATAAGGCAGCGGCGCTAAGAATTGCAAACAGGGACTTTTTCATAGCAGAAGAACCGTTGTGGAACCCTGTTCTACGCACAGGGTTCCACAACGGTTCTTTGAGGCTATTGCCTTGCTTGCCTTCTATTTAGCTTTCTCGGTAGCTTGCACTATAATCCACTGCCGAATTGCCTCCTGAGCCTGAGGGGAGAAAGTTGGCTGCGGTTGGCCGTTTACCACTGTCCACTCCGATGGGTCAGCCTGAAACATATGATTTACACCAGGCAATTTGCGGCTATTTACCGAAGAACTGCTTTTCAGGCCTTTCTGCAGCGAATTAAGATTGACGTCGGCTTCGATATAAGTGTCGGCAGTACCAGAAAGCAATAATACAGGGCACTTCACACTAGGCAATTTATCAGCTGGATTAAAATCAAGGAAATAGCGATACCGGTCGGTGGTCAACAAGCCAGCGCTAATCTTAGCCGTGGCCATGTCGATAGATGGATTCGTTTCTCGTAGCATAATAGCCACTAAGCGCTGAGCCTTGGTGTTATCAGGCGTTTGACGAATAACATCTAGGATGGCTTGCCGGCGCATAACGCCTATTTGCATCTGCGTCACGCTAGCCCCCAAAGAGCGATATAAATCGGCTTGCTGCTGCAGCACTAAGTCGCGGCCGGATATTCCACTGGCGGCCATTGTAACCACGAAATTAGGAGCCTCTTCATCGGCGGCGGCTAGCAAAGCAAGGTTGCCACCCTCTCCATGTCCAACAACCCCAACTTTAGCAGCATTAATTTCAGGACGGCTACGCAGTGCACGCATAGCTGCCTGTAGGTCGGTTAATAAGGCGGGAGGCGTTGCCTCGTTATAGTCACCACCTGATTTACCAACTCCTCTATCGTCGAAGCGAAGCACGGCGATACCACGACGAGTCAGGAAGTCGGCCAGCGCGCCCATGGGGCGGTAGTCACCTACCGTGGCATCACGATCTTGGGCTCCCATATCCGAAATCAATACAACAGCAGGAAATGGGCCTTCACCAGCTGGCACCGTGAGCATACCGCCCAAAGTTAGATTAGCGTCGGTGTTGGGCACAGCTATTTCCTCCTCGCGATAAGGAGGCGTGAGCCGAGCGCTTTTAGCCGTGCTAATCGGGGCCGACGTGTAACCAAGTGTCAAGGCTACTTGGTAGCCAGGCTGTTGCCAAGTACCCGTTAATGCTTTCCCATCGGCTGAAACCAAGCCCATGAACTGACTGCCGGCTTCGGGAGCCATGAATACGATGGTATCACCTCGTACTTCCACGCTGACTGCCATACGGCTGATCTTTTGCTGCGGTACATCAAGCGTAGCAAAGAAAGAGCCCCCCGTGAGAGCCACTACCCTGAATACTACCTCCAACTGGCCTCCGGGCACAGGTAAAGGACCCTTCCACAATCCATCTAATGCTGGTGCCGCCGCTCGAGCTGGAGCTGCCACAAGCAGTGCAATTACCAGACAAAAGCTTAAAAAAGATGAGTAGATAATTTTCTTCATGCAAAAAGGGGTGAGTAGTGGAGTAGGCTAATCGGGGCCGACCAAATGGCAACCTTAATACATAAGATGCTGCCACATCAGATCGGAAATTCCGCCCTATACAAAACATGCACCAGAGGCACGCAAAAATGGCACTGAGAACAGAAAAAAAACTTTTTCTGTTCTCAGTGCCATTTTATTTATAAACCAAGAATAAGAGGATTGCTTTGCGCTAAGTTTATATAGCAATTGAACCCCGCTAGTAATGTAAATGCATTGGCAACAAATATTAAAAAAACCTAGTAACCTAAAGAGCGCTTAAGAAAATTTAAAATTTCGTCGGTGCATTTTGGTGGCTATATCGATGCTAGTGATACTCATTTCTATTTTACATTTTTAAATTATATTAAGGGATAGATAGAGAAATATAGAACCTTTATTTACAAAGCAATTATTCACTTATGAATATGCGCTTTACTCGCTCGCTTACATTCGTCAGTAGCTCATAGGGTATGGTGCCGATGCGGGAAGCCAACTCTACCAATGGCATCTCCTCGCCAAATACGACTACTACGTCGCCGGCTTGTGCATCGGGAATGTGGGTGACATCGACCATGCACATATCCATACACACGTTGCCGATGATTGGCGCCCGTAGGCCGCGTATCACTACTTCGCCTACGCCGTTGCCAAAACGCCGATCATAGCCGTCGGCATACCCAATGGCTATAGTGGCCGTGCGCCGCTCAAAGTCGGTAGCGACACCCCGACGCCCGTAGCCAACTGTTTGACCAGCAGGCAACTTTTTAACTTGAGAAATGACCGTATGCAATGCGCTAACGGGTCGCAGAGCCGCTGAATCCTGGCCCGATGCTTCTACTCCGTACAGGCCAATTCCCAGGCGCACCATGTCGAGATGAGCCTCTGGAAAGCGGATGATGCCAGCAGAATTTAGCGCATGCTTCAACACAGGGTAGCCTAAAGCCGCTTCCACCAGCGGCGTCATTCGCTGAAAGGCGGCTAGCTGCTGGTGCGAAAATTCATTGTGCTGCTCTTCGTCGGCGCCGGCCAAATGGGTCAGCATACTGGCTACACGCAGCTGGGGGCTTTTTTCCGCAATAAGGCACACAGCTTATCCAGATCTTCTTCAGCAAAGCCCAACCGCCGCATACCCGTGTCGAGTTTCAGGTGAATAGCTGGCATCGGCTGCTCTTCAGCGGCCAGAAGATAATCGTGCAGACGCTCGAAGGAGTAGATTTCGGGCTCTAAATGATATTGATGTAGCTTTTGGAAGCTGTCGGGCGACGGGTTCATCACCATAATCGGCAGGCTAATGCCGTGTTGCCGTAGCTCTACGCCTTCATCGGCATAGGCCACGGCCAAGTAGTCGGCGCGGTGAAACTGGAGCAGGTTGGCTACTTCGTAGCTGCCGCTGCCGTAGGCAAATGCCTTGACCATCACCATCAGACGGGTGCCGGGCGCGAGGCGGGCGCGGTAGTAGTTGAGGTTGTGCACCAACGCATCCAGGTTCACCTCCAGCACCGTACCGTGGATTTTTTGCTGAAAAGCAGCCACAATCCGCTCAAATTCAAACCGGCGGGCACCCTTTACCAGAATCGTTTCGTGGCGAAACTGCTCCGGCTGAAAAGCCGCCAGAAACGCTTCTGTACTGGCATAAAAAGCCCTCCGGAACTCGCTAAATAACTGCTGGTGCGCGCTTATCGCCTCGCCAATACCGATAATCCGCCCGACACCGTGCGCGGGCAGTTGGGCTGCAATCCGAGCGTACAACTCCGCTGCCGGTAAGCCCGACTCTAGCACGTCGGAGAGAATAAGCGTGCGCTGCCCGCGGCGAGGTTGGCGGGCCAGGGCATCAAGGGCCAGCGTGAGACCCGCCAGGTCGTTGTTGTAGGTATCATCGAGAACGTAGCAGTCGTTGAGGGCCTGCTTCATCTCCAGGCGCATGGCTACGGGCAACAGCCGGTCGAGGCGGCGCTGAATCTCGGTGGCTGGCACGGCGTACCACAGCAGCACGGCCAAGCAATGCAGAGCGTTTTCTACCGAAGGCTCATCGGCGAAGGGCAAGGTAAAGGTGTATTCCTCAACTCTCGAGCGGACCAAACGCACATGCACCACCGTGCGCTCGGCGCTGGCTTCCGTTACCGTGACGCCCAAATTTGCCTCCTGCTGATGCTGCCGACTCCACGTAAAGGTGCGGGCCGGACCAAGCATCTGCTGGGCAGCACTGTGAATGGCTTCATGGTCGCGGCAGTAGAAGAGCGTATCTACCGCTTCAAAAAGCTGCATTTTCTCCTGCACTTTCTCTTCCGCCGAAGAAAAACCCGCATCGTGCGCCGTACCGAGGTTAGTGAAAATGCCGAGCGTGGGCTGAATAACAGCCGCGAGCTTCGCCATTTCGCCCCGCTCCGAAATACCCGCCTCAAAAATTCCCAGCGTGTGTGTTGCGTTCAGCTCCCACACGGATAGCGGCACGCCCACTTGCGAATTGTAGCTGCGCGGGCTTTTACAAATCAGCTCATCGGAGCTGAGCAATTGGGCCAGCCACTCTTTTACAATGGTTTTGCCATTGGAGCCCGTGATACCAACTATCGGAATAGTAAACTGCTGCCGATGCCAGGCCGTCAACGCCTGCAAAGCCGCTAGACTGTCCTGAATCAGCAGAAAGCCGGCCTCGGGGAATGCCAATTTGCCCCCCGGTATCTCCTCTACCCTATCAACTACAAACAGACGCACGCCGCGCTTATACAGGTCGGGCAGGTAGCGGTGGCCGTTGTGCTGGGCTCCGCGGATGGCAAAGAACAGGGAGCCGGCTGGCTGCCCCACGCGCCGGCTGTCGAGCAGCAGGTGCTGCACGCGACTCGCCTCGGGAGGCGTTTGGAGCAAGGTGCCGCCGGTGAGAGCGGGCAGATCGGAGAAGGATAGCATGGAGAGCAAAGGTAAGGCGTGTGGTATCTTTGCGGTCTTTACCGTTTGTTTCTTCGTTGTGCAACTTACTCGCTACCACCTGGCCGCACTCGCGGCTTTTCTTATTTGGGGCTTTTTCCCCATTCCGCTTCGTATGCTCGCCAGCTACAGCAGTGGGCAGATTCTTTTTTTCGGGTCCTCATTTCCCTCCTGATTTTACTGATCATTAATCTGCTGTTCCGCACCTCGGCCGTGCGCGCCACGTGGCGCAAGTGGCGTACAGCACCCATAGGCGAGCGGCGCGGGGTGGCTGGCAGCACCTTACTGGGGGGCATTTTGCTTACGTCCAACTGGCTGCTATTCATTTATGTCATCAATAAAGTAAGTGTGCAAGCAGGCTCCTTCGCTTACCTCATCTGTCCTATCCTGACGGCGTTGCTCGGGTTTCTGGTGCTGCGCGAAAAGCTGCGGCGCAATCAGTGGCTGGCCATCGGGTTGAGCGCCTTGAGCTGCGCGTTGCTGGGTACGGGCTCGGCGCGCACATTACTGATGAGCTTGGTGGTAGCGTCCACTTACGCCCTGTACCTTATCACCCAGCGCCGCCTGCAAGGCTACGACCGGCTAGTGCTGCTCACGGTGCAGCTTTCGCTCGCTGCCGCCTTTATTTTGCCCACCGCCAGCTTATTAGGCGCCTCTCCCCTAGCCGGTTTTCACGACCTGCATTTGCTGCTGATAACGGCTATTTTGAGTACTGTTTTTACGGTACTACCGCTATTTCTAAATCTATATGCTCTAAATACGCTGCCTTCGGGCACAGTAGGTATTCTGATGTATTTGAATCCGGTAGTAAGCTTTCTGCTGGCTTTTCTTTATTTCAATGAGGCCGCGACTACTATTCAGGCTGTCGCGTACGCTATTATTCTGGGCTCCGTCGTGCTGTATAATATGCGTTTTGGGGCCGCAGCAATAAGTAGTAAGCCCAGCATTTGATCCTTTTGTGCGTGGGTTGAGTTACTACTAAACACCTTTTCACAAAGCATGCAGCAGCCCGCTAAGAAATTTTATACACCGCCCGAAGCGCTTCAAAAAATAGCCGCTTTCTGCACCTACCAAGAACGTACGTTCAAGGAAGTTGAAGAGAAACTGCGTAGCTACGGTCTAACCGAAGACGAAGCCGGCGAAATCATCATTCGTCTGAGCCGGGAGAAGCTACTGGACGAGGAGCGCTACGCCAAGAGTTTTGTGCGGGGCAAATACCGACTTAAAAAGTGGGGTCGCCGCCGCATTCTGCAGGATTTAAAGTTCAAGGGCATCTCTGAGTACTGCATCAAGCAGGGCATGAAGGAGATAGACGGCGACGAGTATTACCAAAACCTGGTGGACGTGCTAGAAAAAAAGGACCGCCAGGAAAAGGAGAAGAACCCCCGCGTGCGCCGCCAGAAGCTCCAGCTTTTCATGACCAGCAAAGGCTACGAGTCCGACCTAATCAAGATGGCTCTGGATGATCTGGGCAAGGAAAAGACGGACGATGAAGACGAATAACAGTAGTTATTTATAAAGCAAAAAAGCCCCCAGAAGATTTCTGGGGGCTTTTTTACGGTTATTTTCTATTAATAAGGACGAGCCTCGTGAGCTACTTCTTCGGCTTGTGCCACAGCTTCGGCACTTTTGCTTTCATTGGCTTGCGTAGCACCTTGGGCACCGCTAGCGGTTTGCTTTAAGCCTTGGGCCAGACGATTGCCCCAATCCGGGTCGCAGTTGGTGCACAACTCAATCATCTTTTTCTGGATCACCTCATTAGCGTCGCTTAGTGCGCCCACCATGTTGCTGATCAGATCGTTGCGCTCCCAATCTTCGTGTAAGCGGTACCGTTCGCCGGCTTGCTTGAAGTTGTTCTGCCGATCGATGGTCTGACGGATCAGGCGACCCGTATACTCCGGCGTATGGTCGGGAGCCGTGCGGGGCGCTTCCTTCAGTCCATTGAGCGAGGAAGGCTCGTAGTTGATGTGGTTATTCTGGCCGGGCGCCGAATCGACGTGGTAAGCCATCTGACCGTCGCGCTGGTTAGTGGCTACGTGCTTCTTGGGCGCGTTGATGGGCAGCTGTAAGTAGTTGGTACCCACGCGGTAACGCTGCGTATCGGAATACGAGAACGTACGACCCTGCAACATTTTGTCGTCCGAGAAGTCCAGACCATCCACCAGCACACCGGTACCGAAGGCTACCTGCTCTACTTCTGCGAAATAATTCTCGGGGTTTTTGTTGAGCGTCATCTTGCCTACGGGCAGATGCGGAAACTGATCCTCAGGCCAGATCTTGGTATCGTCGAGCGGATCGAAGTCTAGCTCCGGATGCTCATCGTCGCTCATGATCTGCACGCGCAACTCCCACTGCGGGAAGTTACCCTTCTTGATATTATCGAACAGGTCCTGGGTGGCGTGGTTGAAGTTTTTGGCCTGAATGGCCTCAGCTTCAGCTTGCGTCAGGTTTTTGATGCCTTGCAGCGGCTCCCAGTGATATTTCACCAGTACAGCTTCACCGGCTTGGTTTACCCACTTGTAGGTATTTACGCCCGAACCCTGCATCTGCCGGTAGTTGGCTGGAATGCCCCAAGGCGAGAACAGGAAGCTCACCATGTGCATAGCTTCCGGCGTGTTGCTGATGAAGTCGAAGATGCGCTCCCCGGTCTGACGGTTGTGTACTGGGTCAGGCTTTTGGGAGTGAATCAGATCCGGGAACTTCATCGCGTCGCGGATAAAGAACACCTTCAGGTTGTTACCTACTAGGTCCCAGTTGCCATCTTCGGTGTAGAATTTCACCGCAAAGCCGCGCGGGTCGCGCAGGGTTTCGGGCGAGTGCCCACCGTGGCCTACCGTGGAGAAACGCACAAACACCGGCGTCTCTTTTCCCTTAGTATTGAACAGCTTAGCACGGGTATACTTCTCAATAGGCTCGTCGCCTACTTTGCCGTACGCTTCAAATACGCCGTGGGCGCCGGCGCCGCGGGCGTGCACCACGCGCTCCGGAACTCGCTCCCGGTCGAAGTGGCTGATTTTTTCGATAAACTGATAGTTCTCCAGCGTCGCGGGACCGCGGCTGCCTACGGTACGCGTGTTCTGGTTATTCGTGAGGGGATGCCCCTGACGGGTAGTAAGGGTCTGAGCATTTTCGCCGGCCGCCGTACGCGTATCCTGCGAAGTACCAGCGCCGGTTACGGCTGTACCCGTACCGTTGCCAGATGTGGGATTCTGATCTTGGTCCATAGTAAGCTAGTGTTAAGTGATTAGTCGGTTATACGAGAGTTGTGCGAAGACAATCTTATATAATTACTGTCAAAGATGCTGTTGTTGGAAGTATAAATCAAATCATTTGTTTTGATAATAGTATCAGCAATGCTTATAGTTTATCTTCGAACGGTGAATCTGCAACAGCTGGAATATCTTATTGCGCTTGATATGCACCGGCAGTTTGTGGGCGCCGCTAGCAGCTGCCACGTAACGCAACCGGCCCTGAGTATGCAACTTCAAAAACTGGAGGATGAGTTGGGTGTGCTACTCTTCGACCGCAAGAAAAAACGTCTGGAGCCTACGGCTGTGGGCGTTAAAGTAATTCGGCAAGCGCGCCATGTGCTCCGCGAAGTACAGTTGTTGCGCGAAGTTGTAGAGGTTGAGAAAGGTGAGCTAGTAGGGGAAGTACGACTCGGCATTATCCCTACGCTGGCTCCTTATCTGGTACCGTTGTTTTTGGTGGCTTTGGCTGAGCAGCATCCCCAACTACGAGTACGCGTGGAGGAGCTTCAATCAGAAGAACTAGTTCGCCAACTCAAAGCGCATCAGCTCGATATAGGGCTGCTTATCACGCCGCTGGACGACCAACAGCTACGTGAGTTACCGCTACTGGAAGAACCATTCCTGGGCTATGTATCGGCCTCACACCCCTTGTACGCGCACGCCACCCTCCGCCCCACCGACCTTTCGGGAGCTGGCTTGTGGCTGCTACAGCAAGGCCATTGCTTTCGCAATCAGGTACTCACTGTTTGTGCGCCGCCCGATGGCGCTCACCCGTACAGTTACGAAAGCGGCTCTATCGAAACCTTGAAGGAATTGGTACGTCGCAACAATGGCTACACGCTAGTACCTGAGCTTTCGGTGCTGGAAGAAGCCGATACTAACCCGATGGTAAAGCGTTTTGAGGCTCCGGAGCCGGTGCGCGAAGTCAGCTTAGTCGTGCATCATGGCTTCGTGCGCACCCAGTTGCTCGCCAACTTGCAGCAGCTCATTTTGGAGCAGGTACCCGAGCGACTGCACGCCGGCCGAGCTACCCAGAAAATAAAGTGGCAGTAAAAAAGCCCCCTAGCGCTTTGTTGGCCGCTGGGGTGGAGCTATTTGCTGGGTCAGCACCACGCGGCGGCCGGTCATGGTTTCGAGCATGGGCCGCAGAATCTTTTCGGCGTTTTGAGTCGTCTGCGGCAAGATGCCCGATTGCAGAGCTGTTTGGCGCACGTTGCGCTCGGCGTAGCGGTAGCCTTCATCGATGAGCTCAGCATCCTGAAAAAACGAGTTCTCAGTGCTGTAGACTTTGCTTTGACTATGATCGACGCGCCAAGTGCACAGCTCGGGCGCGGGTAAAGCTACTCGTATGATGGAGTCGCCCTCGAACACGACATCCTGGGCGCGCACTTTGGTCATATCGAGGCAGCCCACCGCCTCGCCGGCTACAATAAGGGCTACTTTGGAGTCGGGTAGAAAGCGGTAGGTGCTTTTGCGGTACTCTACCACGTCTTTAAAGCGGAAGCGCACCAACTCCATGCGGCCCAGGCTTTCCACTTTGGTCAGCACCGTATTATGGGTCACGGTGATTTGCGGAGTAGGCCGTAGCGGATTTTGTAGCTCGGCCAGCGTGGGCTGCACTTTCTCCCACAAAAACCAACCTAGCCCCACCAAAAACAACAACGGCACTAAACGGCGGAGCAAGCGAATCATTCAGGCGGAGAACAATGGTGAGTAGAAAACAATGGCAACAACTGGCCTGCATACGTTGCCAGTCACTGTTGAGTCACAACAACTATCCGGTTGCTTTTAATTCGCCGCGCTAAGATCTACTTCACTTCTTGGTTATGAATCACATCCGGCCACCACGCGCTACGCTGCCCAAAACGGGCGCTAAAACCAGCCCAGGCCTGCAAACCGCCCGTATGCACGGCCACCACGGTACTGCCCGCGGCGAAGTAATCCTGGTTTAGCAAATCAAGAACGCCGTACAGCAGTTTGCCCGTGTACAAAGGATCGAGCAGGATGCCGTGGCGCTGCTGAAACTGCTGGATGAACGTTAGTAGCTCGGGCGAAAACTTGGCGTACCCACCGAAATGATACTGGGTCTGTACCGACCACGGAGCGGTAACTGTTTGGCCAGCGGCGGTTTTCAACGCCTTTATGTCTTCTTGCAGGAAACCGCCATTCTTCAGTGCTGCCACGCCGACGGCCTGTTGCTGCGGGCTTAGCGCTGCCAAAAAGCCCCCCAGCGTGCCGCCAGTGCCGCAGGCTACGCACAACGCATCGAAGGAAATTTGCGCGCTTAGCTCGGGTACTAACTCGGCGCAGCCACGGAGTGCTAGCTCATTGGTGCCGCCTTCGGGTAAGACGTAAGCAGGGCCCGTTTGACCCAGCAAGTCAGCCTGAAAAGTGGGTTCCTGCTTCTGCCGATAGGCGTCGCGGTCGAGGTAGCGCAGGGTCATACCGTCAGCCGCGGCTTGGGCCAGCGTAGGATTCAGAGGACTGCTTTCTTCGCCGCGCACCATCCCGATAGTGCGAAACCCATAGAGCCGACCAGCGGCGGCCACGGCGGCCAGATGATTAGAAAAAGCCCCCCGAAGGTCAGGAGCGTGTCGTGGCCTTGGGCGCGAGCTTCCAGCAAGTTGTACTTAAGCTTGCGCCACTTGTTGCCGGGCAACTCGGGATGGGTTAAATCATCGCGGAGCAAGATCAACCGAATGCCGCGGCGACGCGCGGCCGGCTCATCAAGCTCCTGGAGAATCAGCGGCGTGGCGGTAGTCATGGGCTGAAACCCCCAAGCGGAGGTGTTGGATTACGCGGCTACCAAATCCTGATCAGCCAATACTGGCCGCTTCTTCCAGATATAAAGAGCTACCCCTATCAAGCCCAGAATCAGAATAATGGACGAAACCAGCGACACGGTATTACCGATGGCATACGACTGAGGCTCAAATTTGAACTCAATCGTATGTTGGCCAGCGGGCACCGGCATGGCGCGCAGCACATAGTTAGCTCGGATATGCGGCACCGGTTTGCCGTCGATATACGCGTTCCAACCGTCTTTATAATAGATTTCGGAAAACACGACAAAGCCGTCCTGGGCAGCATTGACCTGATATTTCAGAGCGTCCGGCGAATAGTTGGTCAGGCGGATGGTGGAGCCGGCGGCGTTGTAAGAAGTTTTGGAGACTGGGAATTTCGAGGCATCAACGACAGCCGTAGTAGCCGGATTGAAGTTGCTAAGGGCCGCAATTTCCTGGTCGGGGCTCTGCACTTTCTGAATTTCGCTGACAAACCAGGCGTTACCAAGTGCAGCCGGATTGCGCTGTACCTGCGAGGGCTGATTAGCTTGCGGATTGGGGGCGTAATCAGGTAGCGGGTGTTCAGCATGTTGAGCACCTGCGTGTTATTCTGCGAAATTTGACGCTCGATTAGATCCTGGTAGCGGCGCAACTTGGCGCCGTGATACCCACCAATGCTCTTGTGGAAATAAGAAGTGTTAGCTTCGTTAAACGGGTTATTCAGATTCAGCACGCGGTAGCTTAGGTCCTTGTCCTGCAAAATCTGCTGATCCTGAGGCGTTGGCACAAACTGCTGCGTGACCGTTTCACGCTGAAAGTTGGAGTCGTTGAGGTAGCGCTTATCTACCGCCCACAGGTCGACGAGGGTGAGCCCAGCCATCACTGCAGCAGCGGCCGTAGCCGAAAGCTTGCGCTGAAGAAAGAAGTACAAAACGCCCCCCGCGGCCAGAATAAAGAACAATGAGCGCAACACATCCGCGCGGAGCAGGCTAGCGCGGTCTTCCCGAATGGCATCGAGTGGGAAGCCACTTTGCTGCAATTGCGCATCGATAGGAGACGCATAATCGGCACCTAAGCTGAGCAGCCAGGCGAGGATGCACAAGCCCGCCGTACCTGCTACGGCGTAGAGTAGTTTACGCTTAAGGTCAGAGGTTTCGGCGGAGTCGGCGGTGGGAAGCGTGAGGGCTGGGTGGCCAGCAACTGGCGCCACCGCTGCGCGGTGGGCGCGCAAGAAGCGGGCTAACGCCATCACTGCTAGCAACGGCATCGCGAGTTGGGCAATTACCAAGGCCATCGACACCGACCGGAACTTGTTGTAGCCGGGGAAGTAGTCGAACATCAGATTGTTGAAGGTCTCGAAGTTCTTACCCCAGGCCAACACAATGGACAAAATGGTACCGATCAATAGCCAAGTGCGCAAGCGCCGGTCGGCCACAAACAACCCCAACACAAACAGCAAGCAGACCACTGCGCCCACGTACACGGGCCCGCTGGTGCTGGGCTGGTCGCCCCAATAGAGGGGAAGTTGACTGAGATAATCGCGGAGTTGAACGGGTGGTACGCCGAGTTGGGTAAGTGCCTTGCCGGTGGCCGAGCTTTCGCTCAGTGCGCCTTGGCTAGCGCCGCCGAAATAGTTGGGGATGAGCAAAGTAATAGATTCGCTTACGCCGTAGCTCCAGTTGAAAGCGTAGTCACGGTCGAGACCGGAGCCGCTGGGAGCATCATCGGAAGCGGCAGCAGTTGGAGCGCCAGGAGCAGGCGTGGTCAGTTCAGAGCGGCCCCGGATAGAGTACTTACCGTATTCGGCCGTGACGTAAAGGCGGCCGAAGCTGACGCCAATGGCTAATAAGGCTGCGGCGCCTAAAAGGGCCGTGCGACCGAGAAAGTCAGGTAGGCGCTTTTCGCGGAAGGCATAAACTAGCTCTACAATGCCAAACACCAACACCAGCAACAGCAGGTAATAAGTGATTTGGAGGTGATTGGAGCGCACATTCATGGTGAGGCCCAGCGCAAACAAAGCCGCGCCCAGCCAGCGGTTGCGCCGAAACGTGACCAGCAGCCCCGCCAGCACCAGCGGCGCGTAGGCAATAGACAAAGACTTGGTGTTATGGCCAGCGGCCAGAATAACGAGGTTGTAGCTGGTGAAGCCCAGCGCAATAGCACCCACTACCGCCACCAAAGGCCGCACCCCTAGCGCAACAAACAGGATATAGCCGCAGAGCAACGCCAGAAATAGGTTGGCCACTACCGCCGGCAGACTTAAGGTAAAAATCTGGTGCAGATAAGTCGATAAATCGCCGGGGAAGCGGGTGCTGATGAGGTAAGTGGGCATTCCGGCGAACATAGAGTTAGTCCAGAGAGCCTCCTTGCCCGTCTCCGCCCGGTAGGTTGCCGCTTCCTGCGAGCCGCCGCGGAACTGCACAATGTCATGCTGGGCGAGGGTTTGGTCATCCAGCACCAGGGGCGAAAAGTACACACAAGCCAGGGTCAGAAAAAACAACACGGCCAGCAGGTGAGGCAGCATCCGCCGCCACAAGGGCACGGCAACGGGAGAAACAGTAGTCATCAGCGAAAAGAAGAGTCGATTAACGGCCAAAAAGCCCCCAGGGCTTGGCAAAGCACGCCGAAGGTAGGTCGTTTATTTTATTCCAGGAAGTAGACGGTTTCGGCCAAACGATTTTAGCGGGCATAAAAACGCCCCCCAGTTGCACAGTTGAGAAACCATGCGACTGGGGGGCGTTTATGAAAGCTGGCTATTTTACTTCCTCGTATTCCACGTATTCACCGCCATTGAATTTGGTATCGGGGCGGGCTTTTGGCTTAGGGGGCGCAAACTCTACGCGCACTTCGCCGGGAGCTGGCGCCGGACCGGGAGGCGGCCCGAACGGCGAGGCTTGGCCGAAAGGAGGTGCCTGGCCAAACTGCTGACCGTAGCGACGAACTTGTTTTTTGATGAACATTCCTACCACCAAACGCAGCACCACGGGCAGCACGAAGCGCACGAGCAGCGAAATGATGAGCAGGGTTAGGAGGAACTTGGTCATGGGCGGGAAGGCGGGGAAACGGGTTGAAAGTAAAAATCGGCCGTAACGGCGCTGGTAAGCTGCTCAGTCGAGCACGGTACAAGTTCAGAACGCGGCGAAAGCATAAATGGTTTATAGCCCAGCTCCGCCAGCAAATTAACAACCGCTTGCCGATTCTCCAGACCATTCAACTCTGTTTGAATAAGTGGCCGAAAGCGGCGCAAGGTGGCCTGTAGATGGCGGAATACTTCGTGCTCAAAGCCTTCCACGTCGCATTTCACAAAATCCAGGCGAGGCAGATCGGCCAGCAGTTCGTCGGGCACGCGCATGGGTACCTCGTAGGTACGAGCGTAGCTCTCGTTGGGGTTGGAGGCCGCTACTTTGGTCATGCCGTGGTGCAGTAGACCGTCGCGCTCGGGCGTGCCCATTTGCACAGTCATATTTTGCCCCCCGAGGGCGTAAGGCAATAACGTCAGGTTGTTGTGGCCACTTAGGCGCACATTGTCCCGCCAGATTTTTTGAAAGTCAGGGATGGGCTCTACGGCCAACACTTGCCCTTTTACGCCTACCAAGCGGGATAAAGCTACGGAGTAATAGCCTAGGTTTGCGCCAATATCAAGGCATACGAAACCGGGCCGAATGATTTTCTCTAGAAAAAACAACTCCGGGTATTTTGCCCGTCCCCAGCCTGCGCTCACCAACCCCAAATACACGCGGCTCACGAAGCGGATATAGCGCTCGAAGCCGAGGGCCTGGACCAATAATTTGCGAAGCTGTTTTACCATAGCAGCGGCAAAGGTAGCACGTCCGGTTACGTGCACGTACTCCCTTGCACATTGCTACGCTCGGTGGCTTACTTTCGGCGCTTGCGGGTGGCTCGCGCCACACCCGCCGCAGCCAGCCCACCAATCAGATACCAAGCTACGGTCATCAGCTTGGTTTGCGGAGTACGGTTGCTAGGAGCTTCGCCCAAGCCCATAGGGCCGGGCAGCACCACGCCTCCTATCCCAGCGGCTAAGCCGAGCACGATTCCGCGTTGCCAAGCATTTTTGCCAGTCCCTACCAAGCTGTAGTACAAGCCATTGGACAGCAGGTCGCCGGCCATGGTTAGGTTGAATAGGGTGTCATGGTCGGGCTGGGGGGCATTTGCTTTGCCCAGCAGCTTGCGCAGGCCGCGCATTCCCAGCACATCCATGCGTGGGGCAGTGTCAGGAATAAAATGACGAGCGGTTTCGTGCACGGCCGTTAGCACAACCGCGCCCGCGAAGCCATTACCTAAGGCGCGGACTACAGTAGCAGATTTCATGTGGCAGGAGGTTCAAGATCAAGTTAAGTACGGCTATGGAGGCCAGATGCTTTTTCCAAACGCATAAGCGCTGCGGCACGTTGCCCGGCTCTGGGTAGCGGCTGAGGTTAGAAAAAAGCCCCCCAGCCTTGCACTAGTTTCCGGCTGCTGCCTATCTTTGTTGGCCTGAGCAGCTAGTGTTCAGCAGACGCCTCTTTAGCTCAGTTGGTAGAGCAGCTCATTCGTAATGAGCAGGTCGTTGGTTCGAGTCCAATAAGAGGCTCTTCGTAAAAAAGCCCCAGAGTCGCGGATGCGCCTTGGGGGCTTTTTTCTTGCGCCGCTGTTTAGCTGAGCAATGCCATTGGGATTCTAAAAATCAGCGCCGGAAGTACACGGTGAAGGTAGAGCCCACGCCCACCTCGCTTTCCACCTCAATTTTGCCCCCCGCGTTCTCCATTATCTTCTTCACCATGTACAGCCCAATGCCGGAGCCCTCTACATGGGTGTGGTAGCGCTGAAACATGGTAAACAACTGCCGCTCCCGCGTCAGGTCGAGGCCCAGGCCGTTGTCTTGCACTTGCATAACATCATATGCAGCCTCCGTGTGGCAACTAATCCGCACACGGGCCGGACGGTTGGGGTAGCGGTATTTGAAGGCGTTGCTCAACAGATTATACACTATCGAGCGCAGGTTTTTCTTTGAGAAGGAAAGCGTGGGGCAGCTGTCTACGTCTACTTCCAGCTCTGCCTCCGCCTGCTCCATCAGAGGCAGCAAATCAAGCCGAACCCCCTCTATCACGTCGGCTACATCAATAGTTATGGCGGGCTGATCGTGCTCCTTTTGCAGCTTCGATACTTCCGTCAGGTGGTCGATGGTCGTTTTGAAACGATCAACGGCACCATGCATCAACGACAGAATGAAGTTTACGTCGCCCTCCTGACTGCTGGGGGCAATTGTTGTTGCAACGCGTGCAGCAAGCCCTCAATGTTGGTAATCGGCGCTTTCAGATCGTGGGAGGCGGTATAGATGAAATTATCCAAGTCCACATTGGTGCGGCGGAGCTGGTCGTTGGTGGTTTCCAGCTCTGCATTGGCAGCGGTCAGCTCTTCGGCCAGCATCTGCGTCTGTTGTCGGCTGGTTTCCGTAGCCTGACGCGCCTCCACAGCCTCCGTAACATCCGTGACCATGGAGAAAAATCCGAGCACCTGTCCTCCCCGGATATCCGGCACGTAACTCGTTCTTATGTATCGAACAAAATCTTCCCGATAGGGCATTCTTGCCTCAAAATCCAGCCGCTCTCCCGCCAAGGCCCGCTCAATGTAGTGGGTTACTCCTTGGTAGGCCTTGTCGCCTATTACTTCATAGATAAGGCGGTTTACCAAGGTTTCCGGCCGTTGTTTAAACCATACATTGTAGGCCTCATTAGCAAACTGATAGCGCTGTTCCTGATCTATATAGCTGATCAGAACCGGCAAAGCATCCGTGATAAGGCGCAGCTTTTGGGTGCTGGCCTCACTCGCCTGGCGAGCCGCTACCTGCTCCGTTACCTCAAAGGCAAACACGAGCACCCCATCAATCTGTCCGTGCTCATCATATCGAGCCTGTTGAATAAAATTGAAGTAACGGTCTTCCAGCACTCCATCTTCCGTACGGGCAAAAGGAATGAGCAACGCATGCTCTTCGTGAGTGCCCCCTGTTCGTATATACTCCGAAATGTTTCGCCGGCTCGATTACCGATTACTTCTGGCAAGGCCTCATAAATGGACCGGCCTAGCAGCCGTCTGCGAGGAAATAGTTGCTGGTAGCTAGGATTTACCAGCTCGTAGATGAGGTCAGGACCGTTGAGAATACAAATGGCAGCGGGAGCCTGCATAAACAGCCGCTCCAAGCGTTGGCGCTGACGCTCGGTTTCGGCTTGGGCGTGCTGTAGTTCTGCTGTGCGCCGTTGTACCCGCCCTTCCAGTTCCGTGTTGAGCTGTTTAAGTTCTTGCTGGGTGCGAGACAGCTCGGCGTTGTTGGTGAGAAATTCCTCGTTTGCAGCATGAAGCTCTTCATTGGCAGCCGCTAACTCCTCATTCAGGTCCTGTACTTGCTGGCGGCTCCGCTCTACCTGTTGGCGGGCTTTTACCTGTGCCGTTACCTCGTAAGCAAACACAAGAATGCCCATAATCTGGCCATCCAGATTGCGAGTCGCCTGATAAATAAAGTTATAGTAATTCTCTCCAAGGTCGTTGGTGCCGGTGTTGGCATGATCGAGCTGCACCAGCATTTCTTGAGCGTAGAATGTTTCGCCAGTACGAAAAACCTTATCGAGCAAGCCAAAAATCGGTTGCCCGGCCAGCTCCGGCATCGCCTCACGGATAGTCCGCCCCACTAAAGTGCGCTCGCCTACCAGCTGCTGGTAGGCAGGATTGACGAGGCTAAACCGGTGCTCAGGACCTTCAAATATGCAGATCATGGCCGGTACCTGCATAAAAATACTGTGTAGCTGCTGGCGCTGGAGGTCGGTTTCGGCCCGAGCTATTTCCGCCTGATGCGTAGCCGCCGCCAATTCGAGATTGGTAGTTGCCAACTGTTGGTTTAAGCCCTGCAACTGAGCTTCATCCTGCTCCATTTGCCGACGCGTCTGCACCAGCTCGCTCACCTCGTAGGCAAAGACCAGAATGCCATCAATAGTGCCCGAGGTATCGCGGGTAGCTTGGTTGATGAAGTTGAAATAGCGCGGATTGGGCCCTTCGTAGTCGGCCTGAGAGAAGTGAATAGGAATCTCGTTGCCGTAAAAGGTCTCACCCGTGCGATACACCTCATCGAGTAAACCAAAAAAAGGCTCGCTTTCCAGCTCCGGGAGCGCTTCCCGGATGGTTTTGCCCAGCAGCTGTCGCCCCCCAAATAATTGATGATAGAGCGGATTGGCAACGGTAAAAATATACGTAGGCCCGGAGAGGCGGGCAATGCAGGCCGGAGCCTGGTTAAACAGCGTATCCAACTGCTGGCGCTGTGTTTCGACGCGGGCGAGTCCCTCCAACTCCTGGCGCTGACTTTCGCGGCGGGAAAGCTCTACGGCACTCCAATCCTGATCGGCGGTATTAGTGAAGCTTACTACCAGCTGCTCTCCACCGCGCTGAGCGGCCAGATGAAAGAAGTTGTCGAGTCCGCCGACCTGATAGGTAGTTTTGTACTGGTCGGGGCTGCCGGTTTCAAATACCTGCCGGTAGAAGGCCAAGACCCCGTTGGACAATGCATCGGGGAAGTGAGTTTTTATTGTGGCGTAGGGCTGCTCAAGCGGCCCCACCATGCGCAGTCCGGCCGGATTGATGTAGTCAATTGTAAAATCTACAATCTCTTCGCTTCCAGCCTTATAGACCGGCGAAAGTAGATTGACAGCCGTCAGGGATATATCTAGTAGCGTGTGCAGCAGAGCACTAGGATTGGATAAGGCAGGCAACGGCACGGGCATATCGGGCATAGCAAATGCGGAAAACACTAAACTAAGCTGCTAAAAGGGGGGTTCTTAAGAGACAGTTTTGACTGCTGGGGGCTTTTTTCATGTATCAGCGAACAGATGCGGTACTCCCAGGCTGACACTGCTGACAGACCCCCGTCATCAGGTATTCGCGCGATGTTGCCTGAAAGCCCCCGGCAGCGCTACAGCCGGAATAGCCACTTGGTTGAGGCAATACGTGTGCAAGCAGGCGGAGCACTTAAAGTGCACATGATCATCGGTGTGGGCGTGGCGGGCGCATTCGCGCGAGCAAAGTGCATAGCGCAGAATATCAGTGTTGTCGATAACGCGATGAATTACCCCTTTTTCCTCGAAGGTTTTCAGGGTTCGATACAAGGTAATACGATCGGTGTTGGCATCTAGGCCTTGCTCCAGATCATGACTGGATTGGGCGTAGGTTTTGGCCAAGAACGCCCGCAATACAGCCCGCCGCACGGGCGTTTGGCGCAGTCCGTGTTGGGCGAGCAAGGCAGTAGCAGAATCGGCAGCGGACATAAGTATTCGAAAATGTTAACGCATAAGCGCAATTACCGGCGGTTTCGTTCGGCTAGTGAATGGTAAAAATACGACCTGATATCGTTGCGAGGTTCCTTACTCATGGGGGCAAAGCCGCAGCGGCCGAAGCGATTGTATTAAAAAAGGCCTGCTTCATGGAAGCAGGCCTTTTTCACTGGACAATAAACAAGCAGTTTATTTGGCGGGCATCAAAACCGCATCAATGGAGTGCACAGTTCCGTTGGTAGCCTTGATATCGGGAGTTGTCACGGTAGCAGTGCCGCCCTTCGCATCGCGAATAGTAACAGTGCCGCCTTGCAGACTCACGGTAAGCGATTCACCCTGAACCGTTTTGATTGTTTGACCATCTTTCAGGTCCGCCGCCATTACATTGCCGGGCACTACGTGATAGGTCAGGATTTTAGTGAGCTGCTTTTTGTTCGCAGGCTTCAGCAGGTTATCTACTGTTCCAGCCGGCAGCTTTTCGAAGGCCGCATTATCGGGGGCAAATACAGTAAATGGTCCTTTGGCTTTCGCTTGTTCAGCTAAGCCCGCAGCCTTCAGCGCAGTTAATAAAGTAGTATGCTCAGTTGATAAAGCGGCACTGGCAGCTAAATCTTTTTGGGTTGAAGTAGCCGTGGCGGCAGGGGCCGTTGTCATGGTCTGGGCGGTGGCGATGCCGGTAGTGCCTACAAGAGCAAATGCGCTGAGGATGATGAGTTTCTTTTTCATAGTGAAAGTGGATGGTAGAAAAGTATTGAATGACAGTACAACTGCTAAGTGGCCGAATGGTTGAGATTAATTTATTTTAATCTCCTTGTAATCAGCCTTTTCCCCCTCCTCTCACTATCTAAACTCCGTTAGTTCTTGCATGTAGGAGATCATAAAAAGCCCCCGGGGCACAAAAAAAGCCAGACGTGACAGCGTCTGGCTTTTTTTGTGCCCCGGGGGCTTTTTTACAACCTACAGGCTGCTGTCATAATCAGATGAGCTGGCTGAGCTGCTGCCCATACCACCCCGATAGCCCGACTGGTTGCCGGAAGACGAACCGTAGTCGCTGCCACTGCTGCTACCTGAGCGGTAGCTGCTGCCGCTGCTTGGGGCCGGACGGTAGCCGGAATTAGATTTGTCGGAATCGGAGCTGTAGCTGCCGCTCGAACCGTAGCTGCTGCCGGAACCAGAGCCGTAGCTACCGCCTGAGCCGTAGTTGCTGGAGCCGTAGCTACCCTTAGAGCCATATTTGGCCGACTCGGAGCTAACTGAGCCGCGGTATCCTGATTTATCTTTTTTGCCACTCTTGCCTTTGTAAGACTTGTAGCCTTTGTCGCTGCTCTTGGAGCGCAACGCCAGCCAGCTTAAGCCACCAATAAGCAGGGCACCACCCACAATCTGCTGGGTAGTGGTCAGCTTGCCGAACTGGCTGGTAGCCTTGCTGCTCAGGTCTTTTACCGACTGGGGAAGTTGGTTGAGCGTATCATTCAGGCCCAACTGATCAACCCAGTTTTTTACGGCACCAGTGGCACCGCCTTGCTCGCGGTTTTGGTCCTGATTGTAGCTGTCGTTCTGACGATTAGAATCATTAGAGCTGCCACTGGCAGTGCTAGCTGAGCCCGCAGCACCTGATGCTTTGGTCGTCGAGCCTGGAGTTGAAGAAGATTTCTGGGAAGAAGCACCAGCGTTTGCGCCAGTAGAAGAGGAAGTAGATCCGGGGTTGGGTTGATTTGGCTTGTTTTCCATAATAGTGGTGAGGGTGATAGAGCGAATAATTACGTGTGACCGGCGGGTCGCACTAGGGTCTATATCGTATTTACTTGAAGCCGGGTTGCGAATAAGCCCTACTTTTTCTAGAAGCGGGGTCGCAGCTTTCACTCGTATCCATCAATACGTTAGCCCACCACTGCGTACTCTACCCAGCCTTAAAAACGGACTTTTGTAGCTCGTCACTATTAATTTGGGTGTGAGCTTTAGTACAGGACGGCTAGCGGCGTTGGGGACTAATTGACTCAGCTATTTGCGACAGATCAGGACCTAGATGGCCGGCAGCATTCAGCCATACATTGGCCACCTCGAGCCGACTCGTAGGATGGTTACGGAGCAGATATCGCGTGGGCTCGTAGCAGCTTGAGCTGAACAATTAGGGGATGTCGTGGCTTTTCCTTCGCGAAAGGCATCAGCCTCTTTCCGTTTTCTCTTCCAAAAAAGCCCCCAGCGCACCTCCTATGTCCAAACGGTTCGAAAACAAAGTATGCATCGTTACCGGAGCCACCTCAGGTATTGGTCGGGCGGTGGCTGTGCAACTCGGGCGCGAGGGCGGCTGCGTAGTAGTGCTGGGGCGTACTACTGAGGAGGGACGCGAAGTGGTGAGCGAAATCAAAGCGGCCGGTGGCGAGGCACTTTTTATTCGGACGGATGTGGGCAAAGACGCTCACCTCCAAGCCGCCGTTCGCAAAACCCTGGCGCGCTGGCACAGAGTAGATGTGCTCATTAATAATGCCGCCGAAATGACCTATGTGCCTTTGGTAGATTTGCCCCCCAAGGACTGGGATGCCCTCATGAATGTAAATATGCGGGCCCTGTTTCGGCTTTGTCAGCTCTGTCTGCCGCACATGAAGCACGGTAGCATTGTGACAGTCAGCTCCGTGCACGCTCACCAGACAACGGCTAATGTAGTGCCTTACGCTACCAGCAAGGGCGCGATGGAAGCATTTGTACGCGGCCTCAGTCAGGAAATTAAGCATACCCAAGCTCGCATCAATGCCGTAGCGCCCGGCGCAGTAGATACCCCCATGCTCTGGGACAACCCGAATGTGAAAAGTGGCCGCGAGAAGATAACCGGCCAAGTAGGTAGCCCCGAAGAATTGGCAGCGGCCATCTGCTTTCTGGCCGCCGCTGAGTCCAGCTTCATCAATGGTACGACCTTGGTTGCGGACGGCGGCCGACTTGCTGCGCTATAAAGTTTAGCCGTCCATAACGAAATAAAGGCTGGGGGGCTTTTTCAGTTGAAAAAGCCCCCAGCCTTTATTTATATACTAGAGCTTCATCCGCGGGCGCCCTTGTGCATATGCTCAGGATCGGGAAGAGGCTTGTTGCCGGCGTAGAGGTGGGCATCAAGGCGACCGGCGAGGCGGGCTTCGGCCTCAAAACGGTTGTTAAAGTATCCTACCCGCGCCGATTCGACCAAGTACTTCCATAAGAACTTGGCAGGCCCGTGCTCCCGAAACTGGCGGATGTGGCACATCTCGTGGGCCACCCAATACGGGTCCTGCAAAAACTCGTCGCGAGTGGTCCCACTTAGGTGAATACTATTGCCCAAAACCATAGCCACACTCCGCGACTGCAGCACGATGCGAGCGATGCGAGCGAGAGGAGAGTTCTCAATAATTCGAGGCGGCTTCATGGGCAAGAATTTGGGCGGCGTAGTATACGCCAAACGTTGAGCTTTGAGTCATGGTTCAGCTATAATTTTACGCTTATAAATTTATACTATTAGAAGTTTATTCATCCAATTAGGAGGTAAAACTTGGATACCCAATTTTTTATGGCTTAGCTTTAACCTATAGGGCTGGTTATAATCGGTCGGTTATGCCCCCTAAACAACTGCTTTTTCACCCCTTTTTTCCTGGACAATCAGTCCACCCTTTTCGCTCATACGACCCACCTTTTCGCCGCTTGCGGCTACGCCCGAAAATCGATTTTGCTCCCCTACGACGGACAATGAAACATAGCCTTCTCTATTGCCTCGCCGCTGCCTCGCTGACCCTCTCCTTCTTCTACGAACGCACCCTCCCTACTGATACCAGTGCCGCTCCGGTTCCCATTTTAGCCGAAGCCTCCCTCTTCCCCTCCTGGACACCGGATATGCCGGTTCCGCCCGCCGACGATCATACCGCTGCTAGTTCACGCGATTCGCTGGCTTATAACTACTACGCCCAGACCCTCGGTCTGAAGCTTGATTTCGACGAGAATAAAGCGCTGCTGCGCACCGTCACCGACTGGCTCGGTACTCCTTATCGCTACGGCAGCAGTACCCGCCGCGGCACCGATTGCTCTGGCTTTGTGAGCCGCGTTTTTCAGGAAGTTTACGGCATTACCCTCCAACGCAGCTCGCGCTCCATGTTTCAGAGCGTAAAGCGCATCAGCAAGGCTGAGATGGAGGAAGGCGACTTGGTATTCTTCCGTCGCGGCCCCGGCCAGCCTATTTATCATGTTGGTATCTATCTGAAAGATGGCAAGTTTGCCCATTCAGCTACCAGCGGCGGCGTCATGATAAGTTCCTTACGCCAAGCGTATTACAATCGCAACTTCTACGCGGCTGGTCGCGTTGAAACCAATTAACTGGCCGCCAACCGCTTTCCCGACATCAAGCCCTGCTCTCCGGAACAGGGCTTTTTTTGTAGCCTACAGGGGAGCCGCCGCGCCAAAACCATTTTGAACGGTTGCAGTATAGAACAGGCGAGCACCAGCCCAACGCGGGCTGGAAGCATTGTACTCACAACTTCGTTTTCTTATGAATACTCCAAACCCCAAGGGCGAGAATATTGCCTCTTCTCCCCTCTTCAAAACCTTCCTTGGCAAGGCTGAAGAATACATAAAAAAGCCCCTCCGCATTAAGCAACTCCTGAATGATGCTTATCAGAAAGCCAGCGAGAAAAACGACTTAGGTACGCTGGCCCAAGAGGCTTGGGAAAGTTTACAGGTGCTGTTTCGGTTGGTGCGCACGTCCGTATCGGGCGAGTATACCGGCGTACCTACGCCTACTATCGTAGCGGCAGTAGCGGTGCTCATCTATTTCCTAAGCCCTATCGACCTGATTCCGGATTTTATTCCGGTTATTGGCTTGCTCGATGATGTGGCTCTACTGGCCTGGTTTACCACCAAGTTAAAGGAAGAAATGGACCACTTCGTAGCCTGGGAGCACTCTCGGCCAACTGTGGTTAACACCAGCAGTGCAATGGCTACCACGAATGGTCCGGTAGACAGCCCTTCCGGCGCTGCCGTATCCTTAACCTCCACGGATGGCACCACGTCCGAATCGGGTCCGAAGCCGCAAAATGCCCCCCAGACGTCGCCCGACCACACATTAGATCGGGGCGTGGAAGCGCCGGAGTCGGCAAAGCGTATGGGAACGGTTGACTTGAATCATCCGGCGGCTGGCTCTGGCCCCGCACAGTCCCGCACCGATTCGGGTATCTCTTCGCCCGATAGCAGCAATCCTAATCCTAGCCTGGCGGGCCCGAATGATACCACGCCCAAAACAGGTGTGCAGCCCCACGCCGACGACACCTATAACACCGACGGCAGCCGCACCCGCAACGATAGCTCCAATGATACGGGCGGAAACGTGCGCTAAACGCAGTATCCAGACACAAAAAAGCCCCCAGAATTCTGGGGGCTTTTTTGTGTCTGGATGAACTCTTTATCTATGCTACCTGCCGAACTTCGGGGGTGTGCGAGGCTACGTAGCTTACAAAATCACCCACCGTGCTCAAAGGCACTTCATCTGGGATGGTGATTTTGAAGCTGCGCTCGAGTTCAAGAATAATGTCTACTACATCAACCGTGTCGAACCCAAGCTCGCGGCTCAGGTTGCTGCCGATACGCAGGCGCGTGGGCTTGATGGCTTTACGCTTGCTGATGATGCGCAGCACTTGCTGCTCGATGGTAGAAGGGACAGAGGTAGAAGAGGAAATCATAAAAGGGGAAGTATACAGAAAGAAGACTGTAGACCTGAGAAGTGAGATTTAGTTTACCAGGGCGGCTACTCTAACGTCTCACTTCTCAGTTCTCGTGTCTGAAAGTTTAAGCTTCAGCTAAAACAGGTGGGCGAGTGGCGCGGATTTCTTCCGCGTCGGCGGGGGGCGTTACTGGGGCATCAGGATCGTTTCCGGTGATCTTGGCCCGGAGCCGTTCGTTGATCAAATACATAACAGGGACTACTACAAGGGTGATAATGGTTGCAAAGCTAAGACCGAAAATAATGGTCCAGGCTAGTGGTCCCCAGAACACCACTGACTCGCCTCCAATGAAGAAGTGTGGCTGGAAAGAGTTGAACATCTCATAGAAATCAATATTCAAGCCAATTGCAAGTGGGATAAGTCCTAGAATAGCCGCAGTGGCCGTCAAGATCACCGGATTCAGACGCGTCCGACCTGCCAACACAATGGCTTCTCGTAGCGGCATGCCCTGAGAACGAAGCATATCCGTGAATTCAACGAGCAGAATACCGTTTTTCACTACGATACCCGCTAAGGCAATAATTCCTACGCCGGTCATTACAATACTTACGTTCATGCCCGTAATAGCCAAGCCCAGCATTACCCCGATGATAGAGAAGATTACCTCCGTCAGGATGATGATCGGCTTGCTCACCGAGTTGAACTGCGTTACCAGAATAATGAAGATCAAGGCTAACGCACCTACCGCAGCTATGCCGAGGAAGTCGCTGGTCTCCTGCTGATCTTCCTGCGCACCACCCATGCTAATAGTATAGCCAGAGGGCGTTGGGAAAGCTTTCAGCGCCGTTTCAATCTCACGAACCACATCGGGGCCAGTGAAGCCATTCAGTACGTTCGAGGAGATGGTGATAACCCGCTTCACGTCTTTGCGCTTGATACCACCATAGGTAGTACCGTACTCCACACCAGCAACCGAGGAAATCGGTACTTGACGAATCTGGCCGGTCGCGTCACGGAAGGTCAGGGGCGAGTTCAAAATAGCGTTTACATCCTCGCGGTAAGGCTTAGCGTAGCGCACCTGAATCGGATAGTCGTCATCGGCTGTTTTGAACTTGCTGGCTTCGTAGCCATAGATGGCTGTGCGAACTTCAACCCCAATCTGAGCAGTGCTAATGCCTTCGCGGTTAGCCCGCACCCGGTCGATGTTGACGGCAATTTCGGGGTTACGGTCTTCTAGGTTAGAGCGCAGATCTTCGATACCGCCAATGTTGAGCGAGTCGATGTAGCGTTCTACCTTTTTGGAAAGCGCAGCCAACTGCTGGTAGTCGTCGCCGGCTACTTCAATGGCAATAGGCTTACCAGTGGGCGGTCCGCTAGCTTCCTGGTCAACCGAAATTTCGGCCCCCGGAATGCCTTTTACCACTTCCCGAATATCATCCATGTAGGTAGAGGTCTTGGGGCCAGTCCGCTCGCTTAGCTCCTTGAAAGCAACACCAATTTTCGCCAAGTGCGACTGCGAAACGCCCGTAGCCGTAGCTTCGCCGGGGTCGCCGGCACCAATGGCTACGTTGGAAATGACCGATTCTACGTCGGGGTTATTTTTGCCAATAACGCCATAAATACGCTTCTCTAGCTCCCGTGCTACCGAATCGGTCACCGCTACGCGCGTGCCGACTGGCATTTTCAGGTACGTGTAAATGAAGTTTGGATCTCCTTTGGGGAAGAAGTCCACCTTAGGACCACGAGCAGCAACCGCAAAGAAGGAACCTACAAAGAGAACCAACATAGTTACCATCACCAGAGCTGGATGACCAATAGCCCAGCTTACCAATCGCGCATAGCCGTTTTGGAAACGGGGCAACACTTTAGTCTGGAAACCAGCAATCATGTGCACAAACACGAACTTGTTCAGGAAGCACAGAATGATGACGGTAATCGTCAGGTTGCCTACGAAGGGCGAGCCCGCTACATAGCCAATCATTGCTACAAGGAGCAGCAAGCCCATCGCAATGAGGAAGTTCTTCGTCAGCTTGGGCTTTTCGCCGCTGTGATGATCCTCACGCTCCATGAAGGACACAGCAAACACCGGGTTCATAACGAAGGCCACAATGAGTGAAGCCATCAGCGTCAGGATGAGGGTAACAGGCAAGTAGAACATGAAGCTACCCACGATACCCGGCCAGAACATCAGCGGCACGAAAGGAGCTACGGTGGTCAAAGTACCCGCTAATACAGGCACGAATACCTCACCAGCTGCGTACTTAGCAGCTTGCTTCGTGGTCAACTCCGGATGCTCATGCAGCAAGCGGTGCGTGTTCTCGATAACCACGATAGCATCATCCACCACAATACCCAACGCGAGCAGGAAGGCGAACAGCACAATCATGTTCAGCGTGAAGTCGAAGGTAGGCAGCAAGATGAAGGCCAGGAACATGGAAAGCGGTACCGACAGACCTACGAACAAGGCGTTGGTAGTGCCCATGAAGAACATCAGAATCACTGTTACCAGCAGGAAGCCGATAATGATGGTGTTGATCAGGTCGTGCAGGGTTACGCGGGTGTCGTTAGAGGTATCACCCGTGATAGTGATTTCCAACTCCTTGGGCAAGGAACTCTTCGAGTCTTCAATGATCTGCTTGATCTTGTCAGACGCGTTGATCAGGTTTTCACCCTGGCGTTTTACCACGTTCAGCGTAACCGAAGGCTTACCGTCGAGGCGGGCGTAGCTTTCGCGGTCTTTAAAGGCATCTTCCACCGTAGCAATATCGCCGAGGCGCACGGCCGAGCCATTTAGGTTCTTGATCTGAATGTCGGCAATGTCGGACGCGCGAGCATATTGGCCAGCCACGCGCACGGCGCGCTTCTGGTTACCAACGTCGATGGAACCACCTGAAACGGTGATGTTTTCGCTGGCAATGGCACGCTCAATATCGGAGAAGCCTAGGCGCGAAGCCCGCAGCTTGTTAAGATCAACGTCTACGTTTACCTGTTGCTCCAAGGCACCCACAATATCAACCCGCGTGATTTCGGGTAGTGCCTCAATCTTATCCTGGAAGTCATCAGCGAACTTCTTCAACTGAATCACCGACAGGTTACCCGCCAAGTTGACGTTCATAATCGGCAACTCCGACAAGTTCACTTCCTGCACCGTGGGCGGCGTAGGCAAGTCGTTGGGCAGCTCGGAAGAAGCCTTGTCGACGGCGTCCTTGATGAGCTGCTTGGCATACTGCACATCTACATCGGAGCTAAACTCGACGTCTACGATGGCGTAGTCTTGGTTAGAAGTAGAGTTGATCTTCTTCACCCCGTTCACCGACTTGATTTCCTTCTCGAGCTGGCGCGTTACCAAGTTCTCGATGTCGGTGGGTGAGGTACCTGGGTAAATCGTGGCCACGATAATGCGCGGAATCACGATATCAGGAAAGTTTTCCTTGCCCAGCCGGATGTAGGTGAAGATACCCGCTACGCAGAGTAGCAGAGTAATAATATAAACGCTGGTCTTATTATCAATAGACCAACTGGTTGGCTTAAATTCTTTTTCGACGTCCTGCATGGTATAATCGTTTGTGCGGATATGGACGAACTACCTCTTCTCAGGGGAAAAGGGGGAACGATGGTTATCGTCTTTACAGACTAACAACCTGTCCTTCATTAATATTCTGATAGCCAGCGGAAATAACTTTGTCATCAGCCGCCAATCCTTTCGTTACTTCTACCTCGCCGTTGTAAGTGGCACCGGTCTGGATGACGCGCTTGCGGGCTACGGCCTGATTGCCTTTCTGCTCCACCACGTATACATAGCTATTCTGTTCGTCGCGCTGCACCAGGTCTACGGGTACTACCGTAGCGTTCTGGCGGGTGTAGTTCTCGATACGAACGGTGGCTACCATATTGGGGCGCAACTGTATGTTCGTCTTACTGTTGAGGCGAAGCTCAACCGTGAACGTGCGGCTGGTCGGGTTGATGGAGCTGCTCACCACGCGCACGGTAGCCGGGAACTCTTGGTTGCCCATATCCGGAATCGTGACGATGGCTTTGTCGCCGGCTTTAATACCGCCCGAGTAGCTTTCGGATACGTCGGCCAAAATTTTGCCCCCCGTACCGCTTACCAAGCGCACGATGGGTGTACCCGGCGCTACCACCTCACCCAGCTTCGGCAATACCTCATCAGCAGTGCCGGCGAATGGAGCCGTTACGTTGAACAGCTCACGCTGACGACCGAGTGTGCTCAGGTTGCGTTGCAGAGCGTCGTAGTTGTTTTTGGCTTGCAGAAACTGGATTTCAGTACCAATCTGCTGATCCCACAGACGCTTTTGCTTTTCATATACTACCCGAGCCAGATCTAAGCGAGTGCGCAGTTCGGCAATATTGGACTCGAGCACGCCCGCGTCAATAGTAGCGAGCACCTGCCCCTTGCGGACCCGGTCGCCACGCTGCACGCGCAGGCTGGTAAGCGAGCCACCCGAACGGGCCGACACAGTGGCATTCTGATCGAAGTCGACGCGACCTTGTACTTCTAAGTAGCTGCGAAAATCAGCGGGCTTTACGTTTAGTACTGATACAGGCACTGCCGTAGCAGCGGCACCTGTGGCAGTAGCACCAGAAGCACCGGCCGCAGGCACTGCCTTAGCTTCAAGGGCGGCAATCTTAGCCTGATTTTCGGCCTGCTCTTTTTTCAGCGCGGCCAACTCAGCCTGCGGGTCCTTCTGCCCGCAGGCAGCTAGCAGCGTTAGGGCAAGAATGGCGGGAGTGATGCTGTATTTCATGGAGGAGAAGCGGTTCACTAACTAACTGAAAGGATGAAAAAGGTGCGACTGGGGGGCATTTTTTGCGCATTAGTGGAGCAAAAAGCCCCCAGCCACCGCTATGTTTATTTATTGCTCTGATACAGTGTGCCAGCGGCCTTATCGAAATCGACCTTGGCTACCAGCGCGTCGTAGAGCGAAGTGTAGTAATTGGTTTGGGCCTGGCGCAAATCAGTTTCAGCCGTAATTACTTCCAGGTTAGAGCCTACGCCCTCCTGAAACTTGATTTTGGCTACCCGTGCTACTTCTGTGGCTAGCTCAAGGTTTGCCTTCTGGTTTGCCAACACGTCGAGCGTGTTTTGCAGGCTGGTTTCGCTCTGGCGACGCTCCAAGTCAATGCCTTGCTGCAGCGTAGTGAATCCTTTTTGCACTTGCTCCAGCGCGAGCTTGCCTTGCTGAATAGAGGCGCGCTTGCGGAAGCCATCGAACACGGGAATCTGCAAAGACAAGCCGTAGTTGCCAAAGCCAAACCAGTTCTGATTCAGGACTTGCCGCCCACTGGGCGTGGTAGTTCTGGAGTTAGGTCCGCGGAAATCCAGCAGCCCACCCAAGCGTGGATCAGAACCAATGAAACCGTAGTTAGCGGTGAGGTTGAGCGAAGGCAGATAGCCCGCCCGGCGGTTGCGCACATCAAGCGCGGCCAAGTCGCGCTGGGATTCCAGCACCTGATACTCGATGCGGCGGCTATAGTCGAACTCGTTGCCGGCACTTTGTAGGCGGTTACGCTCAGCTTCCACCACGGCCGCGTCGAGGCGGTCAGTAAGGTTCACCACTTGGCGCTGGTCGAGGCCCATTTGAAACTTAAGCAAGGCTACGCTTAGATCAATCAGGCGGGTAGCGTTCTGCTGCTCAATGCGCAGATTATTGAGTTGAACCTGCAAGCGCTGCACGTCTAGCTTTTCAACAAAGCCTTCCTTAAACGTCTGTTCCGTTTGGTAGAGCAGGGTATCGAGGCGCTGCACGTTGCGAGCGAGCAGTTGGAGTCGCTCACCAGCTACCAAGGTGCTGTAGTAGGCTTTTGATACCTGCTCCACCACCTCAACTTCCGTCTGCTGGGTTTGACGCACCGACAGCTTTTCGTATACTTTGGCTGCTTTCAGCCCCAGAAAAACGGAGGCGTTGAAGAGCGGCTGCGTGAGCTGCGCGGAGGCGTTGCCCTGGTAGCGCAAGCCAAACGCAAGCGGTTGAGGACCAGCAGATTCTACTTGTGTATAAGCAGGTTCCAACACCACGCTCTGACCGCTTTGCACGTTGCGCAGCTGATCAGGCGTGAGGGTAGTCCCATTGAGAGTGCCAGCCCCGCCAGCAAAGGCGCCAAAATCAACGAGTTGGCGCTGAAGCTTGAAGTTATCCGTCACGCCGCCCCCAATGTTGATTTGAGGCAAGCCGCTGGCCGTTACTTCATTCACCCGAGCCGAGGCAATCTGCTCATTGAGGCGCTGAGATTGGAGTGTCGACTTGTTTTGCAAGGCGTAGTCAATGGCCTGCTGTAAGCTCAGCGCCATGGGCGCGCTAGCAGCCGGCGACTGGCCCGTAGCAGGCGTTTGGGCGAGTAGTTGGTGCAGCCCCAGAAAGCTCAGCACCAAAGCGAGCATTAGAAGGCGAAGCGAGTTTTTCATAATAAGCAGGAAGCAGTAAGCGAATCGTTGTTCTTATTCTTGTTCCGTCACCTGACGGTATTCATTAATTAGCTTATGACCTCGGAGGGTGGCCGCCCCAATCATAAAGTGCTCGAGGCAAATGCTTTGTACCCGGCTTGGGTCAAACTGGCGGGGTGGGTAGAGGTCGGCGTTGAAGGCTAGTTCAATTTGCGCCAACCGAAGGCGGGAAATCACTTCTATATCGAGGTCGGCGCGGTAGAGGCCCTCAGTGATACCACGGCGCAGGTTATCGGTAATCATCTCGAGGATAAACTGGTTTTTGTGGTCGACCCACACTTGCCAGGCTTGCGGATGATATTTCTGGAGGTCGTAGAAGATGCTGGGATGAATGTTGGTCATGAGGTGCTTGCTCCACTCCATCATCTGAAACAACTCTTCCAGCGCATTGTCTGCCGTAGCTGCCATGCCGGCGCAGTCAGCTTCTTCGTGCGCCAGAAAATGAACCATCACGGCATGCACGATCTGATCTTTGTTCTCAAACCATTTGTACAACGTCTTTTTCGACATGGCCAAGTGCGTGGCAATGTCATCCATCGATACACTCTTGATGCCGTTGCGCATGAATAGCGCTTTAGCTGATTGTAAGATGCGGTCTTTGATTTCCATAATTCCGGTACAAAGATACGTAGGAAACTTTCAATGAATCCAAAGTTTCCATTAATTTTTCGAAATCTTTTGTCCGGCTATTTAGTAGCTAGGCAGACGCTGGGGGGCAAATCTTACTTTACACTTCGCCAACTTTATTTTTCGGGGCGCCAAATTTGCCCCCCACGCCCTCTTTTGAGGCTCCCTTTTTACTTTACCGTACCTTAGGCTCGTCATTCATTTCTCCGCTCCTATTTACTGCCTCCATGAAAATTCGTACCGGCTTCGGCTACGACGTACACCAACTCCGGGAGGGCCTCCCCTTCTGGCTCGGTGGCATTCAGGTGCCGCACACCCACGGCGCCCTGGGCCACTCCGATGCCGACGTGCTCATCCACGTCATCTGTGATGCGCTGCTGGGCGCAGCCAACCTACGCGACATTGGCTTTCACTTCCCCGACACCGATCCGCAGTACAAAGGCATCGACAGCAAGCGTTTACTGGCTGAGGTAGTGCGCCTGCTCCGTGCGCGCGGCTACACCATTAGCAACATCGACTCCACCATTTGCCTGGAAAAGCCGAAGGTCAATCCGCATATCCCGGAAATGCAGCGCGTGCTGGCCGAGGTGATGGGCATTGAGGCTGATGACATCTCTATAAAAGCCACTACCACCGAAAAGCTGGGCTTTGTGGGCCGCCAAGAGGGTGTGGCTGCTTATGCTTCCGTGCTTATTAGTAAAGCCGAAGGCTAGACTTTTCGGTGAAAGCAATTTTTTCGCGCTTCCTGCGTCATTCCCCTTCCTGATTCATTCACTTTTTCCACCCCATGCAGAAAAACACGTTCTACGTCCTGCTGTTGGCGGCCTGCTGCGCTACCTCCGCCGTAGCCCAGGATGCGCCCACCAAGCGTAAAGTCAAAGTAAAGCGCAAGCAGAAAACGGAGGCGCCAACCAAAGAAGGCGCTGAGCCCAACGTAAGCGCCGCCACGGCTGCCACCACCGATTGGGCTGCTACCTACGGCCCCACCATCACGCAAGCCGATTTGCGGCAGCACCTCACCATTCTGGCCTCCGACGCTTATGAAGGCCGCGAAACTGGGGAGAAAGGCCAGAAAATGGCCGCTGAGTACATCAGCAAGCAGTTTAAAGACTTAGGCCTGACTGGACCAGTGCAAGGCTCCGACAATCCATATCTTCAGCACTTTACCATGGTGCGCTCCACCTGGGCCGATGGCGCTACGCTGAAAGTAGGCGGCCAGACTTACAAGTGGCTGACCGATTTCTATGCGGCTGGTGCTTCGCCTTTCCAGCAGGAAACGGCTATTCAGCCGGTATTTGCCGGCTACGGCATTGAGCAGGATGGTTACTCTGACTACGCTAGCCTGGGCGATGTGAAGGGCAAAGACCTGATCATTCTCTTGGGCGAGCCCATGAACGCCCAGAAGCAGCCCGTACTCGGTAAAGATGGTTCTCCGAGCAAATGGGGCACCGACTACCGCGCCAAATCGGCTATGGCTACGCAAAAGGGTGCCCGCAGTGTTTTCTTTGTTGATACCGACCCGAACGGCAACTTCTCAAAGCTGGCCGCGCGCATGGCGCCGTACATCAGCCGACCCAGCATTAACTTTAAAGAAGCTCCTGCTTCAGCCAATCCGCGGGCAGCTACTTTCTTTGTTTCGCCGGCTGTGGGGGGCAAAATGCTAGGCACGACTGCCGCCGCGCTTACCCAATATCAAACGTCAGTAGGCAAAGCTGGCAAGCCCGTAGCCGCTACGTTTAAGCCAGCCAAGGTGAGCATCAACGCCGCCAAGAAGCTGGAAGACTTCACGACGGAAAATGTGTTGGGCTACCTGGAAGGCACCGATAAGAAGGACGAGTTGCTGGTAGTATCAGCGCACTACGACCACATTGGCATCGTTGATGGCGAAGTGAACAACGGCGCCGATGACGACGGCTCGGGCACTGTTTCGGTTATCGAAATGGCACAAGCCTTTACCCAAGCCAAGAAAGACGGCCACGGCCCGCGCCGCAGCATCCTGTTTCTGACCGTAACGGGCGAGGAAAAAGGTTTGCTGGGCTCAGAGTATTATACTGACCATCCGGTATTTCCGCTGGAGAAAACCATTGCTGACCTGAACATCGACATGGTGGGCCGCACCGATAAGGAGCACGAAGGCAAAGGCGACTACGTGTACGTTATTGGTTCGGACAAACTTTCGTCGGAGCTGCACGCCATCAACGAGGCGGCCAACAAGAAGTACACGAACATCGACATGGACTACCGCTTCAACGACCCGGAAGATCCGAACCGCTTCTACTACCGCTCCGACCACTATAACTTCGCCAAGCACAAGATTCCGGTGGCCTTCTACTTCAACGGCGTCCACGATGACTACCACGCCGCTGGCGACGAAGTAGAGAAAATTGAGTTTCCGAAGATGGAAAAGCGCGCTCAGCTAGTGTTTTACACTGCCTGGGAGCTAGCGAACCGCGACAATCGGATTGTTGTTGATTCGAGCAAACCATAAGTTTTTAGTTGGTGAAAAAGCCCCCGGAGTTTCTCTGGGGGCTTTTTTTGTGCTCGTTCAGCGTACTTGTTGCGCTTAACTGATCATATTCAAGAAACCATTTACTGCTTGAATAGCGGGCGTATGGCGTAACTTTAAGGTAGAATTCAGAGTTACCAGTCGCTTCTCCTGTTGGCTTCGGCCGACTGCCTTACCCTTTTGCCGCCATGACTAAAGTCATTCAATTTCTCGCCGATTCAGAGTCCAAAGCCTTTGATTTAGAGCACCGGCGCAAGATTCGCTTCAACATTGGCAAGTACAACGCGGCCGTGCAAACTGGCCTCACGTGGTACTACGACCACGAGTTGGCGCGGGAGCGGGCGTCGTACTTGAAGGCGAAGGTCATTAATAACCTCGACCAGTATTTGCTGGAGTTTGAGCGCAACTTCACCGAGCGGGGCGGCAAGGTTATTTGGGCGCAGAATGCGGAAGAAGCCTTGTATGAGATTGGCAAAATCATGGCTCGCCGCCACGCCCGTACGGTGGTGAAAGCCAAGAGCATGACCACCGAAGAGATTCACCTGAACAAGTTTCTGGAGAAAAACGGCATTGAGTCGGTGGAAACAGACCTGGGCGAGTACATCGTGCAGCTCAACGGCGAACGGCCCTACCACATCGTGACGCCAGCCATGCACCTGAGCAAAGCCGACATTGCTGCCATCTTCGTCAAGCACCTCGGCATTGAGCACACCGATGACGCCCAGAAACTGGTACTCACCGCCCGCCATTTGCTGCGCGATAAGTACACCTCGGCCGAAGTAGGCATCACGGGGGGCAATTTTCTGATTGCTGATACTGGCGCCGTGGCCGTAACTGAGAATGAGGGTAACGCCCGCTTGTCGGCCACGTTTCCGCGCACGCACATTGCCATTGTGGGCATTGAGAAGGTGATTCCGACCATGCAGGACCTGAATCTGTTTTGGCCCCTGCTCAGCACCAGCGGCACGGGCCAGCAAGTAACGGTGTACAACACCATCTACACCGGTCCGCGCCAGCCGCTGGAAAAAGACGGCCCCGATGAGATGTTCGTGGTCTTACTGGATAACGGCCGCACCAACCTGCTGGCCCAGCCCGACAAGCGCGAAGCGCTGCACTGCATCCGGTGCGGCGCCTGCCTGAACGTGTGCCCAGTATACAAAAATATCGGTGGCCACACCTACGAGGCTACGTATTCCGGCCCCATCGGCTCCGTGATTACGCCTCACTTATCGGGCATGGCGGAGAATAAACACTTGAGCTACGCATCCAGCTTGTGTGGAGCCTGCTCGTCGGTGTGTCCGGTGAAGATTAACATTCACAATATTCTGCTCAAAAATCGGCAGCAGAGCGTAGCCGAAGGCCACACGGACAAAGAAGAGCGTATTGCTATTCAACTGTGGATGCGCACTATGAAAAGTCGGCGCCTGCTGAACTTACTGCCTGCCAAAGCTAAAAACTGGGTGCTGATGCGTATGCTGAGTCAGGTGGGCTGGAACAAGCGTCGCGACGCGCTGGAGGTGGCCCCGAAGTCATTTAACAAAATGTGGAAGGAGCGAAAATAGGCTTTCTTCGCGCTGACTGGCAATCTTTTATCGTTAAAACCAACCCTCGGAGCTGAACTAGAGTAGAGAAGCGGCATACCCGTGCGCTATTCTTAGTTCTTATGCTCGATTTGTTACTGCGAGTTCTGGCTTTTGCAGCCGGAGCTGCCTTGGTTATTTATACCGTAATGGGAGCCATTCGCTCCTTCGTATTGCCGCGCAACGACTTGGTAATCACCAACAAGTGGACTTACCTAATTATTCGGCGCCTGTTTAGCAGCCTTACTTCGCTGTTTAACACCTTCGCCCAGCGCGACCGCATAATGGCTATGTACGCTCCTACCAGCCTGATTATGTTGGAGATAAGCTGGCTTCTGATGGTGGCCGTGGGCTACACAGGTATTTATTGGGGAATTGGCGAAGGCTCGTTAATTGAGTGCTTTAAAATCAGCAATAGTGCCTTGCTTACCTTGGGTTCTGATGATGCTAAATCCATAGCGGGCAGCATTTTAACCTACTCCGAAGCAACCTTTGGGCTGCTGTTGCTTACCCTACTCATCTCCTATTTGCCAACTATCTACCAAGCCTATTCGCGGCGCGAGCTAGTGGTAGCTCGCCTGGAGCGCCGGGCTGGCACACCAATGTCGGCCCCCGTTCTGCTGATCTGGCTTAATCGTACGGGCTCCCTGCTCGACGACGGACCACAGTGGGAAGCCTGGGAAGAATGGTTTGTAGAGTTGGAGGAGAACCACACCTCGCTCCCCGTATTAGTTTATTTCCGCTCGCCCCAGTCGGGCCGCTCGTGGATAACGGCGATGGGCACGCTCCTCGACGCGGCCGCCCTCATCATGAGCACCGTCGATCAGCGCCGCGACCCGAAGATCGAACTATGCTTTAAAGCCGGCTGCGTTGCGCTCAACCGGGTATCGCGCTACTTTCAGGAGCGTATTCGCTCGACACCGGAAAAGTATGGCGGGGAAAATGATCCTATGAAAGACCCGCAACGTGACGAGTTTATGCGGACTTATGACCTTCTGGCCGAAACCAGCATTCCACTGGTGTCGGATAAAGAAGCAGCGTGGGAAAAGTATCATCTGCTGCGTAGGCATTACTCGCACGCGGTGGAGTATCTGGCTAAGCTTACGATGGCACCGGACCTAAAACCGATTACGCCCCAGGCCGATGACACCAAAGAAGCTGACAAGTGAACTATGCGGCGTAAAAAAGCCCCCCGGAAACTTCTGGGGGGCTTTTTTATTCATAAAAATTAACTCAATAATTGTTTTCCTCGTCGGGCAAAATGTTGATGTCTTGCACCAATACCCGCTGCTCTATTTCGCGGCCACGGGGCGTGTTGGCAAGGCCACCCAAAGCGGTTTCCTTATAGCGGGTTTCCATGCTCTGCCCTACTTCCCCCAGCGCCATCACGCATTGATCGACGGGAATAACTGGGTTGACGCCGGCAATGGCAATTTGAGCGGAGGAGAAAGCAATAGCTGCCGCTGAGGCATTGCGCACTACGCACGGCACTTCCACTAGGCCCGCCACCGGGTCGCAGATGAGGCCCAGCATACACTGAATAGTAATGGCTACGGCCGCGAAGGTTTGCTCCACGTCGCCTCCTAGGCAGTAAACAATAGCGCCGGCGCCCATAGCTGCCGCGCTGCCGGTTTCGGCTTGGCAGCCGCCCACAGCTCCGGCCAGTGAAGCATTCTGCTCGATAATGAGCGCAATGCCGGCCGCCACCAGCAAGCCTTCATGAATTTTATGATCGTCGAGTTTATGCAAATCCTGAAGCGTGACCAGCACGCCAGGCAGAATACCAGAGGCTCCAGCTGTGGGCGCGGCTACTACCCGGCCCATGCAGGAATTCACTTCCTTTGCTCCCAACGCTCTAGTAATAAGCTGCTTAAACTCAGGCGACAGCACCGTAACCGGCGAGGCCGCAATCTTCTTGGCACCGTTGTTTACCATACCTGAGCGGGAAGTCATATCCTCGGTGAGGCCGGTATGCACGGCTTCGCGCATCACGTCATAGGCCCGCTGCACGCCCGTCCAGATTTCCTCTTCGGTGCGGCCTTTCTGCTCGATCTCGTAGGCTAATACGGGCTGATACAGCGCCTCACCGGTACGGGTGCAATGCGCTTCCCAGCTAGCAAAATCATTGAATAATAAGGACATGGTGGGTGGGAGCAAAAGTGGGTGGAAACTCTTTATTTCAACGCGAAACAGAAGAGAGGGGTGCAAAAATCGCGATAATTTCGGCAGTAGCCGTGCCGTCTGCTGCACAAAAAAGCAGCTACCTGATCAAGATAGCTGCTTTTACACTTGGGCTGAATAAAGAGGAATGCCTCTACTGCTTTGCCTACGCTTTTTGCGGCTCTTGTACCAGTTGAACGGAGGCCGAATTGATGCATAAACGCAAGCCACTGGGGGGCGGACCGTCGGGGAACACGTGGCCCTGGTGGGCGTCGCATACGTTGCACAGCACTTCCACGCGGGTCATGCCATAGCTGGTGTCCTTCTTGTACTTGATGGCATTTTCTTGCACCGGCTGGGTAAAGCTCGGCCAGCCCGTACCCGATTCAAACTTAGTGCGCGAGTCGTAGAGCGGGGTGCCGCAGCATACGCAAGCATATAAGCCAGCTTCATGGGCTTCGCAGTATTCGCCACTAAAAGCGCGCTCCGTACCATGCTCGCGCGTGACGTGGTATTGCTCGGGGTAAGTTGGGCCTTCCACTCGGCATCGGTTTTCACCACGCGGCGCTCGGGGGCATATTTCCATTATTGGCAAGGCGAATGACGTCGTTCCAGGTTTGCATAGTCTTGCGGTTGGGTCAGGTTAGATAAGAGTAACGATAGCAAAACGCAACAACTGATCAAGAAGTTTGCAGGCCCATCCCATTCAAGCCAAACTACTTATCAAGCTTTGGGGGCTAATTCTTGATAGTCCAAGTTTGACTATTTCCCCCTTTGCCTTTAGCTACTAATGTGAATTCTCCCTTGTTCAGAGATAATGACTTATTGTCCTGTGGCCCCTGAAACTCCACAATATCCACCGGGATGGCTTGGGCCAGGTTTTCGGAGGTAGCATAGGCCAGTATCAAACAAGGATAGCCCACACGAATGGGTTCGACAACGGGCACGGGCTTATAGGCCGCGCTGAAGACCCATTTTGGCCGACCAGCCCGGTATTTAGTGCGTGGGTGATAAACATTTACATCAACCGACATTGTATGGTTGGCTTGGGCAAACGGCTTTTTGTCCTGAGCATTCAGGAATACAGAACTGTTGGTTGCCTTCACCAGGCGATACACGGCTTCCTCCCCGCCAATGGTACCCGCTTCCGTAAGGGCCGTCTGGTCGATGGTGAAAGGATTAATGCCAGTTAGTGCCCGGAGGAGAGTGGCCATTGCCGGCTGCCCAACCATTCCATCTGGCCCTTCATTTACGTGGCTGAAGCCGCAGTGAACGACAATTTTCGCTTCAGGATCGGCTTGCAGAATACGCTGAATATTGTGTGCCTGCGCGGTTTCTCGAGATTTTATCTGTGCCTCCATTGGGCCGCTATGGTCGGCACCGTAATCATAGGGTACCATTGTATAACCGCTCTGAGTGGCAGTGCGCAATACCCGTCCAAACTGTGGCTCCTTGGTATAATAGCCAGTTTCGGTTATCGGGTAGCCACGCTCATTCAGCAACGAATCACGCTCACTGAGTCCCTCAACCGCCAAATACCGAAACCCTAGCTTAGCTAAGTCGGGAAGCAGCGAAGCAGTGAACGCTCGATGTAGAGGATTGTGATGAGCCTCATTAATGATAATAATTCGTTCGGTGCGAGCCCGCGCCAGGATATAGCTCAACGCATCCACTGGCTGTAGGGCAACGAAGTCTAGGCTATCAGAAGCTGATAAACGACGCGGCGGGCCAGCTACACCGTCCCAAGCCAGCAAGGCCGCCTGATATTCACCAATGTAAGCGTATTCCCAAGCGGCAAATTGATTGGCACCTGGTTTTCCACTCTTTATCTCTTCCTTAATGGTAGAAGAAAACTTATAACTGATGCTATCAGGCGGCAGTGTACGCAGCTTACCCTCAGCCTTTAAGGTAAAAAAGGCTATTGCGCTTGCTACAAGCAACAAAAAGCATAGGACGAGTACATATTTTTTCATGTAGTTCAATTACTCTATACACGTAAGGACCCAAGCTTATAACATTCATTTTCTACTGTAAGATTAGCGTATGATTTATGGATCAACAAACAGGAAATCAGACCGCAGCGCAACGCACTGCCGATTTTCACGCTACACCCTCTCATGAAGATTCTTACCGCCGCCCAAACCCGCGCCGCCGACCAGGCTACCATTCAAGCTGAAGGCATCAGCTCTGAAGCTCTCATGGAGCGAGCTGCTACCATATTCACCGATTGGCTCACCGCGCGGCAGTCGCCCCAGGAAGCGGGTGAAATACTCATCCTCTGTGGCCCCGGCAACAACGGCGGCGACGGGTTGGTGGTAGCCCGCCGGTTATACGGCCGCGACTATAAGGTAAGGGTTGCCGTGCTGCCTTCTGAAAAGCAGTCGGCCGATTTTCAGAAGAATTTCCAAAAATTGCCCCCCGAGGTAATAGCTACTGAGCTATCAGCTACAGATTTGCCCCCCATCCCGGCGGGCACCCTCGTAATTGACGCGCTGTTTGGCACTGGTCTGACGCGGCCTCTGGAAGGCTTGGCAGCCACCGTCGTGCAGCACCTGAACGCCGCCCAGGCACGCGTAGTCGCCGTGGATATTCCGTCCGGGCTGTTGTCCGATGCGCCCCAACCCGCTGAAAGCGCCATCGTGCGGGCCCGCCACACGGTCAGCTTTGAGTTGCCGAAGCTGGCGTTCATGCTGCCTCACAATGCGGCATATGTTGGCCAATGGCATGTGCTACCTATCGATTTGGACCAGACGTTCATTGAGGAAACCGAAACCAAGCTTCACTTTCTTGACGCCAACTTAGTAGCCGGACGGCTTCAAAAGCGGGCACGCTTTGCGCATAAAGGCACGTATGGCCACGCCTTGTTGCTAGCGGGCAGCAAGGGCAAGATAGGTGCCGCCGTACTAGCCGCCCAGGCTTGCCTGCGGAGCGGCGTGGGTCTGCTTACCGTGCGCGTTCCGTCTGTAGGCTACAATGTGTTGCAAACGGCGGTGCCGGAGGCCATGTGCCTCACCGACCCTTCTGCCGATTTCCTATCTGAGCTACCCGATCTTGCGCCTTACTCTAGTATCGGAATCGGGCCCGGCCTGGGCAAAGAAAAAGCCCCCCAGCAGGTGTTGGCGCAACTTCTGCGCGAAGCGAAAGTACCGCTCGTGCTGGACGCCGATGCCTTGAATATATTGGCCGAAAACCGGGAGTTGTTGGCCGCACTTCCCGCTGATTCGCTGCTCACGCCTCACCCCAAGGAATTTGAACGCCTCGCCGGACCGGCCCGCGACGATTATCATCGGCTCGATTTGCTACGCGAATTTTGCCAACAGCATAGCTGCTATACCGTTCTGAAGGGCGCGAACACGTGCCTGGGCACGCCCGATGGCACTCTTTATTTCAACAGCACCGGCAACCCTGGCATGGCTACGGGCGGTTCCGGCGACGTGCTCACGGGCATTCTTACGGCATTGCGGGCCCAGCCGCTCTCCCCCCTCGACGCCGCCTTGGTCGGCATCTACGCGCATGGCCGCGCCGGCGATTTAGCAGCCCAATCAACCGGTGAAGCAGGCTTAATAGCGGGCGATATCACACGTTTCATCGGACCAGCTTTGGCGGAATTAACGACCAAAGAGCCGTTTTGAGGGTGTTAGTTGATTTGGCGCTAAAAGCAGTTCAGGATACCCAGTATACTGCTAGAAACTGCACCAACATGACCCCATCGGCCAACACCGCGAAGTAGTAATCGGGGCGCATTTCATCTGCGTACCATACGATTACTGCGGCCAAGGCAATTGGGATGGTAAGCACTAGCAAATAAAGCGGCGTGACGCCCTGAGGGATGAGGACGCCCGCGACGGCTAAAGCTAGTAAGGCTAATAGTTTGGTGGCCTTTACTCCAAAAAGCCCCGGAAACGTGTGGGTGCCGCTCAACAGGTCTTTGGTATAGTCGCGGATATCAAATACGAAAGCCAACGCCAGAATAAAGAAAAAGCGGCGTGCGAAAAGCACGAGTACTACGGGCGCGGTCAAGGTTTTGTGCAGGTAAAGAGCCGGAATCCAGACGGTGACGGCCGCCCAGACATAAGCAATCAGGAACACTTTGAGCAGCGGCAAATCGCGCAGGGCTCGCCACCGGCCACGAATACGCACGACGGGCAATGAATACAGTAGTGATATAGCGGCCAGATGAGCCAGAAAACCAATCATGGGTTTCCAACCATCCAGCCAAAAAAGCCCCCAGCAACCACTAATGCGGCTAAGGCCAACATAAACAGCTCACGGCGGTGCTGAATCATCCAGAGCTTGCGGCCCGACAGCACCAGCTGTTGGCGGTGCTTATAGGGCAGCACACTATCGATATTGTACAGGAATAGCGTGGCGGCAAAAATCATTATTCCCAGCCTAGCCGGAATATGCACGCGCCAGAATAGGAATGTAGCCCAGGTAAGCCCCGCCGCCGCCGCCGATACTAGCATGCTACTATACAGCACAGCATCGGTCCACCGCTTCAGGCCCGCAAAGGCAGAAACAGGAGCCGGCGATTTTTCGATACTATCGTGCATGGCAGCGGGTAGGCAAGCGGGGGCAAAAAGGGCAACGCGCAGCTCCAAAGATACAGTTCCGCTATTTGCCCGTTTCGGCGTAGCTCGCATCTACCGGCTTTGATTCGGGCGAGCCTTTCTGACGCAGAAAGATGGATAAGACTACAATGGAAACAATGGACAGGAACTCGCTCTGCCAGTTTTGTAGCGATTCAAACCAAAACCGGGAGGTTTGCATATACCCCCACACGCTTACCTGAGCTTCGCCTTCATGTACCTGCTCAATGTTGTATACTTCTGCTCCACCCAAAGCATGCAGGTACAATGCGCCCAGAAATAGCAGGAAAAAGGTTAAGCTAAGTGAGTTTTGATACAGCTTCAATACCCAGCCACCGCGCTTTACAGCGCTTGGCGCATCCTTCTTATTGGGGTCAGGATCTTGGTCAACTTCTTCTTCCTCGTATAGCTTTTTGGATTCGGAAGAGCCTCGCTGCCGCAACCAGACGGTGAGCAGCACATAGAGGCCCATTTGCAGAAACTCGCTTTCCCAGTTCTCAAACGTGGCTTCTATAAAGTGGCCCGATTGAAAATATTGCCCCAACGAAAGTGGCGCGAGCTGCATCTGCTTCAGTTCATCGTTGTAATCATGCCACCCCGTAAAGAACTGACCCACAAGCGTAAGCACGACTAAAGTAGTTACGACAAGCGAAAGGCTGTTCTCGTAGAGCCAGCGCCATACGGGTGATGCAGGTGGGTGGGTAGGCATACACCGCCTTACGACAGAGCCCCAAAAAGATAAGCGGTCTGCCAGTGAATCACCAGCAGACCGCTTTAAAGCACAGAAATATCCTTTTTACAACTCAACGCCTGCCGGGCGAGGCTTCACGGGCGGCGTCGCGCCACCTAGGGGAAACGTATCGTTGTAGAGCTTAATGCTGTCGGCGATGATGCGGTAAGCATCTTCGCGGCCCATGAAGCGCTCTACCGACACTTGCTTGTTTTCCAAGGCTTTATAGTCCTCAAAGAACCGGCGCATCTCGCGCAAGGTATGGGGGGGCAAATCGGCGATGTCATTGAAGTGGTTCACCGAAATATCGTTGGCGGCTACGGCAATAATCTTGTCGTCCTCCTCATTCTGGTCAATCATCTGCATCACGCCAATGACTTTAGCCTCAATGATACACATGGGCACCACATCAACGGAGCAGATAACCAGGATATCGAGGGGGTCTTTATCGTCGCAGTAGGTTTGAGGAATAAAGCCGTAAGCGGCAGGATAATGCACTGCTGAGAATAGCACGCGGTCCAGTTTGAGCAGGCCGCTGGCCTTATCCAACTCGTATTTGCCTTTCGAACCCTTCGGGATTTCGATGATGCCATTTACAACGTTCGGAGCGTTATCACCGCGCTCTACATCGTGCCAGGGGTTAAAGTGAGTCATTATTGTGAAAGAGAAAGTAAAATCTTGAAATCAGAAGTAAAACTCAGCCACCGCTACGTGCGCGAGTTTGAAATAGGCAAAAGATTATCAGGCCGCAGGTGCGTACGGATTAGCTGGCGTGAAGATGCCGTGAGATGATAAAAAGCTGCGTGTATCTAATTAATCCAGCCTCTAATTAAAGCTAACGCAATACCTCTACCAACGGCTTTCCCGTGCAGCCATCCGGTTCCTGAATGTGGAGCCAGCTGGCAATTGTGGGTGCAATATCGGTAATAGCAGCCGGAGCGCGCGATTCGCCGTGGCGCACGTGCCAGCCCCAGAACACTAACGGCACATGGGTATCGTAGTTGCCCGATGAGCCGTGGGTGGTGCCCCGATTTACCGGATAAGCATACGATTCCAACCAGCCGGGCTCCAGCACGACCAGCACGTCGCCGCTGCGCTTGGGGAAAAAACCGTTTTCTAAGAACATCAGCATACCGCTTTCCCAGTGTGACTTCTGCAAATCGTCGGAGGTAATGGCACGCGTCACGCCCGCAAACCTCAACACAATATCAGCTACCTCGTCCTGAAACTGCCGTAAGTTTTGTTTGCGCTCAGCAATAAGCGGACGGTTGAGATATACCTGTTGATTATCGTAAGCCAACACCCAGTTACCGGCCCCATGTCGGCGCACCAGTTCGCGCTGCACCGAGTCACGCATGATGCGCGGCCCCACCGAGCCCGCCGGGATGCGGTGGCTGCGCAGAAAGTCGGGCGAGTGTGCCGCGCCATGGTCAGCCGACAGGAAAATCAGGGCGTTGCCCTTGCCAACTGTTTTATCCAAATAATCGAGCAACCGTTTTATTTCCAAGTCCAGCCGCAGATAGGTGTCTTCCGCCTCAATGGAATTAGGCCCAAACTGGTGCCCCACGTAATCAGTCGAGGAAAAGCTCAGAGCCAGAAAATCGGTTATGCCCCGCTGGCCCAGTTTCTCTGCCCGAATTGCTTCCATGGCAAAATCAAGGGACAAGGTGTTGCCAAATGGCGTGGAGCGAATCAGGTCGAGGTTACGAGCCGACGCTAAGGGGGCTTTTCGCCAGCGGTTTGCAATGTGGTCTTCGTCTGTGTGGTCGGAGCAGCACTTAGCGTAGGCAAGTCATGCGGAAATACCGGCTTGGCTTCTCCTCTGAACGGTCCTTCCCAAGGCACATCATCGGCGGTGCTCTCCGTGTACTGCCCGATGGGCAGTAACGTAGTCCAGGACTTGTCTAGGTATTGAGCCGGCAGATTTCGTTCGTTAAACTTAGTCACCCACTCAGGCAAGCTGGTTTGGTAAAAGGTACTGGTAATAAAGGCGCCATTGACCCCATCGTACCAATACGCACCGGTAGCGGAATGACCAGCTGGCAGAATGGAGCCCCGATCCTTCATGGAGACCCCAATTACTTTCGCCTGAAAATTGGTGGCTAGCCGCAGCTCGTCGGTGATGGTGCTGGTAAGCATATGGCGCGGCGACTGTTGCCCCGCCTCCGCTGTTCCGCCCACCGACTGCACCGTCTTGTCCTCGGTTACATACGTGGCGCGCCCCGCCTCCCGTACAAACCAATTGTTGCCCACAATACCGTGAACGGAGGGCGTAGTGCCTGTATAAATGCTGGCGTGGCCCGGTCCAGTGTAGGTAGGCACGTAGTTGTAATGCGTGTTCTCGTAGCTGAATCCTTCGCCAAGCAGCCGTCTAAAGCCTCCTGTTCCATATTTATCCCAATAGCGATAGAGGTAATCGTAGCGCATTTGGTCGACCACAATGCCCACCACCAGCTTCGGGCGGTCAAGGGACTTTCCCTTTTTCTGGGCAAAAGTCGGCGCTGCCAAGACGGCGGCTAGCAACAGGAATAGGCTCTTTTTCAAAACAGTAGCGTGTGTAACCGCCTGGCTTCTTGCGGTTGGCGACAAAAGCCAGCGTTTGCGGCCGCAAAGATAGCCGCCCGCGTCCGTAATCTTTGACCTCACAGCCGAAATAGCCCGCTTGCCGTAAACTGGCAGATTACCGTTTTATTAAATCAATGCCTTCCTGCATGGCCACCGCTTCCGACTATGCCCTCATCTTTGATATGGATGGGGTTTTAATTGATAATACTGCTTACCAAGCTCGCGCCTTTCAGCTCCTATTTCGCGAACATGACTTGACAACCAATGCACGCCGGCTGCTGGAGCGCCTAAATGGTATGCCAGCCACCAATATTTTGAAAACTGTTTTTCGGCATACGGTACCCGAAAAAGACCTCAAGAAATACGCTGACCAACGCGAGTTTCTGTACCGGGTACTCTATTGGAATAAGCGTCGCGAGGCAGCTGGCCTCACCGACTTCCTGACGGCCGCGCGGGCCGCAGGTTTCAAAATAGGCCTCGGCACAGCTTCGCCGCCCGAAACGATTGAATACATCATCGACCATCTACACCTCCGCCACTTGTTCGATACCATTACGGGCAAGGCCGATGTAGAGCGGGGCAAGCCCCATGCCGACACGTTCACCGTTGCCGCCAAGCAGCTCAAGGTAGCGCCGGAACGGTGTATTGTATTTGAAGATGCCGTACTGGGTGAGCAATCAGCCTACAAGGCGGGCATGCGTTGCGTTTGCCTTAGCACGAGCGTGAAAGCGAGCAAGTTTCAAAACCCCATGAAAGTCATTAAGGACTTCACCGAAATTACCCCCCAGGATGTGCTGGATCTTGTAGAGCAGTTCCCTAGTGCACCGAAGCCTGATAAGCAATTGGCACAACGTCAGTATGCAAAACTTTAGGACCACATCTTCCATAAAAAAGCCCCCAGAATGTTTCTGGGGGCTTTTTTATGGAAGTAAATTTTTCTAGCGACTCGCAGCTAGTGCTTCTGCACCACCCACAATTTCAAGAATCTCAGTGGTAATTGCCGCCTGACGCGTACGGTTGTACGTGAGTTTCAGGGACTTCAACAACTCACCAGCGTTTTCAGTAGCCTTATCCATGGCCGTCATACGGGCACCGTGCTCTGAGGCGTTGCTTTCCAGCACAGCCTTATATAGCTGCACCTTCAACGACTGCGGAATAAGGGTTTGCACGATTTCCTCTTTCGAGGGCTCAAAAATGTAGTCAACATTCGCAGTAGGCGTTGCCGTAACGGGTGCCTCAACGGCTACGAGAGGCAACAACTGCTCCGCGCGTACTATTTGCGTCGCTACGTTTTTGAACTCGTTGTACACCATAGTTACCTCGTCGAACTGACCGGAACGGAAACCTTCCATTGCTTCCTCAGCCGCCACGCGCACCGTATCGAATGACAAAGAGCCAAAAACGTGGTTGTAATTGCCCAGCATCGGTAGACGGCGACGCACGAAATATTCGTGAGCACGCTTACCAATAGCCAATACGGTTACGTTGCCAGCCGCCGCCTGAGTGCTATAACGGCTTGCTAACAGTTGATTTACGCCTTTAAAAATGTTGCTATTGAAGGCACCCGCCAAGCCACGGTCAGAAGTAATAGCTATGACAAGCACACGACGCACTTCGCGCTGCGCGCTGTATTCGCTTTCTACTCCGCTTTCGGCTGAGCTAGTCAGATTGCTCAGAATGCTGTTTAGCCGCTGGGCGTACGGGCGCATGCGCAGGATGTTATCCTGTGCGCGGCGCAGCTTCGCCGCCGCCACCATTTTCATGGCTTTGGTGATTTGCTGCGTGCTCTGCACCGATATGATGCGGCTGCGAACTTCTTTTAAACTAGCCATTCTAGATTATCAACTTGTTGAACACCTGATAACTGAATGATTAGCTCCAGGAGCAGTCTCATTTAGTTACCAGGTATCTAACTATTTATTTTGCGTAAGACGCCGACAAATCCTTCGCTACCTGACGGATAGCGTTTGTGATGCTGTCGTCGAGCTTACCTGCTTTCAGCGCTTGTAACGCCTCAGGATGACGGGTTTGCATAACTTGGCGGAACTCAATCTCGAAGGCGCGAACCTTCTCAACGGGCACATTGTCTAGCAAGCCATTGGTAGCAGCATAGATAATGGCTACCTGATCTTCCACCTTGACAGGCGAGAACTGAGGCTGCTTCAGAATCTCCAAGTTGCGACGGCCACGCTCAATCGTGAGCTTAGTAGAAGCATCGAGGTCGGAACCGAACTTGGCGAAAGCCTCTAGTTCACGGAACTGGGCTTGGTCCAGCTTCAGCGTACCGGCAACTTTCTTCATCGACTTGATCTGAGCGTTACCTCCTACGCGCGACACCGATATACCCACGTTAATAGCAGGACGCACACCGGAGTTGAACAAGTTGGTTTCCAAGAAGATCTGGCCGTCTGTAATCGAGATTACGTTGGTCGGGATATAGGCTGATACGTCACCAGCTTGAGTCTCGATCAGGGGAAGAGCTGTCAGTGAACCACCGCCTTTTACCAGGTGCTTAATGCTCTCAGGTAAGTCGTTCATGTCGCGGGCGATAGTGTCGGAAGCATTAATCTTCGCGGCACGCTCCAGCAAACGGCTATGCAGATAGAATACGTCACCAGGATATGCCTCGCGGCCTGGAGGACGACGTAGCAGCAACGACACCTCACGGTAAGCCACAGCTTGCTTTGATAAGTCATCATATACAACCAGTGCTGGGCGACCAGTATCGCGGAAGAACTCACCGATAGCAGCACCTGTGAAGGGAGCAAAGAACTGCATCGGAGCTGGGTCAGAAGCCGAAGCCGCAACAACCACTGTATAGTCCATAGCGCCACCGCGCTGCAGAGCGTTTACTACCTGAGCAACCGTAGAAGCCTTCTGACCTACGGCTACATAAATGCAGAATACGGGCTCACCACGCTCGAAGAACTCGCGCTGATTCAGAATAGCGTCAAGAGCAACGGTAGACTTTCCCGTCTGACGGTCACCGATGATCAATTCACGCTGGCCACGGCCAATCGGAATCATGGCGTCGATAGCCTTGATACCCGTTTGCAGTGGCTCGTTTACTGGCTGACGGTAGATAACACCGGGAGCTTTGCGCTCTAAGGGCATTTCATACAGTTCACCAGCAATTGGACCACGACCGTCGATGGGCTGACCGAGTGTGTTTACCACACGGCCAATAATGCCTTCACCTACTTTGATGGAGGCAATTTTATTTGTGCGGCGTACCGTAGCTCCCTCACGAATATCGCTGTAGTCGCCGAGCATTACGGCACCTACGTTGTCTTCTTCAAGGTTAAGAACTAGGGCTTGCAGGCCGTTTTCAAATTCTAGCAATTCCCCCGACTGGGCATTGCCCAGTCCGTAGATGCGGGCTACACCGTCGCCCACCTGCAGCACCGTGCCGACTTCTTCAAGTTCGGCTGCGGTCTTGAAATTGGACAACTGCTCCCGCAGGATGGCGGATACTTCATCCGGACGTACTTCTGCCATGATGCTGAGTTATAGTTGGGGTTGGTAGGGGTTCTGAGAGAACTCGCCGCGCAGCTTGCGCAAGCGGTTGCGCACCGAGTCATCAATTTGCTGATCACCCACGCGCAGCACGAAACCGCCAATGAGTGATTCGTCAACTTTCTCGGTAAGCGTAATGCTCTGGAGGCCGGTTTGACGGCGTACCAGTTGGGTTACTTCCTCGCGCAATGCGGGAGTCAGGGGCTGAGCCGTTGTGACTTGGGCCACCTGAATACCGCGGAGGGTTTCGTATTGACTCTGAAACTCAGTAGCTACCCATTCCAAGGCACTTTCGCGGTTGTGCTGCGTGATGATGGTGAAAAACTTCTCCGTCACCTCCGACACTTTGCCACCGAAAATGGCGCGCAGAATAGCTAACTTCTTGTCGTGCTTCACAATAGGGTTACGCAGCAAGAGACGCAAGTCACGGTTCTGCTCCAAAGTTTTGGCAAACAGATCCATATCTTCCTTTACCTGCGGCAGATTGCCCCGCTCCTGGGCCAAGTCTAGCATAGACTTAGCATAGCGGGAAGCAGCTCGTTGTTCAGACATTTTTTGTAAAAGTTTGAAACTGGCATTTTAGAGCTTGAAGCAAGATTACCATTTGGTATAATCCCTTCTAGCTCTTCGTTACCCGCTTCTTTAGTTGAGCTTTACGTCTTTCAGGTACGAGTCTACGAGTTGCTGCTGGGAGCTACTGTCGGCTAGTTCGCGACGCAAAATGCGCTCAGCAATATCAATAGAAAGCTGAGCAGCCGTGTTTTTCACTTCAGCCAGTGCAGCGTTTTTCTCGTTCTGAATGGCTTCGCGGGCCTGCACGATCATGCGGCCGCCTTCTTCATTCGCCTTCGTCTTGGCTTGCTCGATCAACTGGTTAGCCATTTGAGTGGCTTCCTGCATGATCTTGTCACGCTCTTGGCGAGCTTCAGTCAGCAGCTTTTCGTTGCCGGCTTTCAACTGTTGCATCTCTAGCTTGGCTTGGTCAGCCATGCGTAGGGCGCTTTCAATAGAATCTTCCCGCTCTTTAAGGGAGGCAAGAATGGGACGCCAAGCAAACTTGGCCAGCAAAAGCAGCACCAAGCCAAAAATCACCAACTGCCAGAAGATCAGACCTAATTCGGGGGTTACTAAGGGAGGCATAAAGCGGTAGTTAGTATGGGGTAATCAGTATGTAATTGGTAGTTAGTGCTGCTCAATAAATACTGGCAGCACCTCAGATGCAGTGGGTGGATTCTATATTCAGTGCCAACTACCAGCTACTAAATACTCACTACTAAAAAGCCAAGTCAGCCCGCCGCGCCGTGCGCCGAAGCGACGCGCAGCGGGCTGCTTAGGCGGGTGCCCCTATCTCTAGAGGTTGAAGGAAATCAGCAAGCAGACTACGACTGCAAACAGACCCAGACCTTCGATCAGAGCCGCTACAATCAACATAGCAGTTTGGATGCGACCTGCAGCTTCGGGCTGACGGCCAATGGCTTCCATGGCGCTACCACCGATGCGGCCGATACCCAGACCAACACCAAGAGCAACCAGACCGGCACCGATACCGGCACCCATTACGGCTAGACCAACCGAATTGGAAACGTCACTGACAGCCTGCAAAAACAGAGAAAGAAGCATAAAACAGAAATTAGAGGGAAGTGAAAAACGAAAAAATCAGGGTGAGAAATATATACTGAATGACTTAGTGACCGTGCGCTGGAGTAGCGGAGTTGTCGCCACCAATCTGCAGATCAGCATCGTGGTGATGCTCCTCTACGGCACCGCCGATATACATGGCAGTTAGTAGCGTGAAGATGTAGGCTTGCAAAATAGCAACTAGCAGTTCCAGCATATTGATAAACAAGCCAAAAGCCAAGGTAACGGGGCTAATCAATACGCTTTGAAAGATGAAAATCAAGCTAATAAAGCTCAGAATCACGATGTGGCCGGCTGTGATGTTAGCAAACAGACGAACCATAAGCGAAAATGGTTTTACCACCACACCGATAAGCTCTACTGGAATCATGATGGGCAGCAAAGCCTTTGGTACACCAGGGGTAGCAAAAATATGAGCCCAGTAATTCTTGTTGGAGCTAAATAAGGTAATAAGCAACGTCAGCACTGCCAAGGTCAGGGTGACGGCGATGTTGCCGGTGAGGTTAGCAGCACCTGGCAGCAGACCTAGCAAGTTGCTGAACCAGATAAAGAAGAACACTGTGAGTAAATACGGCATGTAACGCTCGTACTTAGGCCCGATGGCTTTTTTGCCTACTTCATCGCGAATAAAGATGATGATCGGCTCGAAAAAGGACTGAACACCCTTAGGAGCACCGCCTTTATTCTTCTTATAACGGCCAGCTACCGTAAAGAAAATGCCTAGTAACAGCGCTGCGCTCAACATCAGCGAGGCAACATTCTTAGTAATAGAGAAGTCGTAAACTTTACCGCCATCTTCGGCGATAAGGTGCTCATGCTCCAGCTTCAGGCCATTGTATGTTTTGCCCTCAGCAAGTTGAGACGAAAAGAATACGCTTAAACCTTTGCCAGGCTGAAAAGCTATAATTGGCAGCGGAATAGTGAAGTGAATGCCGTGCTCTTTCTCGTCGCCAAGAGTAGCAAAATGCCATTCGTGGGCATCGCCAATGTGGTGCAGAATCATCTCGCCGGGGCTGAAGGCTTCCGAGTCGGTAGCTTCTTCAACAGTGGGCGCGTGCTCTTGGGCAAAAACGGGAAGCGAAAGAATGCAAAAGAGAGCTATCAGTAAACGCTTCATTCAGAGTAATTTAGGTGGGAGCAGGATATTGGACTAACCCTGTTTTGAAAACGGGCGCAAGTTACTCAGGACGCTCCAGATTTCAAACCCGGCGAAGAGAAAATACAGGATAAAAAAGCCCCCCAGAAATGTCCAGAGCCCTGGCCGCTCTTGAGCACCGCCCTTATAAAGGAATACAAGCACCAACCCCACCGACAGTAGTAAGCGCACTACCATCGAACCAAAGTAGGCACCCATAAAATTGTCGGGGTTGGCCCGTATGAGCCGAGAAGTGACCCAATAGGTTATAAGCGTCAGGAGGGCGAAGAACCCAAATACGTAAATGGTGAGCGGATGAATGACTGCCGTCCCAAACTGAGTGGACAAAGCATAGAAAATACCCCCCAACAGCACACAGAAAATTAAAAACTGACGCAGAAAAATCATTATATGTTGGGTTATGCTTTATCGGTGATGCTTAGCAGTGAGGTACTATTCAATAGAAACAAGAATACTATGAGTCGCGGGTAAGGGAGCGAATAACTTGGTACATCGCTATAAATACACCAAGCAGCATCAGCACAATGGTATACCACGGCCGCTCATTCTGAAAACGCTCGTCGAGCGCAGTGCCAGCCCAAGCACTTAAGCCAATAATTGCCAACATCTGAAACCCTAACCCTGAATACTTAGCAAAAGCACGCAAGCGGTCCGGATTGGAGTTGTTGGGCTTATCAGGCGGGGGAACAGCGGCAGGCATCGTAAATAGTAGGATGGGGGGCAAAAGTATAACTTTTCAACACACAAATGCCGGTTGCAATTCCTTAGTATTGTGGAGTTATGAAAAGGAGGCAGGGAAAAAGCCGTAATTTTACCCGAAGCTATACGTTGAGAAGAAAATGCCTTCCAGCCTTGTCGAACGAATCGGCCGCTGGGACGCGTTAAACAGCCAACCCACCGCTCTGATTTGCTTTCTATTTTGACTACTTCTCCGCTCTTACGGTTGTTTTCAATCCCGATGGCTTTGCTGCTGTTGGTAATGAGTATGAGTGCTTGTTCCTCGGAGCGCAAATCAGTGGTGGGCCGCACCTATCAGAATATTGTGGCACGGGATAACGGCTATTTTCTTGCTCGCGAGAAGATGCGCGCCACGGAGGCGACGCTGTACGCCGCTCGAATCAACGACTACAACCGTTTCCTGCCCCTCTTCCCTACTCTCGACGACGCGACCGTGACCAAAATAACGGCCGACCTCGACGATATTATAAAAAAAGCCTCTCTGCCCCTTCAATATCAACCCGGTAGTACTTGGACGGATGACAGCTACCTCGTTATTGGGAAAGCACGCTATTATAAGAAGGAGTACGCAGAAGCAGCCAAGACATTCCGTTATATCAACGGCAGCAGCGAAGACGCCACGGTGAAGCAAGAAGCCTTGATCTGGCTTATGCGTACATATCTGGCACTCAAGGAATATGATAATGCTGCCGCGGTATCTGATGTGCTGGATAAGGAAGAAGGCCGTGAGAGTACTGCCCGCGAGTTGTTTCTGACCCGCGCAGAGTATCATTTGCTGACCGGTAATCCGAAGCTGGCCACGGAGAATCTGAACAAGGCCATCCCATATATCAAACCCAAAAACGAGCGCTCACGCACCCGCTACATTCTAGCACAGCTATATCAGGCTCAGGGGCAGGATAAGGAGGCGTATGCTGAGCTAAACCAGATTCTGAAGCGCAATCCGCCTTATGAGCTGGATTTTTATTCCAAGCTGCTGCTAGGCCAGGTCTCCGATTTGAATACCGATAGGGCGCGGCTAGATAAGTATTTTGTGAAGCTGCTCAAGGATCCCAATAATAAGGAGTACCGCGACAAGGTACTGTATGAGATGGCGCGGCTCGACTACCGCCAGCAGCGCTACCCCGAGGCTTTGGCCCTCGTACAGCAGTCATTGCGCGTGCCTACGCCTAATCGAGTACAGAAATCGTACACCTATCTGCTGGCGGGTCGTATTTATTATGAGAACCTACAACGGTATCAGCTAGCGGCAGCTTATTACGATAGCGCAGTCCAAAATTTGCCCCCCACGGCACCCGAGTATGCAGCTACGGCTGAGCGAGCTCAGATTCTGCAGGAGTTTGCTAAGCAAATTACCATCATTGAAACACAGGACAGCTTGCAAGCCTTAGCGCGGCTAGATACTGCCGCGCTACGCACGCGCCTTAGTGAATATGCTAAAGTAGAAATTGCTTCTCGGCAACAGCAAGCCGAACGCCTAGCCGCCGCCGATAAAGCCCAAGAAGTACGTCAGCAGCAGGCACAAGCCTATACCGGCGTCAGCGAAACCCGGGCGGGGAACCCTGACATTGATCCGGCGACATTCGCTACTACCAACACGGGTGCCCAATGGTACTTCGACAATCCGGCGGCGCTTAGCACGGCCCGGTCTGAGTTCCAGCGGCGTTGGGGTAATCGACAGCTCCAAGACAATTGGCGGGTCAGCAGCCAGGTTAGCGGAGCCCTTGCTACCAATTCGAGCGGGGCCGGACCGGCTACCAACCCCGGTGCTGCCGGAAGTGGGGTCAACCCTGCCAATGGCGCTGCTCCCGCTGGGGCCAATGATGCTGCGGCATTTGAGCGTGGCTTAGTAGCCCAATACCGACAGAATATTCCGCTTACCGCGCCGCAGCTCCAAGCGTCGCAGAAGCAAATGGAAGAGGCCTTATTCGCGCTGGGGGGCATTTATAACCAGCAGCTACGAGAGCCCGCCCGCGCCGCCGAAACCTATGATAAGCTCATAGCAGGCTACCCCAATAGCACCCATCTGCCCGAAGTATATTACAGCCTCTATCTGATTTATAAAGATCAGAATGACCCCAAGGCCGAAGTATATAGCCAGCGGCTGCGCGAGTCGTTTCCTAATTCATCCTACGCCCGCCTCGTTGGCGATCCAGAATATTTGCGACGCACCTCGCAGGCGAATGCACAGGTAGGCATCTTGGTAGATTCGGCATTTGTGCTTTATAAAAAGCAAGACTTTAAAAAGTCTGCTGACCTGCTCGACCAGGTAAAGCGCCGATACCCGGATAACGCCTTGAACGATCGGGTAGCTTTCCTCAATACCCTGCTTACAATCCGTACCCAACCGCCACTATCGGCCCAGGCAGCGGTAGAAAAGTTTTACAAGGATTATCCGAGCAGTACATTGGCTCCACAAGCGGCCATTTTGCTGAAGTCGTATCAGGATTATAAGGCTGGCAGCATTAACGGCGCATTAGCCTCCACAGAAAAGCCCCCCATATCCGCTTTTCGACCTGGTGAGATAGATACTCGGCGGCGCGTAGCAACAACATCTGAAAATCGGCCGGTAGTCCCTGTCAATCGAGTGCCAGCTCCACCGGTTTCCGCTCCTAGCCCAGCTTCAACCGTCAATCCAACTCCTGCTAAACAACCCGCTACGGTGGTTACCAAGCCAGCCGAAAAGGGTGGTACGGCCAAACCTGCTGCTTCTGCAACAGTTCCGGCCAAAGAAGTAACTGCTCAGCCGAATGCACCGACTCCAGCATTATCGCCGGGGGGCAAATCTACGCCTCCCTCTGCTGAGCCGGCGGCCACTCCTTACCTGAATAACCCGGCCACAGGGCATGCGGTAGTGCTCATCTTCCCTAAGGGAGCAGCACCCGTTGCTACCCTGCCGGCCGCTCTTGCCACTTATAATAACCGCTTTTATAGAGCCAATAACTTGCAAGTACAGCCCACTGCGCTCGGCGATTCAGTGGAATTGGTAGTAGTACAAACATTGCCGGTCCAAAAAGCGGCGCAGAGCTACGCCCTCAAACTGCGCGGGCCGCAGTCGCCGCTAAGCCGATTACGGGGTGCGGGTTACCAAATCCTAGTTATCGGTATTGATAATCTCCCTTTGCTACTTCAAAATAAGGATTTAGCTGAGTATCAACGCTTCTACGAAAGAGAAATCAAGAATTGATAATTGCCAGTGCCAGATGAGTCAGCGCACCTTGGACTCTATACCACTCAATACCCTTCCTGATTTCGCGTTCCTAGCTTATAATCTCCCTAAAGAATGGCTATTCCTGCCACCAAAACCAAAGTTCAGCCACGTAAGCCCCAACGGTCAGGGCGCTTCACGGGCCTTACGCGCACACTATGGATGCTTTTTGGCTTCGGGCTAATTGGCTTCGTCGTGTATGTGATGGCCGTGAGTGTCAATTTTATGAACCTGTTTGGGCGAATGCCCAATCTTAAAACGCTGGAAAACCCCAAGAGTGAGCTCGCCTCCGAGATCTACTCGGCCGACGGCGTGCTGATGGGCAAGTATTTCCGCGAAAACCGCACGCCAGTTGGCTACGATGAGTTGCCTCAAAACTTGATTGATGGCCTGATTGCTACCGAAGACGTTCGTTTTGAGAGCCACTCAGGCATCGATTTGAAAGGCCTGTTCGCTGTTCCTTATTATTATGTCGCGGGGCGCATTCGGCGGGGATCGAGCACACTTACGCAGCAGGTAGCAAAGGTGCTGTTCCGCACCCGCGCCGACCTTAATGATGGCACTCTTAGCCACGTACCCGGCCTGCGCATGCTTATCATCAAGACCAAAGAATGGATAATGGCCATTCGGCTGGAGCGCAACTATACCAAGCGCGAAATCATGACGATGTACTTGAATATCAACGAGTACGGATCGAACGCCTTTGGTATTAATGTCGCTGCTAAGACCTTTTTTAATAAGCAGCCCAAAAACCTCACGCTGGAGGAATCAGCTCTTTTGGTGGGCGTACTTAATGCACCTTCGTATTTCAGCCCGGTGGAGCATCCTGAGCGAGCCAAAAGCCGCCGTAACTGGGTGCTGAGTCAGATGCTGAAATATGGCTACATCGATCAGGCTTCGCACGCGGCAGCGACTGCTAAACCTATTGCACTGACTTATAATGTTGAAAATGCCAATAAGGGTATTGCGCCTTATTTCCGTCGGGAAGTCAGCAAAGCACTGTTGCAATGGAGCCGTGAAACTGACCACGACCTCTACGCCGACGGCCTGAAGATTTATACCACCATCGATTCGCGGATGCAGAAGTATGCCGAATCAGCCGTGGCGGAGCATATGAAGCAACAACAGAAGGTGTTTGCCCAGCATTGGAAAGGCCAGCAGCCATGGCGTGATGAAACGGGCCGCTTGATTCCGAACTTCCTGCAGACTGCAATCAAACGCACGGAGCGTTATAAATCCCTGAACACGCGCTTTGAAGGCAACAAGGACTCTATCAACTACTATCTGAATAAGAAGTATAAGATGATGGTGTTCAGCTGGCAAGGCGAGAAGGAAATGACGATGTCACCGTTAGATTCATTGGCGTACTATAAGCGCTACCTGCAGGCCGGCTTTATGGCTATGAACCCGCTGAATGGTCAGATTAAAGCGTGGGTAGGAGGTACCAACTTTAAGTACTTCAAATACGACCACGTAAAGCAAGGTACACGGCAACCGGGTTCCACATTCAAGCCGATTGTATACACTGCGGCTATCGATCAAGGCTATTCACCGTGCTATCAGGTACAGGACTTGGCCATCACCTTCCCCGCGGAAGCTGGCCGGCCGGCCTACACGCCGCGCAACTTTGAGGGGGGTATTCTGGTCGCACCTTCACAATCCGGCAGGCAATGGCCCGCTCGATGAACTCGATTACGGCCTTCCTAGTGCAGAAGCTAGGTCCCGAAACCATTGTTGCTTACGCCAAGCGCTTGGGTATTACCTCCCCTATCGAAGCTGTACCGGCTGTCGGTTTCGGCTCTAGCGATGTGAGTATATATGAGTTGTGTGGAGCTTACGGCACCTTTGTAAATAAAGGAGTTTGGACTTCACCCATGATGGTGACGCGGATTGAAGACAAGAATGGTAACGTATTGCGCGAATTTGTCCCCCAGACCCGTGAGGCCCTAAGTGAAGAAACCGCTTACCTAATGACGCACATGCTACAAGCCTCGACCACCGAGCGCGGCGGCACCTCTACCATTCTTAAGACGGGCTTTAAGTTTCCGTATGAGATGGGGGGCAAAACTGGTACTACTTCGAACTACTCTGACGCCTGGTTTATGGGTATCACGCCCGACTTGGTTTGTGGCATGTGGGTGGGCGGCGAAGACCGGAGCATCCACTTCCGTAACGGTTCCAATGGCCAAGGGGCTCGGGCGGCGCTACCTATCTACGGCTTATTTATGCGCAAAGTATACGGCGATAAGAGCCTTGATGTAAGCAAAGGACCTTTCCCGAAGCCGGCGCAGCCGCTGAGCATTGAGATTGACTGTAGCCGTTATTATGGCGGCCAGCGCGATACTATTCCAGTAGATCAGAAGCTAAATCAAACCGATCTTGATATCCTTAACGGACAAGAGATTTAAGGAAGCGTAGTATATAGCCAACTGGCTTTTTAGAAAAACAAAATCGTGGCTGGTGTGCCGTACCAGCCACGATTTTGTTTTTCTACTGTCTTTGTGAGTTTTGGAAATTCCTCTGTACACCTTCGCGTTCTTTATTTGCGTACTTCTATCAGGACATTTATTCTGCGCCTAATTCCCACTATATGGCCGCCAAAGCCCATTTACAAGAGCAAATCCGTCAGCTTCCTCATCGTCCGGGTGTATACAAATACTTTGATGATGAAGGTATTATCTACGTTGGTAAAGCGGTTGACCTGCGCAAGCGCGTGAGCAGCTACTTTACCAAGCAAGATCACAACAAGAAGACTCAACAACTGGTCAAGAATATCAAGCGCATCGAGTTCACAATAGTAGACAGTGAATCCGACGCCTTCTTGCTTGAAAACAACCTCATCAAGCAGCATCAGCCTAAGTATAACATCCTGCTGAAAGACGGCAAGACGTATCCCTATTTATGCTTAACGAACGAGCGGTTTCCGCGCCTGATTCCTACGCGTAAGAAGATTAACGATGGCTCGCGCTATTATGGCCCATACGCCAACTTAACGGCTATGAACGTGATACTGGAGTTGATTCGGGCCTTGTACCCATTGCGTACCTGCACGTATAATCTCGCCCCGGAAAACGTTGCTGCCGGTAAGTTTAAAGTTTGTCTGGAGTATCACCTAGGCAACTGCAAAGGCCCTTGTGAAGGATTGCAGGATGAGGAAACATACAATCAATACATTCAGCAGATACGTAGCATGTTGAGCGGTAATCTTACTGTTCCCAAGGCTTATTTCCGGGAGCGCATGATGGCCGCCGCCCAGGAGCAACAATATGAGTTAGCCCACACCCTTAAGAAAAAGCTAGACCGCCTCGACGAATTCCAAGCAAAATCGACGGTAGTAAATGCTTCACTGTCGAATATCGATGTTTTCTCGATTGCGTCGAATGAGAAGAGTTCTTTCATCAATTATCTGAAAGTCATGAATGGCTCAATCATTCTGACGCAGTCGCTGGAAGTGCAGAAGAAGCTGGACGAGACCGACGAGGAAATTTTGCCCCCCTTAATCATGCAGATGCGGGAGGAGTTCGAGAGTGAATCGAAGGAGATTCTCACGAACGTTGCCCTGCCTCCTTTGCCGCTTCCTGGGGTTGTTGTATCCACCCCGCAAATTGGTGATAAGCGCAAGCTTTTAGAGTTGAGCATCAAGAATGTGCTCTATCTACGCAAGGAAAAGGAGAGCATGAATGACCGCTCCAAGGACTTGAATGAGGTTCGCATCATGGAGACCATAAAGAAGGATCTGCGCCTAACAGAGCTACCAAAGCACATTGAGTGCTTCGACAACTCTAATTTTCAGGGAGACAACCCTGTGGCGGCCATGGTTTGCTTTCGTAATGCTAAGCCTAGCAAGAAAGACTATCGGCATTACCACATCAAAACCGTCATCGGTCCCAACGACTTCGACTCTATGTACGAAGTCGTAACACGTCGCTATCGCCGGCTCGTGGATGAAGGAGCTTCCCTACCCCAATTAGTTATTGTAGATGGTGGCAAAGGTCAGCTTAGCATGGCTGTCAAAGCCCTGAAAGACCTCAATCTTTGGGGCCAGATTCCAGTGATAGGCATTGCCAAGCGCTTGGAGGAGATCTACGTTCCCAATGATCCATTACCGCTTTACATAGATAAGAAAAGTGAGTCGTTGCGCCTATTTCAACGTATGCGCGACGAGGTACACCGGTTCGGTATCACCTTTCACCGTAATCGACGGGATGCGGCAACGCTCAAAACCGAATTAACGGAGGTGAAAGGTCTCGGTCCAGCCACGGCCGAAAAGTTATTGAGCAAGTTTAAATCAGTTAAGAAGATTCGTGAGTTGAGCGAGGCTGAGTTAGTAGCAGAAATAGGCAAAGCGAAAGCGCGTGTTTTACTGACATATTTTGAGCAGCAAGAGCAGGCAACTGAATAAATCAATTGGTCATTACTTGAACTCAGCTAACAACAAAAAAGCCCCCCAGCGACGTCGCTGGGGGCTTTTTTGTTGTTAGCTGAAGCTTAAAAGCTCCACAAATTGTATTCGTACTCAATCAAGTCAGCAGCAGCTTGTTGCGAGGCTAGAATACCTTGCTGTTGGCTACCATAGATCTCATCCAGACGAGCATCGCTTGGGTTAGAAACTTGAACGATATACGAGTTAAACAACCATAGCTCAAATGCGTCGGCCAAGTTCTTGTGCTGAGCGTCATTCTGAGGGTTGAACCAGATAGCCTTATCAGGATTGTTACGGAACATCTTCACCAGATCACTGTACTTGAATGTGCCAATCTCTTTTTCAATGCCCGAGGTATTCGAGCTAAGAGTGGATGGCACCAACAACGTGATGGTTTTGATGTCATGATACATCCGCGACCGTTTCTTGTCGAAGATCATATCTTCCTTCAACTCCATTTGATACAGATCCTTGTAGCGATATTCGTAGCTAGCTGGTGCACCGGCTACGGCGGGAGCACTGGTTCCAGCGGCTGGTTTAGCCGCTGGAGCGCCCCAACCGTCGTCATTTGCGCCAGCATCTGCCTCAGTGAAGCCAGCAGCCTTTTCTTCGTCGCTAAGTTCATTAGCCGACTCAGCAAATGACATATTAGCTAAAACCTCAGCAGGCGTGAAAGTGCTTGTCAAAGAATCGTTGCGATAAGCCTGAATTTCACCGCGCTTTACTGCCTCAAGGATAACTTTACTGATTTCCTTGCCCTCGGAGAACATCGGCTTATTCTGCTTTTCACGCAAATCAACAGCCCGAGTTATCGTCTTACTGAACATAATGTCCGAGTTCGGGATAGGTCGGTGCGAGCCATTACTACTCGCAGTAGTGGATTGCTCCTGAGCCGAAGCTGTCAATGACAGTGTAAGGCCGGCGGCCAGAGCAGCGAATGAAAGGAATTTATTCATACCGTGATAAGCAATTAAAAGCGACGGTTAGTTCAGGAGAGAGCGACTAGACGAGCGGGATGTTGAACTGCTTCGACACCTTCACTTCTTCCTGCTGATTTTGGAAATTCAAACGGCGAACTTCCTTTACTTCGATGTACAGACGGTCGCCTTCACGAGCCGAGTTTACTACATCATTCAAGTTAGCATCTGGGCCATTGATAGTACGAGCTGGCATGGCTGGACGCTTACCACGAACCAATGTAATCTCATACTGTGTCACACGATAACGAGCATCTTCAGGCAAGAAAGTCTGGAAACCAGCATCTGGAATTGCCTTTAGGCTCATGTTGCGCACTGCAGTAATAGGTGTGCCTTGCTTCTCATTAGCCTCACGCCCGCCTACGATGCACTTAATTTCAGGCTTTGGAATGGGTCGCACTTCGAAGGTTTGCGAGCCAATAGCATTACCGTTGCTGCTTACGCTCAAGGTTACTTGCTTAGCATTTGGCACCAAGGTGATGTCACCAGTCTTAGAACCAGGAATCGCTTGTGCACCGGAAGCAGAGAAGCTTGGCTTGTACTGAGCACCCAAAGCAGGTACCTGTACATTTAGCTTGTTACCGCACTTGAAGTACAAAGCTTGTACTGAAGCAGATTGAATCTGCATTACAGGCTTCGTTACAGTATAGGAAACAGGCACTTTGAAAGTAGTATCGCGGCCATTCTGCTTGAAACGAACCGTGCCAATCCATTGCTTCTTAGCGTTACCGGCAGCATCAAATCCACCAGGAGTAGCTGTGAACTCTACCTTGCCTTTTCCGTCAGGACCCACTGGAATGGGTGTACCATTCATAGTCATGGTGGGTCGCAACGTGCTGGCAGAAGCCGTCAGGAACAACTCTGCTTTGTACTTAGTACCGGCAGCTACTGTGTTAGACTCAGCACTAGCAAATGCGCCTACTTTATCAAAAACGATGGTTTGGGCACCAACTTTTGCTCCTAGAGCGCTCAAGGCATCAGCCTCAAGCTTCAACACTTCCGTTTCTTTCTGAGAAAGCACAGCCAAAGCAGCTACTAATGGTGTATTCTCGAAGTTCAGCTCAGCGAAGTTTTTATTCTTCTGCTCTGGGTCGATCACCATTGGATCCTCTTTAGCATCAAGAGCCAGTGGAGCAGCATTAGGAACATACTGCTTAATATATTCTGAGTATTTATTCAACTCATCCTTCATAGGATAGGCTGCGCCGTTGCGGTTGCCACCTAACATTGTGATGGCTACTTTATCTTCGGCACTCATGTTCTTGTACTCATTTTTGCCTTTGGTATTCTCCGTCGACGTAACGAGTTTGTCACGAACATCACGCAGATATGCCACCATTTTGGCCGTCTGCTGGCGTACTTCTTCGCTTTGCTTTAGCACAGCTAGGTCACGTGCTTGGTTCTGATTTTTTTGGACGGTTGCAGCAATACCTTTTACTGTATTCGCATTAGCGGTGGAAGTCTTATCGTTGACACCCAGCAAGCTATCATCCAGAAATTTAAACTTCAGCAATATTGCTGAGTTGACTTGTAGGGCCAGAAGAGCAGTCAGTACCAAGTACATCATGCCGATCATCTTCTGCCGTGGAGTCTCTTTTGCTCCCGCCATTGTATTTTGCTAATCTATAACTGTGTGGACAGAACCCTTTTGGCTATGGTAGTATAAATACTAGCTAGTAGCGCGCATCGCGTTCAGCATATTGCCATAGACGCGGTTGAGGGAATGAAGATTGGTAGTAAGGCTAGTAACCTCTTGCTTGAACTGCTCTGTCTCCTTACCAGCCTCGGTAAGGTTTTCCATCGCCTGGCTCAACGTGCCATAGAACTTGTTCATAGATTTGAGGTGCGTGTTAGCATCCTGCAATTCCATTTCATAAACTGCATTCAGAGCTCCCAGGTTCTTGGTTACGTTCTGAACTTGTAGGTGATACTCCTTCGCATCAGAAGTAGCATCTGACATAGCAGCCATAGCCTCGGCTGTGTTTGCATAAGAAGCAGTGATACGCTCAAGCGACTGGGTGGCAGTACGCACTTTCGTGGTGTACTCTTCTGTAACGTTAGTAGCTTCACCTAGTGAAGACAATTGCTGCGTAGTGTTGCTCAAACGATTCAAGCCTTCGCCTAAGGAAGATATAGCAGCAGGAGTTACGTTAGCATCCTTCAGCATATCGTCTAATTTACGAGTCAGACCTGTGCTGTTATTATTAGTAGAGAAGCTAGGATCGCCAGTGGAAGGATCATAACCTTCAGCCAATTGAGGATATACGAGACCCCAATCGGGCTCCTTGGATGTAGGTTGGAAGGCACTAAGGAAGAATATCAGAGCTTCTGTACCTAGACCAACCATCAACATTATATCAGCACCTTTCCAGTGCAGAATTTTAAACAAAGCTCCAATGATTACGACCGCTGCCCCGATGCCATAAATCTTGGGCATGATCACATCAAAGAAGAAATTACCGCCTTTTGCTGCCATTTTAAGTAAGAATTGAAAAAAGTTGGTTGGAAAGGATGAAGAATGTATGAAAATGTAAATGAGATAGCGTTTAGTCAGCTTTAGTTCAACTGGCGGTTAGTTCCCATGCCAATTTGAATCATAGCAGTGCGGAATCCGATGTAGGAGCGGGCCGAATCCTGATACTCGAAATTGCGTGTTCCTGTCTCAAGGAAATAAGCAATGTCTTTCCAAGAACCGCCACGTACTACTTTGCGGGGCTCGTTATCATCAGGGTTAGTGGGGTTCATATCCCAAACCACTGGTACAGAAGCCTCCATGTATGCGTCGTCGCACCATTCGGCTACGTTGCCCGACATATCGTACAAACCGAAGTCATTAGGAAAGAAACTACCTACGGCTGAGGTGTAAGCATATCCATCGCTGGCATAGTCGCCACGACCTGGCTTAAAGTTGGCTAACATGCAACCCTTAGAGTTACGCAGATAAGGTCCACCCCAAGGATATGTAGCTAAATCGCGACCCCCACGAGCAGCATACTCCCATTCAGCTTCTGAAGGCAAACGAAAGTTAGGCGTTGGGGCTGAGCCAGCTTCCTCATTGGCCGCATTCTTATGCTTAGTGCGCCAGTTACAGAAATATTTAGCTGCAAACCAATCGACACCGACTACTGGGTAATCATCGAAAGCTGGATGAGTGTAGTAATACTCCATAAGCGGATCCCCCATATGATACGTGAAGTCACGTACCCATACTGTAGTATCCGGGTAGAGTTCCGTCATCACATATTCCTCACCCAACACATCAATTGAATCCTGCCGAATGGCATTCATGAACTGCCGATACTCGTTGTTGGTGATTTCGGTCTCATCCATGTAAAAGCCGGCTATTGTCACCTGCTTATTCATGTTGACCATAGAAGCTGATATATCCTGATCAGTCTGGCCCATATGGAATGTGCCTCCTGGGCAAGGAACCATACCGAAGGGCACTTCCTGCGGATTAAAATCTGGACGGTCCTCCGCTCCAACCAGGTCACCCTGCGGTCCTTTGCCAAAACCACAGCCTCCCATTAACAACGCTGAAAAAGCGACAAGAGGCAATTTGAGAAACTTATTCATGTGAAGTTTAAAAAGACTATTGGGCGGCGATACCAAAAGATTACAATTTTACAATTGGCAAACTTAGCAACTGATGTGACTATTAGCAAGGTTCGTGCCCGAGCTGAAGGCAACATTTAAATAGTAGATAAAGCTCCTACTCATATAATAAAAATAGAGCCAGAATGGGCATCCATTTTATAAAGTTGCTTTAACTCACTGAATACAAATAAATTTTCTAATTTTTTAGAAACTATACCGGGGCGTACGGATTGCAGGGCGAGTAGCAGGTCCCATTTTAGGTAAGCGATATGAGAGCATTATTTCATGTGAACTAAATGCCCTTGCATCTTGATTAAATGCAACTAAATCAAACGCATAACCCACGCGGAACGAGTTGCTTTCTGCAAAACTCATGCCTAGTTGACCAGTGAAAGATTCTCCGTAACGATACCCTACGCCCGCCCAGTATTTTTCCTGCAAAGTTGCCCGTGCTCCTACTTCAAAAGAGTTGTTGTCGAAAGTAAACTTATCATCATCACCAAACTCTCCTGGCAGAACCAATTTACCAATGACAGTGGGTGTTACAACAACGGAGGAACTAACCTCAATATTGTAACCCGCTGTTAAGTAAGCATGATTCTCTCCGATATACGATGCGGTTCGCTGGCTGCTCTCTGTCTGAAACTGATAGCGTGACCTCAACAGGTTATTAACACTTAGGCCCACATAAAATTTAGGAGCCTCATACCATATTCCTGCGCCTGCATCGATCTTACTATCAGAACTTTCAAAAGGCACACTCGGATCGTCTGCGTCATTTGCCCGATATGTACCCTTGCCTAAGTTATTGAAGATTCCTTGAGCGCCGATACCTAACAAGCCTTCTCCAAGCTTAAAATGTTTTGAATAAGATAGCGCCGCAGTCGTTACGCTGGCTTCTCCTATAGTATTGCGATAAATATTTACTCCTATACCACCACCTAAAATGCGAACAGGAGTAGAAGCGGATAACAAGAAGGTACGGTCATTACCCCCTGGATCAAAGGTTCCGCCGTAATTAAAGTACTGCTCCCGTACTATAGTTAAAACTTCCCCTTGTCCTTTAATTCCTGCATAAGCAGGGTTCAGAAACATGCCATTAAACCCGTAATGACTGAATTGAGGCTGCTGTTGGGCAACGACAGTGCCAGTGGCTGCTAAAAGCAGAACCATAGCACCTAGTATAGATCTCTTCATATAGGCACCCAATTTTAGCGCAGATTTCAAGTAGGACATAATACCCTACGTAACTGATTCCAAATCTATGGAAAAAAGTCTGCGCATCAAACGAGCTACCCACGGGGGTTAGTGCCTAAAAATGCCTCTGCTATTCTATTTTAAGCGTTTTGTTTATCGGTCTTATTCTTCTCTTTTCCGGCATCAGGTCCGTAGTGGTAACGGATATACTGCTCAATGGCACCTGTCATAGAAGGAGCATTGGGATGCGGAGCCTCAATATCCAACTCTAGGCCAGCATCAATCACAGCTTTGGCTGTAGTGGGGCCAAACGCGGCAATGCGAGTACCATTTTGCTCAAAGTCAGGAAAGTTGACGAATAGCGAACTGATTCCGGAGGGGCTGAAGAAAGCAATACAATCGTATTTTACATCCGTCAGATCCGAAAGATCACTAGCCACGGTACGGTAAATCACTGCCTCTGTAAACTTAAAGTTATTGGCCCTCATAAACTCTGGAAGATCATCCTTACGGATATCAGAGCAGGGATACAAAAACTTTTCGCTTTTATGCTTTTTGATTACATCAAACAAGTCAGATGCCGTACGCTGGCCCACAAAGAGCTTACGCTTACGCAGGACAATGTACTTCTGCAGGTAATTAGCAGTTTGCTCTGAAATGCAGAAATACTTCATCTCAGCAGGCATTTCCAGCTTTGCTTCTTGGCAAATACGGAAAAAATGATCTACTGCGTTACGGCTCGTAAAGATAACGGCTGTGTACTCAGCGATATTGATTTTATCCTTGCGAAAATCCTTGTAAGAGACTGGCTCTACTTGGATAAATTCCCGGAAATCGACCTTGATGCCATACTTATCAGCAATTGCGAAGTAGGGTGATACATCGCCCGTTGGTTTTGGCTGGGTGACAAGAATGCTGGAGATACGCTTGGCGTGTCGGCCCGTCCCCGGTTTGTCTTTGCTCTCGGCCATAGAGGGTGGGTGAATGGGTATTTTTGGAGCGATAAAAAAGTGTGCAAAACGCGGCTCTGCGGCCCGCGTTCAATAATATCAGTAAGTAAAAACGATCAACTTAAGCAATATGGTAAGAGGTATTACTTCTGTGGCGCAAAGGTACGAAAACAAATGTAAATTAAGGAGGGATGTCCGACTATGTAGAGTACGCGTAACCCGCAGCATTGTCCCGACCAACATCAAGGAAACCACCCCATTGGATATCCATAGTACTGTTTCAGGTAGGGTTTGATTGAGGGCTAGATAAAAGAGCATCACGATAGGTAAAAATAGACCCATGAATAGAATTGTGCGCACAAACTCACGGTACTGCACCATTACCAATGGAGTAACGTCGAAGATGTAGCCCATTAGCTCCAAAAAGAGGTATTTGCCAAATACAAATGCAGCTACTAAGGCAGCGTAGAGCAGAACTCGAACTACAATAGCGGACTCAGGCACATCGAACAGGCGACGCAGAATTACGATGCTCTGGATGTTGGTATGAATAGCAACTAGCAGCAAAGCGAAGGAGAGAGAGAACACAAATACCAGTAGCAGATTCAGCCAGGTGATGGTGGGTTTGGTCAGAAATGCCTCATCACTATTTGATTTACCAAGCAGCCTGTCGAACTGATAGATGCGGGCGAAGCCGGGTTGATACGCAGCTTTGATGCCTCCGTACAACAGCCCAATCAGTAATAAGAAGCACAGAAATACATTTTGCCCTTGGTGGCCTCTCACCCTAAGCTGGGCCTGATATGGTGTAGGCTCTACTTTTCCCTTTGCAATGATCGTCAGAGCAGGGGTATTGGCAAAGGAGGAAACGTCGGGAGAAACGGCAGGATGCCAGACACACAGTAGATGTAGGCCCGCAGGAGTACCGGGGGGCAAAAGTTTCTCTAGGTCGATTGAGTAAGAGGCGGGTGTGGCGGCCGTAAAAACGAGCCTGTTATCTAAAAAAAGACTTAAATCTTTGCGCGCAGTGAAAGTAATGGGCAACTTCTGGCCGGGCCGAATGCTTACCCATTGATAGTAAGCATTTGCTGGTGCGTGATAATCCGGGAGGTAAAGAATTAGCTGATTTCGGGGGGCGTCGAAGATGAGCCAATCGGTAGAAAGGCCGGTACGGGGGGCGGGAGGTAACAACTTGTATTCAGCAGCAGTAGCACTCAGCGACAATACTAGTAGCACCAGTTGCAGAAAAGCCCCCCAGCCCCTACTTCTACTTACATTTGCACCTCTGAATATCACCGGTTTAAGAAGCTACTCGCTGTTGCGCAGTGCGGCTACGATACACGCCCAAAAACACACTCAACAGCACTGAAAAGGCCACCAATACAACGATAAGGATTGTGTTGCCCAGCTCAGCGAAGTTGATCACAAATAAGATAACCACCAGATTTAATAAACCCAACAACATCACCGTACTAATTTGCTGGAAGCCCATAGCCAGAATGCGATGATGCACATGGTTCTTATCAGGCGAGAATGGCGAACGACCGGCCATCATGCGGATCAGGAAAACCCGTAGCGTATCAAAGAGGGGAACGAACAGGATGCCGACGGCCACTGATGGAGCGGAAGCGCCAAATGGCTGGCCTAATTGGGCACCCATTTCAATAAATTGGATAGTGAGAATGGAGACGATGAAGCCACATACGAGTGAGCCAGTATCGCCCATAAAAATGGTGGCTCGGTGGAAGTTATAGCGCAGGAAGCCTAAAATGCCCCCCAACACGCACACCGACACATACACGTAATTGCCAAATTCGGAGCCACCATACCGGTAGAAAAAATACCCAAGCGTTGTGACGATAATGCTAACAATTGTGCCTGCTAAGCCATCTAAGCCATCTATCAGATTAATGGCGTTGGTGATGCCCACTATGACTAGGAAAGTGAAGGCATAGCTGATTCCAATCGGCAACTCATGAATACCCAGAATCCCCTGAAAGCTTGTAATGCGCACATCGGCCATTACCATGACGATGCCGGTAGCAAGAAGCTGGCCCACAAACTTTTTAGTGACCGAAATGCTCACTAAGTCATCTTTCAAACCCACAAAGAACAGGACGATACAACCGGCCAGAAGCTGTTGAACACCGTTGTTGAGGTCGGCAAAGATGGTGAGAGCCGACATAAACCCCGCAAATACAGCTACGCCCCCCAAGCGGGGAGTAAGCGACTCATGCACGGTCCGCACGTTAGGCGTATCGAGCATGTTTTTGAGATGGGCAATATAAATGATGGAAGGTACCGCAAACAGTGCCACTAAAAAGGACCACAAAAACGACAACCCCAGCGTAATTCCAATGGCATTCATCACGTATTGGCTCAAAGATGAAGCAAACAACAGGATACGCTCCTGCTCATCTGCGCGTAAACTTTTACCCGTGCAGCACGCCTTCGCGGCCGAGCAGAGCAATAGGAATCAGGTTGGCAGACACAATAGAATCGGGCACGAAGATGAACTTCTTATCGAAGATCTGCGGGCCACGATAGTAGCTTACCCAATACTGATTATTGAGGTGAAACAAATCAGGGTCAATAGGTTCGACGGGTACGGTGCTCCGGGGCTCTACTTCCGCAAATACATGCCGCAAGGTTGAAGTCCGCACCTTTTCGCCGTCCTCTAGCGTGCCATAGCCATTGGAACTAATGATAACATTGCTCAATGGATAGTCATTATGGTTGAGCAGATACACTTGCCAACCAGGCTTTCCCGCTTCCGTAGCCGCGGCCTCATCAGGTACGATAGCTATGGAGACGCCTTCCACCGGATCAAAAATAATATCTTCTTTCATTCAATAATCAAACAGACAGCTCAGCCTCCAGTAAAGCTGCCAGGTGAGGAAGCAAACGATTTTCTACTTCAGTAATTGGTACTGCGTAGCCCAACTCCTGCTGTAGAGAGGTAACAGTTTTGTCGGTGATGCCGCAGGGCACGATATGGCCGAAATACGTGAGGTCGGTATTTACGTTAAGCGCAAAGCCGTGCATGGTCACCCAACGGCTGCACTTCACCCCCATTGCGCAGATTTTGCGCGGCTGGGTGGCATTTTCCTCAAAGTCCAGCCACACGCCCGTTAGGCCGGCGATGCGGCCAGCAGTTAACCCGTATTCAGCTAGCGTACGAATAATAGCTTCTTCCAATACGCGTAGGTAGCGGTGGATATCGGTGAAGAAATTGTCGAGGTCAAGAATAGGATAACCTACCAACTGGCCGGGGCCATGATAAGTAATGTCACCTCCCCGATTGATACGGTGAAACGTTGCTCCATGTAAGGCCAGTTCCGCTTCACTTAACAACAGATTTTCTTCTTTACCACTTTTGCCCAGCGTGTACACATGGGGGTGTTGGCAGAGCAGTAGGTAGTTGGGAGTCGGCTTGGGGGGCAAATTTGCTTCCGCGGCTTGCCGATTTTGCGTTTTTATAGCTACCGTAGCAGCCAGCAATTCCTCCTGATACGCCCACGCAGCTTCATACTCAATCAACCCGAGCCGCTCCACAATGACGTGGCGATTTTGCCCCCCAGCAGGTGCCACAGGCAAAAGCGCAGCCGTCGTTATTGAAGCAGGATTTGTATTCATCGATAAACGCTGAAATAAAGGCACAAAGGTACTATATTCAGCGCCAAACCCAACCCACAACCATCTTGCCATGCCTGGCTCCAGCCATCTGCTTGGTCACGCCGGCGAAGCGGCCGCGGCCGATTTTTTTCTAAAGCAGGGCTATACCGTCGCCCACCAAAACTACCGTTACCGGCGCGCTGAGGTAGACCTAATTGTGCAGCGAAGCACCGCATTACTGGTTTTTGTGGAAGTAAAAACGCGCTCCTCCAGCCAATACGGCTACCCCGAAGAATTCGTAACGGAGCGCAAGCGTCAGCTTTTCCGCTTAGCTGCTGATCAGTATCAGGAAGAGGTAGACTGGCGCGGCGATATTCGCTTTGATATTCTGGCGCTCACCCAACTTACCGATGGCTTTCGCATCGAACACTTCGAGGATGCCTTTTACTAACCGATACTCTTATAGTAAAGTATGGCTGTAAAATGAGCAGCTTATTTCTGCTTTGACCCCGGCCGATCAGTAACAGCGTCGCGCTTGTCGAGCTTATCTTTCTCGTACACCAGCACTCCGTTGCGGTTATATTCCTTAAAAAGAACTGGTTCCTTTACCTCGGGGTCGTAGCCGTTTTCTCCATAGAGATATTCGTAGTGCCGACGGTTACGAAAACCCCAGTACTTAGCCCACTCTCCTACTTTTTTGCCGTTCTCAAACTGCCCATCCCAGTCCTTCTGCCCATTCTCCAGAAAGCGAGCGTATTCGCCTTCCAGCTTCCCGTTGTAGTAAGGTATTATCTCTTTGATCTTTGTGCGCTCCGCATCGTAATACGTGATTTCGGCGTCGCGCGGAAAGCCTTTCTCGTAGTGAATCTTCGTTAGCAGAATTCCTTCCCGATTGAACCGCTCCCAGCGCAAGTGCTTTGCTCCTATGGCGAAGTAGCCTGTTTCTACAATTTTGCCCCCCTGCATTTTTTTGTAAGGCCCATGCAGCACTTTATTATCGCCGGGGTCCACGCCCGCTCTGTCCTGCACAATCCGGCCTTTGCGCGCATCGAAATAATAGCGCGTAGGCACATACGGATCAGTGGGCTTGGGAGTGCGCATATAATAGAACTGCTCCGTAATCTGGTTGCGCCCCTTTGCTCCTGACTTCACGTAGGCCTTCTTGATTGGCTCCCCGAGGAAGATATTCTTCTTCTTTTTTGGCTTGCGCTCCGCGGCTTTTTCTTTTGCCCGGGCCGCCCGGGCCTCTTCTTTACTGAGCGTTACCTTCTTAGCAATCTTCCCACCCGTTGTGTCGCTAGTCTGAACCAACGAATCAGACAGCGTTGTGAGTGCTGGATCATCAGCCTTACTATTAAAGGAAACCGTTTTGCGTGAGCAAGCAGCGGCAGCTAATCCCAGCAAAACCAGCAGAACAAGTGAAAAGCGAAAGAAGCGCATCGATGAAATAAGCAATATTCAAAGCCTCGAACGTAAAGATAACCTGATTTGGTGCCCGGCTTAATTTTGCCCCCCAAACGTGGTGGAAAGAAGTTATTTCAGAATGGGAAGTTTTACCAAAACAAAACCCGCTGACTTACTAGTCAACGGGTTTTGTACTACTTAAAACTACGTGTACTATTTAGTACTACTCGGCAGCCAGTAAATCGGTGCTGCGCTTCACAAAGGCCGTTAAGGCTTCACCTTTCAACATATTCTGCGACAGCAAAGCCAGATCGAATGCCTGACGGGCCAGCTTGCGGCCCGCTTCTTCATCGGCTTGCAGCACCCGTTGCGTAATGGCGTGGTTCGCATTCACGCTTACGGTGTAGCTGTCCGGCAGTGAGCCAAACATCGCCATTCCACCGCCGCCACCTGTGCGCTGCATATCCTTCATGCGGCGCATAAACTCAGGCATTGTAATAAGTACGGGCGCTTCCTGCGGCGACAAAGCATCTACCTGCACATGCATTTGCTCGTTGCTGATGGCCTTCGAGAACAGCTCCTGCAAGCGCGTTTTGTCGTCGTCGCTGAGTACGCTTTCGGTCGTTTCATCCTTCTCGATCAGCTTACCGATGGTATCAGCGTCGACACGCTTGAACGTGGTCTTTTCGAGCTTCTGCTCTAGCTGGCCGATAAAGTGCGGATCGAGCACGGCTTCCAGTTTCAGCACATCGTAGCCCCTATCTTGGGCGGCCACTACGTAGCCATGCTGTGCTTCAGCGTCGGTGCTATACAGGATAACCAACTGATCGTTTTTATCCTTTTGATTGGCTTGCACAAACTCCTGGTACTCACTGAGGGTAAAGAATTTGCCCCCCACGTTCTGTACCAAGGCAAAATCCTTCGCCTTCTCATAAAACTTCTCGTCCGACAGCATGCCGTACTTCACAAACAGACCGATATCCGACCACTTTTGCTCGTAACCAGCCCGATCTTTCCGGAACAGCTCACCCAGCTTATCGGCTACCTTCTTGGTGATATAGGTATTGATTTTCCGTACGGCCGCATCGGCCTGCAGGAAACTACGCGACACGTTCAGCGGAATATCCGGCGAGTCGATTACGCCGTGCAGCAGCATCAGGAACTCGGGCACTACATCTTTTACCTCATCGGTAATAAATACCTGCCGCGAGTAGAGCTGAATCTTATTGCGCTGGAATTGCAGTTCATCCTTCACCTTCGGGAAGTACAGAATGCCCGTCAGGTTGAAGGGATAATCTACATTGAGGTGAATCCAGAATAGCGGTGCCTCCGAGAACGGATACAGTTCCTGATAGAATTTGGTGTAGTCCTCATCCGTCAGTTCGGCCGGCTGCTTGGTCCAGATCGGTTGCGTTTGGTTAATGACCGTGCCTTCGAACTCAATTTCGATGGGCAGAAACTTGCAGTACTTGGTCAGGATGTTCCGTAGGCGAGCCTCTTCCAAAAACTCGTCGGAATCGGCGGCTACGTGCAGCACTACGTCAGTGCCGCGCTCTGCTTTCTCGGTAGTTTCGAGCGTAAACTCCGTGCTACCGTCGCAAGTCCAATGCGCACCTTCGGTACCTTCTTTATACGACTGAGAGAAAATCTCTACTTGATCGGCTACCATGAAAGCCGAGTAGAAACCCAAGCCAAACTGACCGATAATCTGGTCTTTAGTCGCAGCATCCTTCTCCTTATACTTTTCTACAAACTCAGTAGCGCCGGAGAAAGCAATCTGGTTGATGTACTTCTTGATCTCCTCGCCCGTCATGCCGAGGCCACGGTCCGAGATGGTGATTTTGCGCGCTTCCTTATCTAAGGTTACCCGCACTTTCAGCTCGCCCAGTTCGCCCTTGAACTCGCCTAGTTGCGCCAAGCTCTTCAGCTTTTGGGTGGCGTCCACGGCATTGGAAACCAACTCCCGCAAAAAGATCTCGTGATCGGAGTAGAGAAACTTCTTGATGATGGGGAAGATGTTCTCGGTGTGAATCGAGATACTACCTGTCTCTTGCATAGCGCCTTAAAAAATGAGTCTTGAAATAAAAAGTGGACAGAATTGCAGGACTCTATGAGCCCGCTTCCTGAATGCAGCGGATTTCAAAACCTGTTCCACGCTACTCGCGGCTGCCAGTTTGACACCTGTTTATATCTCAACTACAGCTTATCAGCCGAAAGCCGAAGTATAAAGCAAGTCTGTGTACACCTGATATAAAGGAAAGGCAACACTAGTCTTTAGCAACAAAATTTTGTGCTTGCAGACCCTTCTAGCTATCACAACCGATTGCACTCTCCTATCGCAAACGCTTGCATAGTTTATCTAAAATTAGCCTGTTACTGAATCGATTACGGCACCGTAGTACGATTCTAACTTGGCAGCTGCTGTTGCCTGAGTGCACATTTACTACTACCTAATAACTAACCATTTACAACAAATTCCACATATGATGACACTTCGACGCTTAAGCTTTCTCCTTACAGCTTTAGCCATCACTCTGACCGCCTATGGTCAGAACGCCCCGGTAACGCTGCAAGCCGAAGCTGGTACACTTCGGGCCACAAGCACGCCTGCGGCTATTACATTTTTAACCGAAGCAAGCACCGGAACTGGCTTTATCCGGGTAGTTGGAGATCTTGTTCGAGACGCGAACAATGGCGCTTCAAGTCCTAATGCCGACAGCCGGGTGCTTACTTACACGGTTACGTTTCCGGGGCCTGGTGTATATGATCTGTACGCCAGAGCACGCGTAGGTTCAGGTAATTTCGACGATGACAGTTACTACGTACCGAACTCATTTGGTACTCGGTCGGCCTCCGATGCTAGCCAATGGCGAATTGCCAACGGTCTGGCTGGTGGCGGGTACACAACTGCTACGGATGTCGTTTCGGCCAGCGGTCCTGGTGGAGCCAGTAACACGTGGAGATGGTTTCGGATATCAGCATTTGATGGTGGAAGTACATTCACGGTACCAGCAGGTAGCTTAACCCAGACGTTTGAAATTGGTAGCCGCGAGAATGGGTTGGACATCGATAAGTTCGTATTTGGGGCTTCAGGCGTATTTTTCACCGTGAGCAACCTCGACAATGGCCAACAAGGCTCTACTACGCCACCCCCGCCGCCATTTGTTCCCCCTGGCCCTCCGGTTGCTACTGGTAAGCCCAAATTTGTAGGCGGCGCTTTGAGCAACTCTCAGGGAGTTAATTTCGATAAATATTGGAACCAGGTGGTGTCGGAGAACGACGGCAAATGGGGCAGCGTAGAAGCCACTCGTGACGTGATGAACTGGACTGGTCTCGATTTGGCCTATAATCAAGCCAAGCGCCAGAATGTACCATTTCGGATGCACGTGCTGGTGTGGGGCAACCAACAGCCTGCTTGGATCGAAAATTTGCCCCCCGCCGAGCAGTTAGAGGAAATAAAGGAGTGGTTTGCGGCCGTGGCGCAGCGCTACCCCGATATTGCCTTCCTAGAAGTAGTAAATGAGCCCACTAACGACCCGCCCTTTAAGCGGAATGCGACGGACCAAGGCAGCGGCAATTATATTGAGGCCCTCGGTGGTAATGGCACTACCGGCTGGGATTGGGTAATCAATTCCTTTAAGCTGGCTCGTGTATATTTCCCGAATACGCCGCTGATGCTCAACGACTATAGTGTTGAAAATGTAACGTCCAACACCCAGCGCTACCTGAACATCATCAACTTACTGAAGCGCGAAAACCTGATTGACGTGATTGGTATTCAGGGCCACGCCTTCTCCACTCGTCCTACTCCGGCCGCCACGCTCACAAACAACCTGAACTTGTTGGCCACCTCTGGCCTGCCATTGTACATCACAGAATTTGATGTCGATGGTTTGCAGGACGATGTACAACTAGCCGAGTATCAGCGGGTGTTTCCATTATTCTACGAACACCCCGCCGTGAAAGGCATTACGCTGTGGGGCTACCGGCCCGGGCACTGGCGCACCGCCCAAGGAGCGTACATAGCGTATGAAAACGGCGCCGAGCGCCCCGCCTTGAAATGGTTGCGCGAATACGTGCAAGGCACTACCCTATCGACAATCACGACGGCGACGAGTTTGGCTGCTACTACTTTCTGCGGCAGCAGCACGCTCCAGGTGCCATTCAGCGCCAATGGCGTAGTAGCCTCCAACCAAACCTACACGGCTGAGCTTTCGGATGCTACCGGCAGCTTCGCGACTTTTACGGCCCTTGGCTCTATTACAGCATCAACTGCCGGTAACTACGCTATCAACGCCACTATTCCAGCTAATACGCCGGAGGGTACGCGCTACCGCATTCGGGTAACAAGCAGCAATCCTAGTGTGCTGGGCAATGCCAACACCACCAACCTAACGATCAATCCGGTGTTTACGGCCCCTGAAGTTGTCGTGATGCCAGTCAATGCTGTGTATACTGGTGGTGTACCCACCAACATTTATCTGGGCTACGGTCCGCAGAGCGTTATACTCGCGGCCAGTGGCGGGGCCAGCTATGCTTGGCAAGGACCAGCTGGACTGAGCAGCACCTCCATTGCTGATCCGGTATTCACGGCTACGGAAGCGGGCACCTTCACCTTCACTGCCACCATCACCAATGAAGTTGGCTGCACCACTACCAAGCAAGTAACCCTGACCGTAGTGGATGTGCGGTGCAGCAACAACAATAACTCTCCCAAGGTGCTGATTTGTGTCAATGGCAAGGTAGTGTGCGTTGCTAAAAGTGCTGTTCCCGCTCTGCTCACGTATACCAAAGGGATAGTTAGACTAGGCGACTGCACCACGGGCACCAACGCCGACTTGGCAGTGCTGAAAGAGAAGCTCATTCGCTTATTTGAAGCTTACCCCAATCCATTTAATGGGCGCACTACCGTGCGTTTCCGCTCTACTGAGTCAGGGCAAGCCCAGCTGCAAGTCTACAATCCGTATGGGCAGCTTGTAGCCACTCCCTTCAACGGCCGAGCCGAAGCAGGCCGAGAATATGAAATTTCGCTGGACGGAACCTCGTTGCCCGAAGGCATTTATACCGGCCGTTTAATCACAAATGGCAAAGTGGAAACCCTGCGTATGATGGTCGTTAAATAACGACCTGTTACCTGAAAAGTATGCCATAGAAAAGGGCGGCTGAAATCAGCCGCCCTTTTTATATTCTCAAAAACCGATTGATTTCTGGCAACTCAACTACACAAATAAAGCATCAGGATTACCTGCTGCAGGTTTTTTGGAGGCGGGACGAAGGGCAGCCACAACGCGGCGCAGTAATCGTGCGGACAGTGTTTTCATAGCGTGGGTGGTAACAGGGTGGGTTATATATCTTTATACTCCAAATGTCGGCAGTAGTTGTGTCCCGAATGTTCTTGAAATGTTATGCTTTCGTTGCATCGGTAGCATACGGGCAATTGGGGGCTTTTTTTAAGAGGCCGACTGCCATTCAGCCAGCAACGCCAGCATATGAATAGGAGAGTTGGTTAGCCAATCCAGCGCCGAGCCAGGGTCAGCAAAAAACTGCACATCGAAGCGAGTGATTTGCCGGCTGAATCCTAATAAGCTTTCTACGACCATCTGATTGTAGGTAGCAGCGGGTGGAACAACTACAGCTACATGCTGCACGGATTGGGCCGCTACGCGGGGAAACCAGCTAACGCCCACCCAAATCTGTTCCTTCATGCTCAACTCAGGTAAGCCGTTCATATCTACCAGCACGCGCTTGATTTGATGCGTCTGCACCAGCTCAGCTAGGTAGTTCATGGCCTGAGCAAAGCTGTGCAGCGAACTACCACCGCACCACTGGTAGCGCAACAGGCACAAGGATTCATCGTACTGCACCCGCAGACAATCTATTTGAGCAAGTATCATCTTGAAAATAAAAGCCAGAAGCTTTTTAAAGTGCTAAAAGCAAAGCAACGATTATAAGTAGCGAATTGCTTGCCAGTAATTTTCATTTAAGAGTGTAATAGCTTATTTATTTACGCATTAAGAATAGATTATATACTTTATGAACACTGATGATATAATGCTTTCCCTAGTAGATTAGCCAGTACTGCTCTCTCTTGTTTCTTTAATTCGTATAAAAATAGCAACCAGTATAAATCCGGATCGGTTTGAGGTGTAGCTCCGTAGTTTTGACAATTAAGGCTACGCTCTTCAATTAATTCTGGGGAGCTTTTATCAGCCCGCAAATAGTTAATAAGTTGATTTAACTACCTATTATCATTTTCCGCGTACTTTTGTGTACTCCCTTCTGACACATTGTTGCAAATGCGGACTTTGCGTTCCCGTCTGGCTCTTCTACTGCTGCTCTGCTTTACGCGGGTGCTGCTGCCCGACGCGTGGATACTGGCGCTGCACCAGCACGAGCACACACTGGAGGAATCGGCGCAAGCTACCCGCGTTGATAAAGCGCAGGACAAGGCCTTGCTCACGGTTCAGCACCAGCACTGTCAGGTCGATCATTTCTATAACGTCCCCTTCCAAGTACCAGCGCCGCTGGAGTTGCCATTCGTGGTACTTTATGCCCATCAGGAGGCTGTGGGGGGCTTTTTGGCTGATGCACATCGGAGTGTGCAAGTGGCGCGCCTGCGGGGCCCACCCACCCAGGCTTAGCTTCTTTTCCCAGCCACATTGCCGATGAATTTGCTCCCCAGGGGCTAATTCTACCTGCGTTTCTCTACTGCTATGCAGTAAAAGCTGCTCTCCGACAATTTTCATAAGGCGCTTTAGGTTCCAACCCTACGTTCAGGCAACCAAGCCGCCCAAGGCAAGAGCAGCCACGACGGCAACGCCTCTTTGCAGGCAGCAAGATGCGCCAGCAGGATCGTAGCGTGCGCAATGGCTGGCATTTCAGTTTTCCACTATCAATTGATGGGCTGCGCGTGCGTAGTTGCCCACTGAACCTATGTTTATGACGCGTATCATTCTGACCGCCGGGCTGTTGCTGCTGGCGGGGGCGTTTTTGCCCAAAAACCATCTTCTCCTCCGGCCTCATCCACTAGCCGCGCCCTCGCCGCACCCATTACAGGACGCATCGTTGACCAAGCCACCGGCGAGCCGCTCCCGTCGGCCACCATCCTCTTTCCAGATCTGCGACGATTTACAGCCACGGGCCCCGATGGCGCCTTCCGCTTCACCAATCTACCCAAAGGTCGTTTTTTGATGCAAGTGCGCAGCTTAGGCTACACTACTGTAGTGCGCACTGTGGATACCGGCACTGGGCAGCCACTCGATATTGCGCTGGTTCCGGCGGCCACCGAAATTGGGCAGGTGGTAGTTACGGGCGTATCGGCAAGCACGGAGATGCGCCGCTCTCCCATCCCGACTACCGTCGTAAACCGTACCCAACTGAATCAGATGGCGGCTACCAATGTAGTTGATGCCATCGCGCACACCCCTGGCCTCTCGCAAATCACGACCGGCGTAGGCATCAGCAAACCCATTATTCGGGGTTTGGGGGCCAACCGGGTGATAACACTAAACAATGGCGCCCGCCAAGAAGGCCAGCAGTGGGGTGATGAGCACGGCATCGAAATCGACGAAGCCGGCATCGACCGAGCCGAAGTTATCAAAGGCCCCGGCAGCCTACTCTACGGCTCCGATGGCTTGGCCGGCGTCGTCAATTTTGTGGCCCCGACCCCGTGGAAGAAGGCAAGATCATCGGCTCAGTATCGACTAACTACCAGACTAATAATAGCTTGCTAGGTTACTCCGTGATGAACGCCGGCAACCTCAACGGCTTCAACTGGATGGCTCGCAACAGCGGCAAAGTAGCCAGCAACTACCGCAACCCTTATGATGGCCGCGTATTCAACTCGGGCTTTCGGGAGCTAAATGGCAACGGTTACATCGGCCTGAATAAAAGCTGGGGCTATTCGCACCTCACCCTTAGCACCTTCAATCAGCTCGTAGGTTTGGTAGAAGGCGACCGAGATACTATTACGGGCCAGTTTCTGAAGCCAGTTGCTCGCGGCGCCGATAACATAGTAGGCGAGCCCCAGAGCGAAGATGCCCTGCGCACCTACACGTTGCAGGTGCCCCGCCAGCAGATTAATCATTTGCGCATCGGCACTGAGAACAACTTTATTTTCAACCAAAGCCGCCTAACGCTCAACGTGGGCTGGCAGCAAAACCTGCGTCGCGAGTTTGGCAACCCCGCCGACTACTACGAAGAGTCGCTGTTCTTTCAGCTTCGTACCGTAGACTATAGCCTGCGCTATTTTTTGCCCGAAGTGAACGGCTGGAATACCACCATTGGGACCAGCGGTATGCGGCAGCAAAACGTGAATAAAGGCGTTGAGTTCCTGATTCCGGCTTACCAACTGTTCGATGCTGGCGCGTTTGCGGTCACCAAGAAAACATTTGGCAAGCTCGATCTGAGCGGCGGCCTACGCTACGACTGGCGCCGCATTGAGGCCGATAACCTTTACCTTGATGCCGAAGAACAGCCCGTGCCCGCGCCGACGGGAGAAATGAAATTTCCGGGCTTTGTGAGCACATTCCGGAATGTATCGGGTAGCGTGGGGGGCTCTTTTGAGGCTACCGAGAAGCTCGTGCTCAAAGCCAACGTGGCCCGTGGTTTCCGGGCACCTAATATTGCCGAGCTAGGCTCCAATGGCATTCATGAGGGTACTATTCGCTACGAAATTGGCAACCCCGCGCTGAAGGCCGAAACCAGCTTTCAGCTTGACGCGGGGGCCAGCTACGAAACCGAGCACGTAGGCCTGCGCATCGATGCTTTCCGCAACCAGATTCAGAACTACATCTTTCCCCGCCGCCTGCCCGGCGCAACCGGCGCCGATTCGCTTTCGGTCGACGGCGACCCTGTTTTTGTGTATGGCCAGGGCGATGCGCGCCTGCTGGGGGGCGAATTTACAATTGATATCCACCCTCACCCGCTCGACTGGCTTCACTTCGAGAATAGCTTTTCGATAGTGCGGGCCCAGGAGCGCAACCAGCCCGACAGCCTGCGCAATCTGCCCTTCATTCCCGCCGACCGGCTACAATCAGAGGTGCGCGTCAATTTTAATAAAGTAGGTACTCACTTCGCCAACCTCTATGCCCGCGCCGGTATTGAGCACACGTTTGCTCAAAATAGATTCTTCTCCGCTTTCGGCACCGAAACTCGCACGCCTGGCTACACCCTGACCAATGCCAGCATTGGCACCGACGTGGTAACGTCGCAAGCCAAAACGCTGTTTTCTATTTATTTAACGGGCACCAACCTCTTCAACGTAGGGTACCAAAGCCATTTGAGCCGATTGAAATACGCAGCTTTCAACCCCGCGAATGGTCGTAGTGGCGTATTTAATATGGGCCGCAATGTGAGCGTGAAGCTGGTGGTGCCACTAGTGTTTAAGTAGAAATAACTATACTGAGCTATGGCACACGCTCACCACCACGGTCACGATCACCATCACGCCGTTCCCACTGAGGGCGACTATAGCCAAGCTTTTGCTATAGGTATTGCGCTGAATATGGTTTTTGTGGTGGTGGAAGCGGCGGGCGGCCTTTGGGCTAACTCTTCGGCACTGCTTTCCGATGCGGGCCACAATCTGAGCGATGTACTAAGCCTGGCGCTGGCCTGGGGGGCTACTCGCTTGGCCCGCCGACCCGCTTCCGAGCGCTACACTTATGGCCTGAAGAGCGCTACTATTCAGGCGGCTTTGCTGAATGCCGCCCTGCTGTATGCCGCACTAGGCATTATCCTCTGGGATGCCATCGACCACTTGCTCCACCCCACGCCCGTCGACGGCCGCGTTGTGATGCTGCTAGCTAGCATCGGCATTGTGGTCAATGGCTTCACGGCGTGGCTGTTCCGGCGCGGGCAGCAGGGCGACGTAAACGTGCGTGGCGCTTATATGCACATGCTCACCGATGCCTTGGTGTCGGCGGGCGTGGTGGTTGGGGGCGCCCTCGTGCTCTGGACGGGTTGGCTGCGGCTCGATGCGCTAATCAGCTTCGGTATTCTGGGACTGATTGCGTACAGCTCGTGGAGCTTGCTGCGCGAAACCGTACAGCTCAGCCTACAAGCCGTACCGCCGGGCATCGACCTAGCTGCTGTGCGTCAGTTTTTGCTGTCCTGCCCCGGCGTTACGCAGGTCCACGATCTACATGTGTGGCCCCTAAGTACCCGCGATACCGCCCTTTCGGCCCACCTCGTGCGTCCGGGCGGCGCCAACAACGCCTTTCTGCATGAGCTACAAACCACGTTAGAAGCTACGTTTGGTATCAGCCATTGCACCGTGCAGATAGAAGATACGGTGCCAGTAGCAGGCAGCCACGGCGGCTGCGAAGTATAAGACTGCTCATTATAGGCAGGCTGGGGGGCTTTTTTGCCAAAAAATCTTCACCTTCACCGGACCCAAAATCAGCATATCTACCCAACCTTGCTTTTATGAGTAAACCCGCTGCTCCAGTTCCCATTTTGCCCCCCGAAACTAAACACGCCTCTGTATTTAGCGCCGTGGTGATTGTGGCTGCCCTGGGCTACTTCGTGGATATTTATGACCTGATTCTGTTCAGTATTGTGCGCGTGCAAAGCCTGAATGCACTGGGTGTGACAGATAAAGCGGCCGTCACTAGCCAGGGTCTGTACCTGATCAATATGCAGATGGGCGGCATGCTGCTGGGGGGCATTTTGTGGGGCGTGTTGGGCGACAAGCGAGGCCGGATCTCGGTGCTGTTCGGGTCTATTCTCTTGTATTCGCTGGCCAATATTGCCAACGGCTTTGTGCAGACCATCGATCAGTATGCCTGGCTGCGGCTCATTGCGGGCATCGGTTTGGCCGGAGAGCTAGGGGCTGGAATTACGCTGGTAGCCGAAAGTTTGCCGAAAGAAAAGCGTGGGTACGGCACCATGATAGTGGCCACCGTGGGCGTATCGGGAGCTATGCTGGCCTACTGGGTGGGCGAGCGGTTTGGTTGGCGCAACGCTTACTTTATCGGTGGCGGACTGGGTTTAGCACTGCTGCTATTACGCGTCAGCGTCTACGAGTCAGGCATGTTTGAGCAAGCCAAGCGCAGCGAGGCCGTGCGCGGCAGGTTCCTGGATTTATTCACCAACGGCCCGCGCCTGGCCAAATACATAAAGTGCCTGCTAATCGGTGTGCCACTGTGGTTTGTCGTGGGCATTCTGATCACGCTGGCGCCGGAGTTTGGGCGGGAGTTGGGTGTGCAGGGCGAGGTAACGGCCGGCTTGGCGGTGTTCTGGTGCTATTTCGGGCTAGTATTTGGTGATTTTGCCAGCGGCGGGCTAAGTCAAATCTGGCGAAGCCGCAACCGCGCGTTGCAAGTGTTCCTAGTATTCTGCGGACTCATGGTGGCGGCCTACTTGTTTGGCTTGCGAGGCGCCAGCACCACTACTTTCTATGCGGTATGCTTCGTGTTGGGCTTATCCGTGGGTTTCTGGGCGTTGTTTGTAACCGTGGCAGCTGAGCAGTTCGGCACCAATCTGCGGGCCACGGTAGCTACTACGGCTCCTAATTTTGCCCGCGGCTCCGTAATAATTCTGGCTCCCACCTTTCAGTTTCTCACTGGCCCACTTGGCCTTATCGGGAGCGCGGCTGTTTTGGGTGTGGTATCGTTGCTGATAGCATTCTGGAGCGTAAGCACTCTGCCTGAGAGCTACGGCAAAGACCTTGATTATCTGGAAGTTTCATAAGTATCAGTATTTGGCAACATTCGGCTGCTTCGTACCGTTTCAGGCTAAACAGCGGCAAGTCCGACCTATCATGAAAAAATTAGCAAGTATTCTTACCCTGGTTGGCATCGCTTTACTAAGCCACACCGCCCAGGCCCAAACTACTACCGTTGACTCTACTCAATTGCGGATTCAGCAACAGCAAGAGGCGTTAAAAACCAATGAGCAGGCTCTGAAGGAGCAGCGCAAGGAACGCGAGAAGACTGCCGACGCGATTGATAATCAGCGCGACGACATGCGTAAGCAGAAAAAGGAAATGGATCGTCAGGAGGACGAGATGCAGGCTAATCGTCGGGCGCAGAAAAAGCAGATAGAAGGTCAAGAACTAGATCTAAAAGCTACTAAGCAACGCGAAAAAGCCCGGCAGGCAGAGTTGAAAGCCGAACGGCTTCGCTTAAAAGCAGAACGTAAGCGCTCCTAAGCATTTGTCTGTAAGCCGGCGCTTTACGTAGGCAGTTCAGACACAATTACCCTTGTAAAAACTCCAGCCCATCGGCTGGAGTTTTTTATGTTCACACGCTCACTTCACCCCTTATTAATGGCCAATCTACCGACCAAAAACACCGCTCGCTATTATCCGCTGCACCATTTCGTTCTGCTGCCAGCGGCGCTCATTATGGCCTTCTACACCGGCCGGCGCTACGCTGAGGTAGCCGGCGACGACTCAGATCTGTCGCGGCTCTGGTTTTCCATCATGGCGCTGGCCGTTATCGGGTTAGGTGTGCTGGTAATGCTACGTCAGCATTATGCCCTTACTTTGCAAGACCGCCTGATTCGGCTGGAGGTACGGCAACGGTATTTTGAGGTCACGGGTCAAAGCCTGCGGCCGTTGGAGGATCGGCTTTCGCTAAAGCAGATTCTGTCACTACGCTTTGCCGGCGATGCCGAGTTGGCTGGCTTGGTGCAGGCTACTATCAGCGAAAATTTGCCCCCCAAAACCATTCAGGCTCGTATTCAAGAGTTTCACTTCGATCCTATGCGGGTGTGAGGAAAGCTTACACCGATCAAATGGCTGCCTGACCATTTAACAATCAACCGTTTACATCATGATTCTTTACAACGTAACAAGCAGCATCGAGCCAGAAATAGCGGACGAGTGGCTGGCTTTTATGCAAGAAACCCATATGCCGGAGGTGATGGCCACTGGTTTTTTCATCCGCAGTCAGCTCTGCCGTCTGCTCAATGAGGAAGAAGGAGGCATCACCTACGCAGCGCAATACTACTGCGCTAGCCTGGAGCAGCTCGAAGAGTACCAGCGCATATCCGCCCCCGGCTTGCGCGCCGACCTCGAAATTCGCTTTCCCGGTCAGTACGTTTCTTTCCGCACCGTGCTGGAGGTAATGGACTGACAGCAAGTTGCGACTTAATAAAAAAGCCCCCCAGATGATTCCGGGGGCTTTTTTGATTGAGTTAGTCGCTCATCTACGCATTATTCACCGCTGCTTCCGCAGCGGGGGCACAGGCATAAGCTTGCAGCTGCTCGGCGTTGAGGTTGCCGTTGAACCACTCCGGGTCGAGGTTGGCCCCAATCTTCTTGTAGAAGCCGATAGCGGGCTCGTTCCACTCCAGCACCTGCCATTTCATACGATTAGCGCCGGTAGCGCGGGCTTCAGCCACTACCGCGTCGAAAAGCAGTTTGCCGAGGCCCGTACCGCGCACTTCTTCCGTCACGACCAAGTCTTCCAGAAACAGCATCCGGCCCTTCCAGGTAGAGTAGGCGGTGTAGTACAAAGCCAGCCCCACGATCTGCTGGGGGGCTTTTTCGGCTACAAAAAACTTAAAAATGGGGTCTGGCCCAAAACCGTCGCGCTCCATATCGGCCAGGGTATTGGTCACCTCGTGAGGGGCGCGCTCATACACGGCTAGTTCCTGAATAAGAGCCAGCACTTGGGGCAAATCGGCGCGAATGCCGCGGCGGATGGTCGTCATCAGTGGAAAGATCAAAGGTATATTATGACAAACGTAGCCCTTAGTGAAGAAGAGCCGAAAAGCACAATGAGCAATAGCTCCAAATTGGCTATTGCTCATTGTGCAGTTTTACTTTTTAAGCGCTCAATTACATCTGAGGCTGCATTTTCTTGATGCTCTCGGTGGCGTTGACGGCGTTTATCTCGCGGGGCACATTGGAGTCGGGCTTGCCGCCGGTGGTATCGGCAGCGGCGGGAATGGGCGGCAGGGGCTTTACAGCCACATTCTCGTCCATGTTCTTATAATCCGGATTCTTGCACGAGGTCACGGATAGGGTCAGGGAAGTGCCGGCCAACAGACCGAGCACAAGCGTTTTCTTCATAAACAGCCGAATAAGGCGGGCAATTGGGTTTCGGGCCGCAAGATACAAAGCGACCCGCGAAAGGTTAGTACGGAAAAAAGCCCCCCAATGGCTATTCCTTCCCAGATTCAGTCCAAGCTCAACCGCTGGGGGCTTTTTTACGCCTATTTTCCGTAGGGATTCAGGCCCATGCTGTAGTAGGTAAAGGCCCAAACATCGGCCCATTCCTGAATTTGCAGCTTGGTGCTTTTGCCCGCGCCGTGGCCCGCATTTACGTCTACGCGAATAAGCTGCGGATTAGCGCCACCTGCTTTTTCCTGCAAAGCCGCCGCAAATTTAAACGAGTGCGCCGGCACCACGCGGTCGTCGTGGTCGGCGGTGGTAATCATGGTGGCCGGGTAGTCGGCGCCTTGCTTCAGCGTATGCAGGGGCGAGAAGCTATAAAGATTCTGAAACTGGGCGTAGTTGTCGGAGGTGCCGTACTCGGGCGCCCAGTTCCAGCCAATCGTAAACTTCTGATAGCGTAGCATGTCCATCACGCCCACAGCCGGCAGCGCTACGCGGGCTACATCGGGGCGCTGAATCATGGTGGCGCCCACCAGCAAACCGCCATTTGAGCCGCCTGCAATAGCCAAGTGCTTAGGCGAGGTGTAGTTCTGCACCGATAAGTACTCGGCGGCGGCAATAAAATCGTCGAATACGTTTTGCTTGTTGGGCGTCATACCGGCTTTGTGCCAGGCCTCGCCGTACTCGCCGCCACCGCGCAGATTAGCCACGGCCAACACTCCCCGTTTTCCAGCCACAGCATGCGCGCTACGCTAAACGATGGAGTCAGGGAGATATCGAACCCGCCGTAACCGTAGAGGTAAGTCGGGTTTTTGCCGTCCAACTTCAGTCCTTTCTTGTGCACGATAAACATCGGAATCTTCGTGCCGTCTTTGCTGCTATAAAAGACCTGCGTCGTTAAATAGTCATCAGGCTTCACCTCCACTTTGGGAGCCTGAAATATTGTGCTTTGCTTGGTAGCGAGGTCGTATTTGTAAATGGTGGTCGGATACGTGAACGAGGTGAAAGCGTAGTACACTTCCTTGGCATCACGGCGTCCGCCAAATCCAGCGGCCGTGCCAATGGCCGGCAGTTCCACATCATTTTGAAACTCGCCAGTCTCGCTGTACACTTTTACCTGACTGCTCGCGTCTTTTAGATAAGTAGCAATGAGGCGGCCACCCACGTGCTCCACGTTATCAATCTTATAAGTGGTTTCGGGCAGCACCGTTTTCCAGTTGGCTTGCTGCGGCTTTTTGGGGTCGATGAGCACCAAACGGTACAAAGGCGCCTGGTAGTTGGTGAGCACCAACAATTTGCCCCCCACGTTGCCCACTACCGAGTTGTTGTGCTCGTAGCTGCTGATGAGCGTCGTGAATTTATCGGCCTGCTTCGGGTCGGTGAGGTCGCGCACGGCTAAGCGGTTGCCGTCGGCCACGCCATCGGTAAGGCTTAGCACCAAGAATCTCTCATCTTCCGTGGTGCCCGCAAACCGGAAGCCCAGCGGCATTTTCTTGTCTTCATACACCAGCTTATCCGTCTTTTGCGGGGTACCAAGCTTGTGGTAATAGACTTTGTGAAACTCGTTTTTGCCGGCCAGCTGGTTTTCGCCCGACTTAGGCGCGGCGTACCGACTGTAGTAAAAACCATCCTTGGCCCACGCCACCCCCGATACCTTTACCCACTCCAGCTCATCCTTAAGCGGCAAGCGCGTCTTGATGTCCAGCACTTTCACCTTCAGCCAATCGGAACCCCCGCCAGAAGTCGAGTAGGCCATGTAGCGGTGATCATTGGAGAAATAAGTACCCGTCAGAGCTGTAGTGCCGTCGGTGGAGAACTTATTTGGGTCGAGCAGGACTTCTGGCAGGCTCTGGGGGGCATTTTTCTGCACGTACAGCACGGCCTGGTTTTGCAAACCGTCGTTTTTGGAGAAATACAGCTGCCCATCTTCCACTTGCGGCACACCGTAGCGCTCGTAGTTCCAGATGTTGGTAAGCCGCTCCCGTATCTGGTCGCGAAACGGTATTTTCTCTAAGTAGCCAAAAGTCAGCTTGTTCTGAGCCTCCACCCACGCCTTGGTTTCGGGCGAGTCGAGGTCTTCAAGCCAGCGGTACGGGTCGGCAACGGACGTGCCGTGGTAATCGTCTACCTGATCAGATTTGCGGGTTTCGGGGTACTTCACAGGGGAGCTAGACGGGGTAACGGCCGCCATATGAGGGTTAGCGGAATAAGTAGTAGCCGATTTGGCAGTGGGTCCCGCCGAGCGGCAAGCCGCCAGCGCCAGCAAAGCTAGCAGCGGATATTTAGGGATGTGCATGAGGTGTGGGAGCAGCAGAGTAGATGTCGAAGATAGCCGACAGCTTTTCTTTAATAGTTTATTCAGACAGCTATTGTTATAAGTTAATACTCGAATTATTGGGCTGCCTTAGCTGCCTATGCGTCCTATTTTTGGAATAACCTGAATTAGGAAGCGCTTATTGTCACCTTCGCGCGAGCCGCGGTAACGGCCAGTACCATAGAAGCCGCTGCCACCAATTATCAGTTCGATGTTGCTGTCCTGGCTGAAGTTGAGGCCATTCTGCTTCCAGAAGTTCAGCAAATTCAGCGCCCGGCGGTAGCTGAGCTGATAGGTAAGCTGCTCCTGCGTGCGGTTACGTGAATCGTTGCCGGCGTAGCGCGCCGCCATGCCTTCCACAATCACCAAATAACGCACCGGCTGCTCCGTCTTAATGGTTTTGAGCACAGAACGCAGCGTGCGTCCGGCCTGTAAAAGCGCGGGCTTGTACGCATCCTGAATTTCATCCTGCCCAGCCTTAAACTGCACCGGCACGAGCAATTCGTGGCGCTCCAGATTCGGGTCGTAGCGGAAGTATTTGCCTTCCAGCCGCTGCAACGAGCGCCGAATTTTAGTAATCTGCTCCAACTCTTCCGCTTTGGCTTTCAGGTCGCCATTAGCCTTTTTCAGGTCGTTTTCGCGGTCTTTAAACAGCTTGAAGCTGTACACAAACAGCACCAGCATCACCACAAACAACGACGTCATCAGGTCCACGTAACTGGGCCAGAAAAAGTCGTTGGAAGAGCGGTTTTGAGAATCCTGCATGAGTAGAATATGTAACGCAAAGAAGTACTTTATCTCGCGTCAGAGTCGTTATAAATCGTTGTAAAAAGCCCCCCACAAGACGAATAAGGCTACGCTTAGCTTACTGTGGCTTCACGCCGCCAAACAAGCTGTCCATCGCCCGCTGCATGCGGTTTTTGGCTGTAGCTTTTACCAATACCTCATTTAGTGTGGACAGCTCCATCAGAATTTTGGCTTGGATCTGCGAGTCCATCTCGATTTTGCGCATCAGCTCGCGCTGGGTAGCGGTCACATCGCGGGATAGGTTTTTCTGCTCGGCGTCCAGGTTTTTGAAGGGCTCCAAGTAATGCGTAATTCGGTCGAAAACGTTCTCCTCGTTGAGGCGCTGGAAGTACTGCCCCCACTTTTCGTAGGCCTGTTGGGCGTCGCGCTCGTGGAAGCTTAAGCGCTGCTGCATCAGGTCGGTGAGGCGGCCGGTGGCTAGGTCGAAATACTGCTCCGTGCGGGCCGCTACGTTGGTCATTTCCTTCTCGTGGCGCTGGAAAAAGTCGAGCTGGTGCTGAATCAGGTTATCGTGCTGGCCGATGTACTGCCCGACGTTGTTGATGCCGCGCTCAAAGCCCGTCAAACGGTCCAGAATGCTCCGCACAGCGTTAGCAGTGGCGGTACCCTCTTCTAGCATTTGATTGAGCCGCTGCTGATAACCGACGAACGAGCCGAACAGCTCCGCCGACTCCCGCACTTTGTCGAACACGGCTAAGTTGGCATTCGCCATCTTATCAAACCCAATTTCATTGAGCTTCACCAGAAAGTCGCGCTGCACTTTCACGTTCTCCGTCAGCGTCCCGATGATGGGCTCGAAGATCGTGACTTTGCTTATAAAATCTTGATTAAAAGCATCCAAAACCCCTTTTAGAGTCGACAAGCTGTTCGCCATGTCGTTGTGCAGCACGGGCAGCAAGCGTGCTTGCAAAAAAGTGTAATACCTATTCTGACCTTGGTCGAGCTGCTGATGCGCCTTCCGCACCAAACCATTGCCCAGCAACGTCAGCAGCAATCCCACAAAGCTGCCGGTCATGGCGATGAGTACGCCGGTCAGGAAAGGCGTGAGCGCATCTTCATCTGATACTCCATTTCGCGCAATACCTACTAAGCCCAGAATTACGCCCAAAAAGGTCCCTAGCAGGCCCAGATACAAGGGCGTGGCCACATTCGCCTGCACCGCATTTTCCAGCACCTGCGACTGCCGCTCCGAGATATCTTTTAGGATACCGAAGTCAGCAGCGGCGCCTTTGTTATGGCGCAGATAATCGTTGGTATCGGTCAGGATTTCCTGAAAGTCGGCGGGCACGGCGTCCGCCCGAATCAGGTCGATGAGGTACGCATCGGCGGGCGCATTGGCGGCGTAGGGGGGCAAATCCTCGCCGGACGGCGTTACCAATCGACGCTCCACCCGGAGCGTATTTTTGGCCGGATAAATCTGCGCTAATCGTTGGGCCTGCGCGCGGGTTTGCAGAAACGTGCGGATCTGCAAGCCCACCACCACGAGCACAACAATTATTTCAAGAACGATTTCAAGCATCAAGCAAGAGTTTGTAGAAACACACACCGCCGCGTTTGACTTACGCGGCGGTGGAATGTACTCACGAATACGACTACAAAGAAACAACGCGCAAAGCGTTGGGGTACGTTCCTACTCGAAATGAATAGCGGCTTTTTGCTCAATCTGCCAAGCACCATTGCTTTTAAACAGTGTCCCTTCTTCATCCGTCACGATGCGCGAAACGGGCGTGCTGGGCTGCTGGTAGCGGCAGGCTTCACGCAGGGAGTACTGCGCGCTTTGGATAGCATAGGCGTGTACCGCCGTGTTAGAAGTAATTCGAAACGTGGCGCGCTCAGGCCGCTGGGCGTCTACTTTGATTTCGTAAATACTGTCGTGCTGGGGTTGTTCCTGCAAGTCGTATTCACTAAATCCACCATTCACAGGCACTTTTACATAATAGCGACTCGTCTGGGCTGGTTGATTTTCCGGCTTATTCATCGGAGGCGCCACTGACCAATTATCTGGAGTGGGCAGTTGTACAGGCGGCACCAAACTATCGAAGTCATCGCGCGGGGCAGCAGCGGGCGGGCCCGCTGGTATCACAGGAGCCGGGGCAGCAACCGACGCTTCGGCTATTGGCGCTGGTGCTTTATAGATTGGTGCTGGAGCCGGTGGCGGTGGCGTAGGAGCCGCGGGCTGCGGGGCTGGCGGAGCGGGGGCGGCCACTACGGGCACGGCCGGCCGCGCCGGCGCTGGAGATGGTGTTACTGGGTTTGGCGCTGCGGCCACTGGAGGATGATTTTGCGCCGGCGGAGCAGGTGCGGCTGGTCTGGGGGGCAAATTTTGACCGGCGGGCTTCGTTTGAGCTAGTGCCGCGCCTACGCGTTGCTCCACCATCTTCTCAATCTCACGCTGTAGCTCGGGCGTCAGTTTCTTGAGCGAAGGACTATCACTTGGCATGGCCAGCTTTACCGCTTCCAACGCAGCCCGATGACGCTCGGCGCGCGCATTCAGGGCCTTGATATGACCGCGCTGCAAGGCAAAAAGCACGAGGCTTAATATTGAAAACACCAACGCAATTGGAGCAAAAAGTTTGCTGATGGTGCTTTCAGCCGCATACGTGCGCGGACTACTTACGCTCGTGCCAGTTGGTAGCGCCACGCCTACATCAGAGTCCATCGTGGTATCGGCCAGGGAAGCCGTATCAGCAGCTTCTTCAGCTACGAGGTCAGCGCCGGTGTCACCCAGGGGAGTACCGTTTTGCACAAAGCCCTTGAGGCCCGTTTCTAAGGCCGTGAGGCGCTGCATCCGAACCGGGTCGTTGGTGCGCGCTGGGTTTTTGAGTCGGTTAATGATTTCGGTGGTGAGCTTATTAAGCCGCGCCTCATCCGTAGTCAGACCGTTATAAATTGCCCCCCGCTCCAGTGGTTTATACAAACGGCTGTATACACTCTGCTTATCGGCTTTGATACTGTTCTCGAATGCCTGCAAGCTACCGTCGCAACGCAAGGTGCTCTTAAGTTCAGGCACACCCGTATCCTCGTACACGAACTTGGCCGTGGCGCACCAAATCTGGGTTTTTGACTCGTCAAGAGTTGGCTTGCCTAGTTCGGTTTGGGCATGGACACTTGAGGCAGACAGTATTACGCCTAGCAGTAAGGGAGCGAAACGGGAAAATATTTTCATAGGAAGAAATACAACGGTATAACGCCGTACAGAATCAGCTCCTGCACGGCGTTATTTCATTACGAATTCGGGTTAATCAACTCCCGACTCAAGTTATACAGCGCCTGCTTCATCGGGTAGAAAAACAGCGTTTCCGGTAGTGTTTCACCCTGACCGAGGTTGCGGCCAATCTGATGCAGCCCCAAGTTCAAACTGTCCTCAATTTCACGGAGCAAGAAGTCTTTCACCTTCTGCCGATCCACGTCTACGCCTACCTCGCGCATCAACGGGGCTACGTCGTCGTTGTCGAGCACGATTTCGAGGAAGCGGCGCGTGTTGTCGATTACCGACTGCTTCAATTCGGCATCCACTTGGGGGATTTTGAGACGAGCCGTGTCAATGTCCGCGCCTTCTAAAGCACCATTGAGCTTCACCGTCCGAATCTTGTCGAAGTCGGCGGCACTAGTGGCGCTTTCCTCGAAGAGCACGCCACCATTGGTGGTTGCTTCTTTAGGATTGTCAGCCAGAATTACGCGGAAGTTTTGCGGTGGCTCCTGCCCGGTAGCGGCGCGGAATACGGCCTTGGTAATTTTCTCTATGGCCGCCAAGCTACTGCCGCCGCTGAGCAACCGCAGATACAAGCTACCCTTACCCGAGAAGCACAGATAACGCGGCGTTTTCAGGCCCAGATGCTGTACTAGCTGTGCTACGTGGTAGATAATAGCCGTGTAGTGCAGGTAGAAAAGCACTCGCAACTGCCGTCCTTTGCCCAAGCCCAGACTCTGCGTAAAGCGTAACGCCTCGTTGTAGGTAAAGAGCAAGCTCGTTACGTCAGCCGAACCAAAATCAGGGTTTTGCAGAGCCGCCCGCAGGTAGCCTTTGTACTCCTGGTTCTGCTCCGAATCGGGCAAGCTTTCCACGTACTGCACGCCGAGGCGGAGAAGGCCATTTTGCTTGGGCGCGCCCTGTACGCGAGCATAACCGTCACCCCACAGGTCATCGCCGGCAAAGCGGAAGGATGAACTGAAGGACGGCTTCTGCTCCGCGAAAATCAGCAAGTCAGTCGTGCCGCCGCCGATGTCGATGTTGATGACGTTCTCGTCGCGGTTGGGCACTACCTGATTGGTAGCCGTCAGGTAATAGTATGGGGCCACCGATTCCGAAATGCACTGCGTGGGTCGACGGGCGCGGAATACCTCCTGGAAGGCTTCATCCCACACCTGCTGAAACTGATTGCGCAGGAACATATCGAAGCTCAGGGGGGCAAACCACACCACGCGGGTATCTTCCAGAATACCACCGTACTGAGCCGCCTTGTGCTTCATCAGCAGCAGAATCTCCTTAAAGAAGGCCGCGATCCGATTCACACCCTGCGGATCCAGTTCTGCCGACCATTTCAGATTGGTCACGAAACGGTTCTGGGGCGGCTGGTTGGTTTCAGTGTTGATGCTGAAACCGATGTTAATGTTGCTCAGCACTTTGCTGGGCTCGTTAGCATAGGAGTTCGTTTCGCAGACTGCCGTCCGAATCGGAAACTCATACACCGACTGCTGCTCACCCACGATGCTGGGCACAAACTCCCGATTCTGAATTAGAGGAATGTCAAACAGCTGACCGGGGCCGCGCATATAGCGCTGAAAGGCCGAGTAGCCAGTATCGGGCAACGGCGCGTTTAGCAACTCTACTTGCAAGTCACCCTCGCCAATAGTGAACGGCCGCGGGTGAGCCGAAGGACCGTCGGCATACGCTACGTGCGTATTGCTGGTACCGAAATCGACGGCGAAGGTAAAGCGGCGCGTGCCACGGTCCAGCTCCTTCCAGCGTGGCACAATAAGACCACGGGCCGGCTCCGCACCAAGCGTAGCTGGCGGACAAGTAAGTTCGGCCAGGTCGAAGTGTGTGCCGGTGATTTCATAATATGTACTGCCAGCCGTTGCTACACTTTTTTGAGTACGCTCAAACTTGGTAGCCCGGCGGGCCGCGCCTTGGTCCGTTAATCGTTCGCCACCCACGAAGAAGGTGAGGTCGTAGCGGCGCTGCAGCATGGTAGGGCTGTTGTCAGCATCCACGAGCATGACCTTGTAAAAGTCGTTGTACTCGGGCTGCGCGCGCATCTTGTAGAATGGGAACACGCCCAAGCCAATGTTAGCCCGTACGATGCGACCCTTTTCCGGAATCTCGCGTCCCTGTGCGTCCTTGGGGTTCTGTGGATTTTGGTAGTAGCTGCGCTCAAACGTGATAAAACGCCCCCCTTGTACCGGCACCCGCACATTTACCCGCACATGGTTCAGGTCAATGGTAAAGGTGACCAGCTCGGCCAAATCGTGCTCGGTGAAGTACTCGAAGAAAGACTGCTTCAGCGGTAGCAAGTATGGAAACCGCGCCCGGCCCTGGGTATCAGCGCCGTACTGGAAGGTCACTTTGCCGGTGTGGAAGCGCTGCGTGTTAAGCTCATAAGGCAGCTCAACCAACGCATCTTCCAGAAAGTCGCCTACTGTAAGGTAAGGGTACTTGAAGCCTTTGCCGGGCAGCACCCGATTCTCCAGCGTCAGCTCATCAGCGTAGGGCACGGGCGTGCGGTCGTCCCAAGGCTGGCCGTTGAGGTAATTTGCCCCCTGCATAGTCAGGTTGGGGCGCAACACCAAGGGGCGCAGGCGGCCGGTATTGCTCTCGCGGGTAGGCTGAATAAACAAGTCACTGCTCATCACCGCCGATTGGTCGGCGCGGCCGGGAAGCGGCACGTACTTCACGCTCACCAAGTTGCCCTGGAAGTCAGTGATGGCTGGGTACTTGGCAGCAAAACGCTGGGCTGTATGCTCACCCTGCATCTGCATCTGATTGATGCGGCTGCGGTCGAGGCTAGCAAATACACTGCCTGCAAACTCGCGGCGCTGGAGCTGCGGATAAGCCAGAAACATCTCGTACACGAACTCTCGGAAAGCCGGCGAGCGGTCTTCGAGCAGCACGATCTGATTATCAAAATAATGCCCCCTAGCCTGCGCACGCTCCAAGTCCAGCGGTGCTACCGTAGGGGCTGTGAAGAGCAGGGTAAGCGGCGAAGTGCCCCCCAACAAGCGCGGCCCACCTGGCAGGTCCGGCGACTCATAGAACACCAGATACATATCCGTGAAGTCACGGAATCGGTCATCCTGCAGGAACAAGCGCAAGGTTTCGCCTAGCAGGCGTGTGCCTTCATCCGACTGCATCTTGCGCAACTCCGTCTCCGCATTCCAGCGGCGCAACGTGATTTTGCGGCCAGCTTGAGTATAGAGATTGAAGTTATACAGCACTTCGAACAGGTCCCAATAATGCGACACCAGCTCGTGGTACACCGAACCAGGATTGCGCTGCCCTTCACGAGCCAGGAAATCGAAGGCCGTTTCAAACAAGTGCATCCGCGCAAACGGCGTCGGGATGGACACGGCCACGTTCTTGGCCCGCCCGCCGGTGGGGTCGGTTACGGTATCAATTTCGGTGCTGGTAATGGGGGCGGTTTTCTGCCAGCCTTGCACCTGCTGGGAGCCGTTATTATGTAAGCGAAGGACTTTGGGCATTCCTTTATGTCTTATTGAATAGTAATGCAATTCCCTTTCTCTGGCTGAGAAGGGAAGCTTTATTCTTATACCACTTTTACCTTTTCTTCAAATGCCTTGTCCGTTACGCGGTCAAACAGGGCCAGCAGCTTCTTGAAGTTGTCGGGCTCTTGTATGGACTTGGCGGCGTCGTTGAGGCTATTGAGGAAGTAGTTCTGACTGAGACCTTTGTTGAAGAAGTCATTCCACTTTTTCTCCACTGGCTTACCGGCAATCATGGCGTTGAAGTCGTCGGTGGTCAGGTCAAAGGGACGGAAGGCGCGGCGGTTTTGGGCCAACTCTTTCAGCCACTCATCCACGCCGAACTCGGGGCTGTGGAGGAAGTTATTCAGCTCCTTGAAGATGGGCTCATTGCGCATGGCATAGTCCAGGTTCAAATTGTCGTGGTAGGGGGCTTTATCGGTGGGCAGGTGCTGCTTGTGGTAGCGCGTGAAGTACAGGAACTGCGTGAGCTGCTTTGCAATCATCTCCCGCGACTCATCGGGTAGGTGGCTAAAGTTGAGCTCCTGCGTGTCTACACCCAATCCGTACTCATGGAAGTGCGGACCACCGTTGCGCAATTCCGCATCAGGGTACTGCATGAAGTCCACGATACTGAGGGCGGCCAGTAGCTCGATGAGGTGAGCTTTGTTGCGCTGGGCCGTGCCGCCGGGCTGGTTCTCGTAAGGCGTATCGGGCGTATCAGCCAGATAATAGAGAGCATCAAGACCTTGTAGATTGTGCTCATAGTAGCTAAGCGCAGCCTTGGTTTTGGTCAGGAAGCTGTTGGAGTCAATGATGGAGTTATCCTCCGATTGCAATGCAAAGTAGGGCATCACCGTCACGGCGCCGGTGAGGGCGTCACGCAGGTAACGTGCGTTGCTCAGGCGCGTATTTTGGTCCTTGAGGTTTTTGAGTAGCAGCGGGAAGCCCGCTGCACCCGTACCGCCGAAGATGCTGGAAATGAAAAACACCCGGTCACCGGCTTGGAAGTTGTCGGCGAAAAACCGAATCTCTGGCGAATCCACAACCTTGTTCAGCACGACGCTGCCCACGTTTGGCGAGCCGCGGAAACCGATGGTCAGGGGCTTTCTAGGTTGTCCTGCGTGAACAGTAGCTCCACCAATCCCTTGGAATCAATGGAGAGTTGATCGTAGCTCAGATACTGGCGGAAGCTTTGGTTGATGCCACCAAAGTCAAACACGAACGTGTCTTTTACACCGCCATTCGTATCAGCCGAAATGCTGCTGAGCGTGCTGATGTTGGTGTGGAAGAAGCCATCCTCCCGCTGGCCTAAGCGGTTATAAATCTGTTGATAGCTTTTCAGCATATCCACCGTCCGGTTCATGTCGCCGTTGTGAGCGTCGGGATCAATGATGATTGGTACTACCCGGTCGCAATTGGGTAGCTGTACGCCGGCGGCCAGCAGCATGGTGAGGGAGCGAATAACGCGGGAGCCTGTACCGCCAATACCGAATAAAAAGAGTTTAGCCATTGAATCGCAGAGTTTGCAGATTGATCAGATTTCACGGATGCGTGTGAAAACGCATGTGTTGGCAACTTAGCGCTAAGCCATCAGGCCAATGCTTGGCTATAGCTTAACGATAGAAACGATAAAGACGCGGGTTATCGCGTCTTTATCTTATTAAAAAGGTGTGGTGCTGGCGTTGGTTGAGCCTTTGCGCAGAATAACGGAGAAAAGGAAGAACCAAAGTAGTCCGTACACCGCGTTTATGGTAGCCAGCCAGTAGATGTAAGAATGCTCGGCCACCTGCTGGCTATTGCATTGCACGATGGCGATGATGAAAGCGATAATAGCATTGGCAATTAGGAAAATAGTCCAGTGGCGCACCTTATTAAAGGTGGCGACGCCCATTGCACGGTTGATCAAGTAATAGAAAATCAATACTAAGGCCAGCGAAACCCCTAGCGTCAGCAACCCGACATTAGGAAAAATTACCTCGCGGTAAACTGGCGTTTCGGATGGCGGCTGGGGGACCCGATGATTTCGTAGAGAAAGCGAAAAAATGACTTCATAGCGGAAATGTACAAATAACTTTGAGTGGAGATTCGCTGAACGCTAAAGATTCAACAGAATTGTGTGAGCAATGCAAAACAAGCTTTGCTCTATTACATCCTGACGCTATTTGGCAGGCTCAAGCGTAAGTGGAATCTGGAAAATGGGTGCCTGCTGACCAGCTACAACAGCGGTGGAGACACCATCGAGAAGGCTAGCGAAAGCAAAGGTTTTCGGGCCGGCTTGGTTGATGTTGCTGTCGTTTTGAGTGGTCCACTGGCTTACCCAAGCCGGGCGGGCATCATTGAGCACAACCTGCAAAGGACGCGCGGCACGGGCCATTTTGGTCAGGCGGACTTTCACAAAATGCGTGTATTGATTCTCAGGACCGCTGCTGGTACGGGTCTGGTCAGTCGCGGCGGCTACGTTGACGATCTTCGCGTCGGTGTCTTGGCCAACAAGCTTCAAATTCTGCTTCAAATAAGCCACATCCTGATACAAGGCAGGCATATTGCCCAGATTTAGCCCTAGTACAAACTCTACCGGGTTTTGTGCGGAGGCCTCCTGTACGGCTACCGTGTGGTACGTGGCACCAGCCTCACGCTTGCTCGCGGTTTTCTCGCCGTAGTACCAATCACCTTTATTCTGGTACCGATTCAGCAAGGAGGAAGCCGGACGTGGGTACTTGATGCCGTAATGTACCTGCTGCGCCGGCTGTTTGGCCAGTAATGCTGCATCGAAGCGCCGCACGGCATCTTGGGGCCAATTACCCAGAAATAATACGGAATATCGGTGTCGCAGCAGTTAAGTACTTTGCGGGCACCAGTCATGATGGCCGGGTAAAACGTGCCCTGAAAGTCGGAGGTGAAGCCGTACACCGACACAGCCAAATCGGGACGTTGGGTGCGGCTGATAGCGTCCGTGATATCGGTCTTGATGTAGGGAATGGCGCCGGTGTTCTTGGGTGAGTAAATAAAATCTGAAATCAGGATGCTGACCGTGTTCGGATCGTAATAATTACTGACCAACGTGTCGAGCACCGTTGGAATGTCGGTACTGCTGGCGGGTTCCTTGATGCCACTGCGCACAGTACCAGAGAGTTGCTGATACGAGTCGCGGTAGGGCTTCTCTTTAATGCGATAATACACCTTGCGGCTTACCGCTGGGCTGTTATTCAGCTCCGACAGAAACTGCGCAACGTGTTGCTGAAAGCGAGTATTGCTAGCATCGGCGCCGGGCTTGGGCATGAAGCCTTCCATCGAGCCCGACACCTCCAGAAAAACATTTACCTGGGTGAGCGGCGCAGCGGAAGCATTAGTTTCCTCTACAACCGGTGCAGATGCATCTGGGGCAACTTTGGCATTGTCGGGGGGCGTTTTCGTCTTGTCATTCTCAACCTGCGTTTCGGATACCGCGCCGCCATCAGTTTTGACGTCATCGCGGGAGTAACAACCTGCCAATACTAACAGCACAGCGGCTAGCGCAGGTTGGAAACGGAATCTGGGGGGCAAATTCATAGGAGCAAAATAGAGGCAAACGGCCTGTGCCGCAACCTGCGTACTGCTGGCCGGGCCGGTGGGTTGTGGAGGAACGCTGAGAAAGTCGGAAAATTTTGTGCCACTTCGTGGCGCATAGCCTTGTCGATATTATCGAAAGTTTTCCACTTAGACTGTCAGGCAAGGCAAAGCGCAGCATTTTGCGTGCTGATGCTAAAGTAGGGATTCACCCAAAGCGAACGTCATGCTTCATCTGCGTCTGCTGGTTGAAGCACAAACTTTAATGAGGGCAAAAAAGCCCCCAGACCGTTAGCTGTAATTAATTTCGGTGTTGTCACCGATATTCAGGCTGTGGTTCAGACCACTGAAGGAAGCATCACTACCCACAATACAGTCTTGCATGACGGCAGAGCGAAGCTCACTGTAAGACCCAATAATAGAGTCGCTTAGAATGGCATTGCGCACAATAGTGCGGTCGCCGATGGCGACGTTGGGCCCGATGATGGAGTGGCGAATCTGGCAGTCGCGGCCGATGCTGACGGGCGGGATGATGATGGTGTCGGGAAACTCTGGGTACTCGCGGGTCACCAGAAATTCGGGGCGGTTCAGCAGGCGAGCGTTGGCTTCAAGTAAGCTTTCCTTCCGGCCGCAGTCAAACCAATTATCAACCGGCGTAGTGGTCATTTCCTCCCCCTCATTAATGAGTAGCATAAGCGCATCGGTTAGCTGATACTCATTATGCGTACGCTGCTCATCGGCAATGATGCGTTCCAACGCCGTAGCCAGGCGTTCGGGATTGGCAATCTTGTAGAGCCCGACCAGCGCATGGTTCGACTTCGGGATGCGCGGCTTCTCGACTACTTTGGTCACCTGCCCAGTGGCATCCGTTTCTACCAACCCAAACATGGACGGCGTTTTCACTTCCTTCACGGCCAGCACGGTGCCCGGCGTGTCCAGCAACTGACTTAGATCCACGTCTACAATTGTGTCGCCGAGCAGAATCAGCATGCCGTCGGTTTCGTGGCGGAAATACTCCCGGGCCACCCACAAGGCATGACCAATGCCCTCACGGGGTTCTTGTACCACAAACTCAGAGCGGACATTCGGATACTGCCGCCGAACGTAGCTCTCGATTTTCTCGCCCAAGTAGCCAATCACGAAGACAAAATCTTCAATGCCGGCGGCCACTAGCCGGTCAATAATGTGGCCCAGAATGGTGTTGCCCGCCACCGGCACCAGCGACTTGGGCTGGGTGTGGGTGTGAGGCCGTAAGCGCGAACCAATACCAGCAACAGGAATAACAGCTTTCATAAACGACAAACGTGGCGTAAGACCGCAAAATAGTAATTCGTGCGGCAGTAACTCCAAAGACAACCGCTAAGTCGAGTTTCCGTACTTTGCACTGCGCATATTTAATATTTGATGCGTAACTACAACCATCTTTCCCTTCCTCTCTCCCTTACTCCTATGAAACGTCTTCTTCTCTACCTGTTTGGTTTGATGGTATTGCTCACGCAATCGTCGTGCGGCTACAACGGCATGGTCAGCCGCGATGAGGCGGTTAAAGCCCAGTGGGGTAACGTACAGAACGCCTATCAGCGCCGCGCCGACCTGATTCCAAACCTGGTAAACACCGTAAAAGGTGCCGCCAACTTCGAGCAAAGCACGCTTACCGGCGTTATCGAAGCCCGCGCTAAGGCTACCAGCGTGCAGCTTAACGCTGATCAGCTTACCCCCGAAAACATTCAGAAATTTCAGGAAGCCCAAAGCCAGCTAAGCGCCGGTCTGGGTCGTTTGCTGGCCGTGTCAGAAAATTATCCGGAGCTAAAGGCCAACGCCAACTTCCAGGAATTACAGGCCCAGATTGAGGGCACCGAAAACCGGATCAACGTGGAGCGTAACAAGTTCAATACCGTTACCAACGACTACAACGGCTTCATCCGACAGTTCCCCAATAACTTATTTGCGGGTGTATTCGGCTTCTCAGCCAAAGGCTATTTTGAGGCCGATGCGGCTTCTCAGAAAGCGCCCACAGTACAGTTTTAAGTTTTAGCGGCTGGCTTCTGATTTGGCGTAAAAGCGTGAAATCGAAAGCCAGCCGCGACAAACCCATGATCAGAAACACATGAAGAACCCTTTGACCCCGGAGCAGGAAGCCAAGCTGGTTTCTGCCATTCGACAGGCCGAAATCAAGACCTCAGGCGAAATTCGGGTACACTTGGAAGATACCTGCCCCACCCCCGAACCCCTGGACCGGGCCGCGCAGGTATTTGCCGAGTTGAACATGCACCGTACGGCGCAGCGCAACGGGGTTCTTTTTTATCTGGCGTGGGAAGCACGCCGCTTCGCTGTTATTGGCGACGCCGGCATCAACGCCGCCGTGCCCGACGACTTCTGGGAAACCACCAAAGAAACGGTGCTCAAGCACTTTCGGGCTAATGACTATGTGACCGGCCTAGAAAAAGGCGTGCGCATGGTAGGCGAGCAGTTGCAGCACTTTTTCCCTTACGATGCGGGCACCGACAGCAACGAGCTCGACGACTCAATCTCATTTGGCAAACCGACGCCCCCGCGCGCATGAGGCACCCCTCCCCTTCTGCCTTCTGGCGAATCTTAGTTCCTTGTCTGTTGCTGTGGCTGGCCGTTGCCGGAATTTGCCCCCCAGCCTTCGCCCAAGATTTGCCCCCCAGACCCAGTCCGCCCCGACTGGTGAACGACCTGGCCGGTATGCTGCGCCCCGATGAGGTAGCAGCGCTGGAAAATAAGCTGGTTGCTTACGACGACTCTACGTCTTCTCAAATTGCTGTCGTAACCATCCCAACGCTAGGTGATTATGAGCTGGCCGACTACGCTCAGCAGCTGTACGAAGCGTGGGGCATTGGGCAAAAAGGCACCAACAACGGCATCCTGATTCTGGTAGCCGAAAAAGAGCGCAAAGCCCGCATTCAAACGGGCTACGGCCTGGAAGGCGCTGTGCCGGATGCGTTGGCGAAGCGTATTATTTCCAATACCGTGGTGCCGGCCTTTCAGCAACAGCGCTACTATGATGGCCTCGACCGGGCTACGGATCAGCTTATTGCGCTGGCCAAGGGCGAATACAAAGCCGACCCAGCCACAAACCGACGAGAGCGCAGCAGCGACGACAGCGGCTCCGGTTGGACTTTCTGGCTGGTAATCGGGGTGCTGGTGCTGTTTCTGCTGATGCGCAACCGCGGTGGCGGCTCCGGCGGCCGCCGTAGTCGGGGCTTCGGGGCATGGGTATTCCGCCCGTTATTTTCGGCGACTTCAGTGGCGGACGCGGCGTATTTGGCGGCGGAGGCGGCGGCTTCGGGGGTGGAGGCGGTGGCTTTGGCGGCTTCGGGGCGGTAGCTCCGGCGGCGGCGGGCCAGCGGCGACTGGTAATTACTGCGCTTCTTCGGCGCTACGCGCCCCAACTTGCTGATATACTGGCAACTCATAAAACGGCCGCAACAGCTGGATGACATCCAGCGCATCGGCTACGGCTTCGTGCGCCACGGTGTTGTCGTCAAACTTTGCGCGAGCCTTGCAGATGCTCATTGTGGGCAGACGCGAATCCTTCTTCCAGTTTAGATAGAACGCGGCAGGGTCCAGCATAGCGGGCTCAGCCCGCACCAAAGTGCCGTAGCCGGGCAACTCGCGCAGAAAGCCCAGGTCGAAAGAAGCGATATTCTTCCCAGCCATAGTCACCGTCACGCAGTTGTGCTTGTCAGCATTGAAGCCTTCAGCCAGTAAAAAGTCTCGCAATTGAGGCAGTAGCTCTTCTGGGGGCAAATTTCAGGGTTAGGCTCCTTGCGCGACAATTCTTCCAGCAAGCGCGCATTCAAGGCCAGCGCGCCGGCTGTGCCTACGTACTCCGGATGCCGCACCGCCCGTCGAAAAACCGGCAAATCGGTCAGTGGCCTTGGGCGCTTGGTGTCTTCCACTACAGCCGCTAGTTCCAGAATCTGATGGCGTTGGGGCTTGCCGCCGGTGGTTTCGAGGTCGAGGGAGATGTAGCGCATTCCTGACTGTACGGGTAGCAGTAAGCAGACGTTGGGGCTGCCACCGCTACTTCTTAATGATCACTCATTACGCCCGCTTTGATAGCCACTGGCAAGCGGTTTTCGACCGGCGGCACGGGGCAGGAATATTGCCCCCCATACGCGCAGAACGGGTTGTAGGCCCGATTGAAATCCAGCACCACTTTTCCGTTTTGAATTTGGCCGAGGCGCAAGTCGAGGTAACGGCCGCCACCGTAGCTGCTATGGCCGTTGGTGCGGTCGGTGAAGGGAACAAACAGATAATCTTGGTAGCCTTCTTTCTGTAGTAGATCAAGGCTTTGGTAAATAGTGAGCTTCAATTCCTGCCCATCAAGCGTGAAATAAGCGTCGCCATATTTGCGGTACATCGGCCGGCGGGCGGTGCTGGTTTCCATCTCAAAAGGAGCAGCCAGCGAATCGCGGATAAAACGGGCCTCAACGCGAGCAGCGCGATTGAGTGGGAAAAACGGCAGTCCCTTGAATTTCTTTAGCTCCTTCGCGGGCAAGGGCGACTCGGCCGGGTTGCGGTATTCAGCGTTGAGTTCCTGCTGGAAAGCGGCTACTTCTTTAGCGTGGTCTGCGGCTGGGAGCGTAGGAATGGCAGCCGTTGTTTGGGCTGTGGCGCTCAAGGAATATAAAACCAGCAGCAGGGGAAAAAGGTAAGTGTATTTCATGCTCCAAAGTACTCGGGCTTTAGCATACTCGTAGTATTATTGACCGAACACGGCAGGCTCTGGCGCGTTTACTTCATACGCTCGCCCACCTACCGCTTGTATCTTCGCCCCCATGACCGAATCTACCGCCCCCGAAACTCCCAAAAAACTCTTTCTCCTCGACGCTTTCGCCCTTATTTACCGCGCCCACTTCGCTTTTAGCAAGAATCCGCGCATCAATTCCAAGGGAATGAATACGGGCGCCGTACTCGGCTTTACCAACACGCTCGTGGAGGTGCTACAGAAGGAAAAACCCACCCACCTCGGCGTAGCCTTCGATGCTCAGAAGAAAACGTTCCGCCACGACAGTTTCGCCGAGTACAAGGCTCAGCGCCAGGCAATGCCCGAAGATATCGGCACGGCCATCCCCTATATCAAGCGGGTAATTGATGCCTTCAACATCCCGATTCTGATGGTGGACGGCTTCGAGGCCGACGACGTGATTGGCACCCTGGCCCAGCGCGCCGAAGCGCAAGGCTTTGAGGTGTTTATGATGACGCCCGACAAAGACTACTGTCAGCTCGTTACCGAAAAAATCAAGATCTACCGGCCCGCCTTTATGGGTAATGCCGCTGAAGTGCTGGATCTTGCCCATGTCCTGCAGCGCTTCGAGATTGAGCGCGTAGAGCAGGTAACCGACATTCTGGGCTTACAAGGTGATGCGTCCGATAACATTCCGGGCATTCCAGGTATTGGCGAAAAAACCGCCAAAACGCTGATCCAAAAGTACGGCTCCGTGGAGCAACTGATTGCTCACGTAGATGAGCTGAAAGGCAAGCAGCAGGAAAACGTGCGCAACTTCGCCGAGCAGGGCCTGATGAGCAAGGAGCTAGCCACTATTCATGTGAACGTGCCCATTCCGTTTGAGCCCGACGCCCTGAAAATGGGTCCGCCCAATGAGGAACAGCTACGCGCCTTATTCGATGATCTGGAGTTTCGGCAGCTGGCGGCGCGGGTGCTGAGCGGGGGCGCGCCAACCACATCTACGCCTTCGCCACGGGCGCGGCGCGCGGCGGCTGGGGGGCAAATTGCGCTGTTTGGTGCGCCAGTTTCTACAGCTACCGCGGAGGATGAGGAGGAAGATGAATTTTTGCCCCCCGCCACCAAACGCACCCTTGCCGACGTGCCGCATCAGTATCACCTGATTGATACGCCGGCGCTACGTAAGTCTTTGCTGGGCTTCCTGATGCAGCAGAAAGAGGTCAGCTTCGATACCGAAACGACTGGGTTGGATACGATGACTTCGCGGCTGGTGGGTTTGTCGTTCTGCTACTTGCCCGGCGAGGCGTACTATGTGCCGGTTCCGCACGACGATATGACTGCCGTTCAGGCTATTGTAGATGAGTTTCGGCCTTTTCTTGAGAGTGAAACTATTGGCAAGATTGGCCAGAACATCAAGTACGATCTCACTATTCTGAAGCACTACAACGTGCGGGTGCGTGGGCCCTTGTTTGACACCATGCTGGCTCACTACCTGCTGGAGCCCGATATGCGCCACAACATGGACATTTTGGCCGAAACCTACCTGCATTACACGCCGGTTTCTATCATAGAACTTATCGGACCCAAGGGCAAAAACCAGAAAACCATGGCCGATTTGCCCCCCAGCCAGGTAAGCGACTACGCCTGCGAAGACGCCGATGTGACCTTGCAGCTCAAGCACGTATTCGAGCCCAAACTAGCTAAAATCGGCCTATTGAAGCTACTGAACGAAGTAGAAAACCCGCTGGTGCCGGTGTTGGCCGATGTAGAATATGAAGGCGTACGCATCGACAGCTCGGCCATGGGTGAATATTCTGCTGAACTGCAAGGCTACATTACGGATCTGGAAAAGCAGATTTTTCAGGCGGCCGGGCAAGAGTTCAATATCGGCTCGCCCAAACAGCTTGGGGAGGTTTTGTTTGATAAAATGCAGCTCGGTGGCGGTAAAATCAAGAAAACCAAAACCGGCCAGTACGCCACCGGCGAGGAGATTCTGAGCGTGCTGGCTATTGACAACCCTGTGGCCGCGCTGATTTTGGAATACCGCCAGCTGACTAAGCTGCGCTCTACGTACGTGGAAGCGTTGCCGCAGCTTGTATGTGAGCTAGATGGCCGTGTGCACACGTCCTTCAATCAAGCCGTAACGGCCACCGGGCGCCTGAGCAGCACCAATCCTAACCTCCAGAACATCCCGATTCGCACGGAGAAAGGCCGTGAAATCCGCAAAGCCTTCGTGCCTCGCGACGCCGACCATTTACTGGTTGCAGCCGACTACTCGCAAATCGAGCTGCGCATCATGGCCGACTTCAGCAAGGACGCAACGATGATTGAGGCTTTCCGCCAAGGCATCGACATTCACAGCAGTACGGCCAGCAAAGTGTTTGATGTGCCGCTTTCAGCCGTGGATGCCGAGATGCGCCGTAAAGCCAAGACCGTGAACTTCGGTATCATCTACGGTATTTCAGCGTTTGGTTTGGCCCAGCGCCTGAGCATTTCGCGCAAGGAAGCGCAGGATATTATCGAGGCCTATTTTGAGGAATTCGGGGCCGTAAAACGCTTCATGGATGAAAGCATTAACAAAGCTCGAGAGCTAGAATACGCCGAAACGCTGCTCGGTCGCCGCCGCTATCTACGCGACATTAATTCACGCAACGCTACGCTAAGGGGCTTCACCGAGCGCAACGCCATCAACGCGCCCATCCAAGGCACCGCCGCCGATATCATCAAAATTGCCATGATCCGCATCCACGATTGGCTGGAAAAGGAAAAGCTAGGCACTAAGATGATTCTGCAAGTCCACGACGAACTGGTGTTCGACGCGCCAAAGGAGGAAATTGAGTATATCACGCCGCGCATCAAAGAACTAATGATCAACGCGTTGCCCCTAAGCGTACCAATGGAAGTGGAAGTAGGCACGGGCAGCAACTGGCTACAGGCGCATTAGGCCAGAAGGAATGTTACTGAATGATTCATGATGATAATGTCGTCGAAATAGAGCGACTTAATAACGGTAATTGACGGAGCCTAAGCCCTTCAAGCACCTACCTCCGTATAGTGTGGCTACACTTCCATATTTATCCTTAGCGCTTATGCCACACCAGGTCCATACCTCCACATTGCAGAATGTAGCCCGCGGCGCGCTAGGTACCTTTATGATTGTAGCCGGCACGGGACACCTCACTTTTGCGCGGCAGGAATTTCAGGCCCAGGTACCCGATTTTGTGCCTCTGGATAAGGATACCACCGTGCTGGCATCAGGAGTGGTGGAAATTGGGCTGGGGTTGGCGCTCCTAGCGCTGAAAGGGCAGAACCGGGTGCGGATGGGTTTGGGGTTGGCAGCCTTCTATGCGCTGGTATTTCCCGGCAATATTCATCAATACACGCATCATATCTCGGCTTTTGGCCTCGATACCGATGCCAAGCGACTTGGTCGGCTGTTTTTTCAGCCTGTGCTGATGGGTTGGGCCCTGTGGTCGACAGGAGCTTTGCAAGCCTTGAAACAAAAGCAGAACGACCGAACATAGCCGCAAATTGGTGAGCCATGAACTCTCGATAGGCTGAGTTGGTATACCTATATATGACGACGAATCCTTCTTTTGATGTAGTAGTAATCGGCGCAGGACCGGTGGGTTTGGCCTGCGCTATTGAGGTGCAGCGCCGTGGTCTGTCGGTTTGTGTTGTCGACAAAGGCGCGCTGGTTAATTCTATCGTGGGATATCCTACGAATATGGAGTTTTTCTCCACGCCCGAGCTGCTCGAAATTGGTGGCTACCCTTTCCCAACTAGCGGCTATAAGCCCTTACGTGAAGACGCGCTGGATTATTACCGTCGCGTAGCCTTCGCCGAAAAGCTCAATCTCCGCCTATATGAACGCGTGCTAGGGCTGGAAGGCGAAGCCGGTGCCTACGAGCTGCGCACGAACCTGGGACTTATTCAGGCTCAATCAGTGATTGTAGCGACGGGTTTCTTTGACGTGCCAAACAAGCTAAACGTGCCAGGCGAAGAACTGCCCCACGTAAGTCACTACTACAAAGAGCCCTATGCCCATGTTGGTCAGCCGGTGATTGTGGTGGGGGCCAAAAATTCTTCGGCCAAAGCGGCGCTGCAATTAGCCCGCGCGGGCGCTGATGTGACCTTAGTAGTGCGCGGACCAGCGTTGGCCGAATCGGTGAAGTACTGGATTAGACCAGATTTGGTGAATCGTATTGCCGAGGGTCGAATCAAAGCCCTTTTCAACACCACTATTTCGGCCATCCGACCCGGCGAGATAGATGTAGTGACAGAAAATGCCCCCCAAACCCTACCTGCCAGCTTCATCTACGCCCTCACTGGCTACCGTCCCGACTACAGCTTGCTTGCTGCCTTAGGCATCGACACGCAGCCAGATGCCGTGTGCACTCCCTGGCACGATCCCGAGACTTTCGAAACCAACCGCACAGGTGTATACTTGGCTGGTACCGTGTGCGGGGGGCTAAATACCAGTCGGTGGTTTATTGAGAACGGCCGCTATCATGCGGCCGTTATTGCAGCGCACCTTGCCGGTCAGGCAGCTCCTACTTTGCCTCCCGTGCTTCAGCCCGTACAATTATCATAACACCGGTCAGTTGATTCACACAAAAAAGGCCTTCTCCTGTGCAGGAGAAGGCCTTTTCACTTTTTAGTGAGGCGAATTAAGGGAACTTCACACCAGGATAATCATTAGCATTCAGCGTCGGTACAGATGCTCCATACTGCTGGTTGATGATGCGAATCATCTCATTAGCCACGATGGAGTAACCGCGAGGAGTTAAGTGCACACCATCCAAAGAGAACAAGTTGCCCGTGATAAACTGCGCCGTATTGTTCACGCCGTTCGTCACGATACCACCGCTGGCTACACGAGCGAAAAAGCCATTCACATCGAATACAGCCAGGTTTTTTGCCGTTGCTTTGGCTATCATGGCATTGTTGAAGGCGGTAGTAGCCGTGCGTACTGCTGTCTGCTCAACATCGTCAAGCACGAAGGCGCTTGGAATAGGATTTCCAGCGCTAGTACCAAACGTCTGAAGCGTATCAATACCATAAGTAGTCAGGAAGATCGGAAAACCGGCGGCTGGTTGGCCGCTCTGCCCATATATATAACGCCAAGCACGACCCGTACGCTGGTTAAGCAAGCCTAGGAAAGGAGAGGAAGTCAGAGTAAAGAGTTGACGACCTACACCGCTAGCATCGCGAATATCAGCAGTAAGAATTTGTCTACGGTTAGTAGAGGTTGCGCCACCTGGGGCTGAACCGGTCTGAATTACTAGGCCAGGTACACCATTGGGCAAGCCGGGCTGCGGGGTCAGTAATGTAGCTTTAAATGATGGACCTACCGTCGTGAAGAAAGGAATGTTAGTAACGTCTGGAATAGTAGCAACAATCCCTTTTGCGCCATTTGCCGTGAGCGCATCAATAAGCTGGTTGTTGTTAGCCGTGAAGGTTGCTGTACTTGTTATTATGCTGGTTGGAGCAGTACTTGCGCCACCCGATGTAGCATAACCCAACACGTCATTGTTACCCATCCAAGCCGAGAAGAAAGTTGGGTTAGAGGCTGTTACACGGGCCAGATAAGTTTGAGTAGGCTGAGCATCAGGTGTAATACGCTCAAACAGTGGATTGCCCTGTACGCTACCGTAGCCAGCCGTCAGAATATCCGACATGCGAATGCCGGGTACACCTAGGTTATTAACAGGCTCGGTAAACTTAGTGTAGAGCGGACGAGCCGCTGTAGCGCCAGCCCGCAGAGCTAGCTCTGTGGTAACCGTAGCTGTGATGGGGCTGCCGGTAGCAGTAAAGCCAGCCAGACGCAGGTAGCCAGTACCGTTGCGCTGAGCTTCTGTGAACAAAGGCTGCACGAACTCGCCGCCGCCTACGCTACGGAACTGTTGCGCTAACAGGTTGGGATAAGAGTTCAGCTGACCTTCCAAGTACAAGCCGCCGTCTGCATAGCCAGCCGTTAGAGAGTTACCAACAGAGATGTAGCGAGAGAAGTCCGCGGTGCCACTGCTGGGCTTGATGTCTTGTTCCAGATCAGGCTGGCAGCCCGTGAGAGCCAACCCAAGAAACGCCAGGAACGGGGCGGATTTAGTAAACAGTTTAGAGGCCATATCGATACAAGCGAGGCAAAGAGTTAGAAGGAGTAGTTCAGGCCAATACCTGGAATGACAATGTTGGTTTTGTAGGTACCTGCTACGCGGTCCTGAGTACCATTGGCCACCAACTGGCTTTGCGTCTGGCTGCGCTTGGAAATGCTTACAAACTGGGTTGAGAAATCTACTCCAAATTTGCCTACCGCGTACGAAGCACCAATGGTACCGCTAACACGGTTCGCGTCGGGCGTTTCGGGCGTCACGTACCCGTCGCGTACCGGCGACTCATCATAAGCAGCACCAGCACGCACGGTCAAGCCATCCGTAATTTTGTACTGTCCACCTAAGCGGAAAGTGAGCGCATCTTCATAGTTACGCTTCGATACGCTGGTGTTGGAACCGTTGATAGGATCAGCAAACGTGAACTCTAGGGTTTTGTACTTGCTCCACTCGGCATAGTTCACGTCGAGGCCGATGGTGAGCTTCTCTGTAGGCATAATGCCGATACCGATGCTGGTAGTAGCAATCAGGGGTAGTGTAGCGTCGAACTTGGTATTAGGAAAACGAGCCGCTAATACCGAGTTAGGGTCGATGTCGGTGAAGGTAACGTCGCCGCCTTTCACCTCGGCATCAATCTTCGAACGATAGTTTATACCTAGGCTAAACTTCTCAGATGGCTTAAAGAAGACACCCGCGTTGAAACCGATTTTGCGTTCTGCCTCGCCGTCGAGTTCAATATGGCCAAAGGAATCTGGCAAAGGCACATCGCGCTGTAGGTTTACCGCACCGTAAGCCAATACCGTCAGGCCAGCGCCCACGCTGATCTGATCCGTGATGGCGTAGCTGAAAGTAGGCTGCACATAAACCGCCTGAAGCTCAATCTCTGTCAGAGCCGTGCGGCCCTCCCAACCCTCAGCATATTTCAGCGTGCTGCCAAAAGGCGTGTACACCGCAATACCCGCCCGAAACTTGCCTTCTGCTGGGCCAAAGCTCGCGTACAGGTTAAAAGGCGTAACTACTGAGTTGCGTAGCTCGCGCTGCGTACTTCCTCCTTCGGCCACAAAAGCCGAGCGGGCAAACGTAGCATTAACTCCTACTTGTACGCCCCGCTCGCGTACCATTGCCAGCGCACCCGGGTTGTAAAACATAGCAGCCTGATCGAGCGATAAGCCAACGCCAACGCCGCCCATGCCGTTGTTTTTCTGCCCGGCTAGCGTCACCTGATAGCCACCCGCCGAGGCCGCAGTACTCGTAAGTAGCGCACCACCCACTAGGAGTAGAGATTGTAACTTCATAAAAAAGGGGAATGAGTGAGAATTTGCGGTTTATGGCACTAAATGTAAGTAGAAAAATTAATCAAATTAGTAGGCGTGCCGAGTAGTTTACAAGACGCTCTAAACTTTGAACAATTTGCCTTCATTGGATATTGGGGGCAAATTAGCAATAATGTCTACTGATTAGCTACAACTTGCCGGCTGTGCAAATTCAAGCGCTGGCCACTCACCAGCACATGCACGCGCAGGTCCTGGCCTGCCACCGGCTCGCCCCGGCCAATGCGGCCTAAATTGCTGCCATGCAGATGCTGACCATCCACCACCATCACTACCCCATCACCGAAGATTTCCGCTTCTTGGCCGCCCCGCACAATAATGCCCGTTTCCTGCCCCAGTCCTAAGCCCAAACGCGTAGGATGCTGCACCACCGCGTGCGCCAACCGCCCAAAGCGCCCTCGCTCGGCAAAATGCTGATCCAAGTACACTTCCCCAACAGGCCCAGCCCGGGGGCCGTGCGCAGCCCTCCTTTTGTGAGCGAGCGGGCCCCGTGGCCTTCCACAATCATGCAATCGGGGAGCACGGCTGCACCGGCGCTGGTGCCGGCCACAATAAAGGCCGCATCGTGGCGGTAACGGTCGGCCAGCACGGCTAGGGCGCGGGTTTTTTGCCAGAATTCCGTAATCCGCTCTTGATCACCGCCCGTAAAAAAAACCATAGCCGCTCGCTCCAGGCGCCTGAGGTTTTCCTCCGTATCGGCGGCGTGGCGTTCGTCTATGCGCAAGTGATGCACCGAGCGGCAGCCCAAGTCGTGCAAACTATCCTGGTAGCCGCGGCTACTTCGGCCAGGGTTGCTGGAGGCCGTAGTGACAATCTCGACCGGAGCAGTAGGCGCTGGCAGCATATCAGTGAGCATAGCCAGCATGGCGTCGTCATCGCCGCCGCCCAAGGCTACCAGCGTTCCGAGAGGTGATTTTCTGGGCATATTTGGCAGGATAAAAACAAATAGCGGATATAGAAAACCCCGGGGGGCTTTTTCAGGCCAGTCGATCGACGGCTGCGGCATGAAGGTAAGAGGCACGTGCCACCCACCCGCGCTTGTTCCCTACGTTCTGGATAATGGTATGGTAACCCTTTTCCTGCGTCACTCAAAAAAGTATACGCTGCCACCAGTGTAGCGCCATCCTCGGCACCACACGAATCGACTTCGCCAGTCAATTTTCAGGTTCAGCTCTTACCGCTCGAAATTAGCGACTAGTTTACAGCAAGGCCGTTTTTTTAGGTTAATTTTGAGAGGCCAATTCTCACTAACTCATCCTTGCCTAGCGAAGCACTCCTCTTAGCAGTTCATGAATCAGCACCCTACCACCGACCAGATTACGTCCCTGATTCAGGAGGGCGAATTTTTTAAATTAAAAGAACTGCTCAAGAAGTTTGAGCCCGCCGAAGTGGTGGAGCTGATCGAAGAGGAAGACGAACGCGAACAACTGATTATTTTTCGGCTGCTGCCTTTGCAGCTGGCCACGCAGGTATTTGAGTACCTGGAAATAGACGTGCAGCGGCACTTTCTGGCCAATCTGAGTCAGGATAAAATCTCGGATATCCTGAACGAGATGTCGCCCGACGACCGGACGGCGCTGCTAGAGTTTCTGCCCGATGACTTCGTAAAAGAGCTGATTCAGACGCTATCGGAGGCCGAGCGCAAGGTAACGCTGGAGCTGCTGGGCTACCCCGAGTACAGCGTGGGCCGCCTGATGACTCCCGATTACATTGCTATTCGTGAGAGCTGGACGGTGCAGCAAGTGCTCGACTATATTCGGCGGCACGGGGGGCAATCGGAAACCATAAACTTGCTGTATGTCACCGACGGCCGTGGTGTGCTTATCGACGATATCAGTATCCGGGAGGTGTTGCTGGCCGACCCCAGTAAGCGCGTGAGTGAGCTTATGGACCGGCGCTTCGTGCACCTCCAAACCATGCAGGATCAAGAAGAAGCCATTGAGGTGTTTCGCAAAAATGACCGGGTGGCCCTCCCCGTCGTCAATGACGAAGGCGTGCTCTTTGGCATCGTGACTATTGATGACATTCTGGATATTCGGGAAGAGGAAGATACCGAAGACATCCAGAAGCTTGGTGGCTCGCAGGCTCTGGACGAGCCGTACCTTAGTATTCCGCTGCTGGGCATGGTGCGCAAACGCGCCGGCTGGCTCGTAATTCTGCTGATTGGGGAGATGTTTACGGCCACGGCCATGGGGTATTTTGAGGAAGAGATAGCCAAGGCGGTGGTACTGGCGCTGTTTATTCCGCTCATCATCAGTGCGGGCGGCAACGCGGGCTCCCAAGCTACTTCGCTTATTATCCGGGCCATGTCGCTGGGCGAGCTGAACCTGGGCGAATGGTGGCGCGTGATGCGCCGCGAACTGGCTACTGGCCTGATGCTGGGGGCATTTTGGGAGTGGTTGGCTTATTGCGTATCCTGTTGTGGTCGCGCCTGTACCCCAATGAATACGGCGAATACTACTGGCAAATTGGGTTTACGGTTGGTTTTTCGCTGGTCGGCATCGTGTTGTGGGGGTCCTTGTGCGGCTCTATGCTACCGTTGCTACTCAAGCGCCTCGGTGCCGACCCAGCTACTTCATCGGCCCCTTTTGTAGCCACACTAGTTGATGTGACCGGGCTAGTGATTTACTTCTCGTTTGCCCTGCTATTCCTGAGCGGCACGCTGCTGTAGTCCAACTTTAGCCCGCCGGAAAGTAACCGTACCCAACAGCCGCACCGTACGTTAGCCGAGGCAGCGTGCCAGTTACTTTCTATGGCTTATGACAGAACATCTTCTTACCCAGCAAGAAAGCCTTTTTGCCTGGCTCGATATTACTAATCCTGCCGTAGCGGAATTGCAAGCCGTAGCGGAGCAGTACCAGCTTCCCGACTCGCTGGTGCGCGACTGTTTGGAGCCCACGCACTTACCTAAGTTTGAAGCCACCAACGGCCTGAACTTTGTCATTCTGAGGGTATTTATTACGCCCGAGAATAGCGAGGCCGATACTATTCAGGAGCTAAGCACCAAGATTGCCGTTTTCTACGCCGCCGACTATCTGATTACCGTGCACCGGCTGCCGCACCCGGTGCTGAGCGAATTGAAAAAGGTAGCCCGTGCGCCCGGCCGGGAGTGCAACTCACCCTCCGAAATAGCCATTCACCTCGTTCGCTATGCCCTCAATAGCTACGTGCAGCCTGCCCTCACGCTCACGAAGGAGCTGGACGATTATGAGGCAGAAATATTTTTGAAAAAGGAAGTCCCCAACGCGCTGCAGGGCCTCTACTTTCTCAAACGCAAGGCCTCGGCCGCGAAGCAGCTCCTTCTCCTCACCCGCGACATTCTGACCATGCTGCGGCGACAGTCTGCTAGCACCGATAGCACCCTGCTGCAAGACACCCAGGATCTGCAGGTGAAAGTAGAAACGCTCTATCAGCAACTCGATGGGGCTGCCACCAACCTCATGAACCTGTACCTGTCGTTGTCGTCGCAGCGCACAAATGAGGCCATGCGCGTACTCACGGTGTTTTCGGCCTTTTTCCTGCCCCTAACTTTTATTGCCGGTGTCTATGGAATGAACTTCGAGTACATGCCCGAACTGACCTGGAAAATGGGCTATCCGGGGGCCATGGCGGCCATGGTGTTCATTTCCGTTGGCATCTACTTTTGGTTTAAGCGAAAGGGCTGGATTTAGCTTAGCTTCCATCCCCAGAAGTTGTAAAATGTCAAGTGATAGAATATGCTGCGTTTTAATAGCCGGCACCGCAAACTACGTTTCTGTCTCCTGTTGTTGGCAGGCTTGCTAGCGAGTGGGGGGCTTTTTACAGGTTGCGTTGCGGTAGGAACGTTACCCACTCTTGCATCTGGCGACTACCAGCTTTTTCGTACAAACGACCCGGCCTTGGCTGCTGCCATTGGGAAGGAGCGTGCTGTATATGTGGAGCAGGTGCAGGATTCCTTAAGATTTCTGTCGCAGCCCAAAGATGACAACGATGCTGCAACGCATAGTCAGCGCCGTTTTAGCTATCCATTGCGCCGCGGGCAGCACGTCATTCTGCTAGACAGTAAGTTTGACTTAGACGTCTTTACAATTCCTTTTAAGGCTCGTCCACCCCAAGGAGCGCTGCCCTTACAGCTTAATACCAACTTCAACGCGGCAGTTTATTATGGTCGTCGGCTAGACTTTTACCATGTCAACAGCCGGCAGCACTTAAATGGAAAGCAAGAGCCGCAGGTTCGGACTGTTGGCTTAGGATATGGCCTGTTCACTGGGTTGGGTTCCTCTACTATCAATCCTGACGTCACGAATCAGCAGACACGTGTGGCCGAATATGAAGGCTTTGTGGTGCACGTGGGAGCCGCGGCTATTTATGATGCCCGCATCTTTAATTTGGGCCTAGCCATCGGAGCCGATCAATTACTAGGCCCTGATGGCCAGCACTGGATATACCAGCGCAAGCCCTGGTTTGGGGTGCTGTTTGGCTTGGACTTAAACTAGAGACTGCTGAGTCATAAACGACCATTGCCTCTACAAATCCAGCCGCCGATTAGCTTTCTTCTCGCTGTGCTTTTTCTTAGTTTCTAAGCGTTTGCGCACGGCGCCTTTGCTGGGCTTAGTGGCTTTGCGGGCTTTGGGCTTGTGCAAAGCCCGCTTGAGCAAATCGTGAAATTTCTGGAGCGCAATTTCCTTATTGCGCAGCTGGCTACGGTCTTCCTGAGCCGTTACCAGCAGGTAGCCTTCGGTGGTGAGCTGCGAGGCTAGCTTTTGGAGCAGCACCTGCTTCTGCTCGTCGCTGACAAGATGGGAAGACGATACCTGCCACCGCAGTTCCACCCGCGACTCTACTTTATTGACATTTTGCCCCCCAGGCCCGCTGCTGCGGCTGGTTTGCACTTGTAACTCGGGCCAGAAATATTCGGCGGGCGGAAGCATTAATTCTAGTAAAAATCAGAAAGCAAAACTGCAAAATTACGCCTACAGCAAGCGCCAGAGTATATAGCCGAGCAATGAGCAGCGCGCCGTCCAGGCTAGCGTACGCAGCCAGTTGGTGCGCACTAGTCCATCGATGGCAATATAATCGAAGCCTTGGGCGAGGCGGTTGTGAAAAGGTACGGACACAAAGAATGTTACCGCCCAGATAAAGACCACCAGCGCCAGGCTCCACCACACACTGCCTCCCAGCGCCCGCCCCTGCCAAGCCAACCACCCTGCCAGCCCCAGTTCGGCCACCATCGGGGCCATTACCACCCAGCCCATGCGCGAAGAATGCGCCCGATGAAACGCCACAAATTTATCGGCAGCCACAAAGGCAAAGCTGGGATAATGCACCAGCTGCACCGTCCAGATAAGACCCGTGAGGTAGGCAGCCAAGGCGAAATTGAGTAGGACAAGCAGCTTCAGTGACATCGTAGCCCAAGGTACGTGCCGCCGCGCTAAACGTGACGCTTTTCTCCAGCGCTAGTCATTTATTCAAGCTCTGGGGGCTTTTTCGACCGTCATGCTGAGCTTGTCGAAGCATGACAGCTACTTTGGTAAAGTCCACAAGCCAGCGCCTAGTGTCGGGAGCTGGCGTGCAACGCGGCGACAACCTAAGCCGTCAGTGTTCAATAATTGCCCGGAACTGGTAGCTTAGCCATCGTTTTTCAGCCAAACTTCTTCTTTATGACCTATTCTTTTGCTGCGAGCAAATGGCTTTTTGCCCTGCCCATTGCTCTGCTGGCGTTGAGCGGCTGCCAGTCCTCGGATAAAACCGGCTCCGGTCAGCCCGATCTGCTACAGGCCAACGCCGACACCACGGTAAACCCCGGCGACGATTTTTTCACGTATGCCAACGGAGCCTGGCTTAAGAAGCACCCCATTCCGGCCTCTGAAAGTTCGTGGAGCATTGCCAAGGAGGTGCAAAATGAAGTGTACGCTCGCCTACGCAAACTCAACGAAGAAGCCACCAAAGCCAAGGCCAAACCCGGCAGCAACGAGCAGAAAATCGGTGACTTCTACGCCACCGGTATGGATTCAGTCACGATTGACAAGCAGGGCATTATGCCCCTCAAGCCTGAGCTCGACCGCATTGCGGCCATGCGCACCGTGCAGGATGTGCCGGCGGTTATTGCTCGGCTACAACCCTTGGGCGTAGATGCCCTCATTGGGGTATTTATCAACCAGGACGCCAAAAAGAGCGACCTGATGACTGCCTACCTTTGGCAGTCGGGCTTAGGGTTACCCAACCGCGACTACTACTTTAATAAGGACGCCCGCACCGCCAACATTCGTAAGGAATACGGCCGGCACGTAGCCCGTATGCTTCAACTCAGCGGGCAAGATTCGGGGCAGGCACAGGCCAACAGCGCCCGCGTGATTCGCCTAGAAACCGCACTGGCGGGCTCTTCTCGCAAGCTCGAAGACCTTCGCGACCCCTACGCCAACTACAACAAGATGGCGGTAGCCGACTTGGGCAAGCTTGCTCCTAGCCTCAACTGGAAAACCCTGCTCACGCAAATGGAGCTGGGCAAGCTGGATACGGTGATTGTGGGCCAGCCTGAGTTTTATAAGCAAGCCGAAAAGCTCCTCCAAACGGCTTCCATCGACGACTGGAAGGCTTACTTGCAGTGGCACCTAGTGAATGCGTACGCCTCCAACCTCAGCCGCCCGCTCGATAATGAGCATTTCCGGTTTTACGGTACGGTACTGCAAGGCCAGAAGGAGCAGCGTGCGCGCTGGAAGCGGGTGCTAGATGAAGAGGAAGATGCCATGGGCGAAATCCTGGGCCAGCAGTTTGTGAAAGAATACTTCACTCCCGAAACCAAAGAGCGCTACGAGAAGCTGACCGAAAACGTAGTAGCAGCCTTCCGCGAGCACATTCAAGCCTTGGACTGGATGAGCGACTCGACCAAGCAAAAGGCGTTGGTGAAGCTGACCAAAATCAGCAAGAAAGTAGGCTACCCCGACAAGTGGCGCGACTACTCTACCCTGGAAGTTGCCCGCGACTCGTACGCCCAAAACGTGATGCGTGCCAAGCAATGGCAGTATCGCTATCGGGTAAATAAGCTGGGCAAGCCGGTAGACCGCACGGAATGGGAAATGACGCCCCAAACCTACAACGCCTACTATAACCCGTCGAACAACGAGATTGTGCTGCCAGCGGCCATTTTCTCTATTCCTGGTCTGATCGACAAAAACGCCGACGATGCCGTCATCTACGGGTATGCCGGCGCCAGCACCATCGGCCACGAGCTAACGCATGGTTTTGATGACGAGGGCAGCCAGTTTGATGCAAAAGGCAATTTGCGCAACTGGTGGAGTAAAAAGGACCGCGCCGCCTTTCAGCAGCGTGTCAACGGCATTGTGCGCCAGTTCAACGGTTACACCGTGCTCGATTCCATGCGTATTAATGGCAAAGCCACGGCCGGCGAGAACATTGCCGATCTGGGGGGCATTGTCATTGCCCTCGATGCCTTCAAGAAAACTGAGCAGTACAAGAAGGGAGAAAAAATTGGCGGCTTCACGCCCGTGCAGCGTTATTTTCTCGGCTACGCGCTCGGCTGGCAAGGCCATCAGCGCGACGAAGTGCTGGCCCAGCGTATCCTCACCGATGTGCACTCCCCGGCTAAGTACCGCGTAAACGGCCCCTTCGCTGATGTGCCAGAGTTCTACGAAGCCTTCAACGTAAAACCCGGTCAGAAGCTCTACCTCCCCGACTCCGCCCGCGTGAAGATTTGGTAACAGCCACGGCCATGAGCGGCGAACAAAACCTGGAGCAGCTGCTGCGCACCATGCAGCCCGTATTTCAGGCCGAAGAGTATGTGTTTTGCACGCTACCGGCTGGGCAGGCAACACCAGAATCAGTGACTCCGGTGGGCACGTTTTGGGAGGCGGAAGGACTTACGCTTATTATGACGAAAGCTCAAGCGGAGCAAGCGGCCCTGAGCTACAGTTACCCGTGTCGGATGATTACGCTGAATGTACATTCCAGCTTGGAAGCGGTGGGCTTTCTGGCGCGCATTACCGCTAGGCTCGCAACGCATGGCATCAGCGTGAATGCGGTATCGGCCTTCTACCACGATCACCTTTTTGTACCCACTGCTAGAGCCGACGAGGCAGTGCGTTTACTGAACGAGTTATCAAGCTAGAAAAAGCCCCCAGAGTCTTTCCTGGGGGCTTTTTTATAATAATTTTTGCTTCCATTCATAAAGTCTGAGAGGCAGGCAACGGTTGATAAATCTTCCCCATCTTATAGTTGATTTCTAACCTTTCACTTATTCTGAGTGCCATGAAAAACCTACGCTTGTTCTTTCTTCCCCTGCTGGCCGCTCTATTTGTGCTGTCGGCTTTCCGTCTGGCGCCAACTGCTGAGCGCGAAGTGCGTAGTGTGCCGGCCTTTACGCATCTCAATCTGGCGGGCTCTTTCAACATCGTATTACGGCAGGGCAGCACGCAGAAGGTAGAAGTTGAGGCTTCGCCCGAAGACCTTTCACACATAGAAACGACCGTAACCAACGGCAAGCTACGCGTAGGCGCCAAACAGGAAAAGAAAACGGGGGGCCTCAGCTGGTCGTCGTACAGCTTCAAACGGCCGGTCACCGTCTACGTCACCATGCCTACCATTGAGGCTTTGGGCGTAAGCGGCTCGGGTAATATGACCGCCACCGACCCCATTCAAGGCAACGAGCTGCAACTTTCCGTCAGTGGCTCGGGCCACATGAAGCTGGGCCGCGTGCAAGCCAACCGCTTAAAGTCGTCGGTATCGGGTTCGGGCGAAATCACCATGTCGGGCACCAGCCCACGCCACGAAGTAAGCATTAGCGGCTCAGGTCAGGTAAATGCCCCCAACATGCGCAGCGAAACCTGCCGCGTGACCATCAGCGGCTCGGGCAACTGCCGCATCGAAGTCACCAAAACGCTCGACGCCAGCCTAGCTGGTTCCGGCAATGTGTACGTGACCGGCAAGCCGCAGATAAATGCCTCCACGGCGGGCAGCGGCCGTGTCCGCAGCAGCTAAATCTGTTTCGTCACGCAATAAAAAAGCCCCCTAGTAGATTGCTGGGGGCTTTTTTATTGCGTAAAATTCAACGAAGCTATATAGAGGGCTAAATTAAAAGCTCGTACTTGTGCCCGCGTTTTCCGTGGCTTGCGGCCCAATCGTTTATTTGTTTGCTTATGGCTCATACTGCTACCAAACTCCCGGCTTGTGCCAATTGCCACTACAGCTTCCCTCCCAACCTGCCCAACGAATTTTGCCCCCGCTGCGGCCAGCAGAATCATGAGCTTAGCCTCTCGGCCGGCCATGTGCTGGAAGAAACGCTGGAAGGCCTATTTCACTTCGACGGCAAGGTATTCCGCACGGCTAAGCTGTTGCTTTTCAAGCCTGGTGAGCTTACCAAGCGGTTTTTAAAAGGAAAACGAATGCCGTACGTTCCGCCTATCCGGTTGTACGTCTTTCTGAGCTTCGTCTTTTTCTTTTTGCTGTCCCTGAGCATGGGCACGGTTAGTAAAGAGCCCACTAGTAGGCTGTTGAAGATGAAAAGCGTGCAAGAAGTCACTGATTCTGTGCGCGCTAACGCTCCTGAGTCAACCAAGTTTCAAGTATATGAGGCTGATTCGTCCGACTCTCCGCTGACCGCGGCTTTCAACTTGAAGTTTAGTCAGGCAGAGCTTCTCTCCTTAGGCAAAGACCCGACCCCCGCGCGCCTCGATTCGGCCATCCGCAGCCGGGGAGAGGAGCCTACCACCATGCGCCGCTTCGCGCTGCGCCAAACCATTCGGTCGCTCAATGCCAGCCCCGACGAAATCACGAACAAGTGGATTCGAATGCTGCCTACGGTCATGTTTGTGCTCATGCCACTATTTGCCTTGCTCCTGAAGGGGCTATACCGGCGGCAGCACCAGTACTACTTGGCTCACCTCATTTTCTCTCTTCACTTTCACAGCTTCGTGTTTGTGCTGTTCATTGTGAATCTGCTGCTTGGCTATCTGCATATGAGCGACTGGTTTGAGCCGGTGCTCTTCTTCCTGCCAGCCGTGTATTTTTACTTGGCACTCCGCAACAACTTCGGGCAGCCGTGGCCCAAAACCCTCGCCAAAGTGCTCCTGATGATGGCAGCCTACGGCTTGGTATTAAGCATTTCTATGATAGTATCAGCCCTGATCAGCGTGTTTACGCTGTAGCGGGGGGCTTTTTTAGAAGTCGAACAGGCCTCGGCGGGGCGAGTCGTCTTTGTTGCGGTCGCGCTTTTTCTGCTCGCGCTCCCGTTGCCGGCGGCGGTCGTCGCGGTCGTCACCATCACCGAAAACACCGTTCAGGAAGCCTTCTTTCTTGTCTTTGATCAAGATATAGCGTACCGACAAGGCCGCCGGAAACCGAAACCAGTCGTCGCTACTGATTTCCACGCTGGGCTTTATATCCAGGGACAGCACCACGGGCACGAAAGCAATTTTGTATTCCACGCCCGCAATGGCATCGAAGCCGCCGAAGCCGCCGTTGTCTTTTTGGGTGCCAATATGGGCACCGCCGCCGAGGTAATAGTTCAGGCTTTTGCCCAGCAAACCAAAGTGTTGCTCGGCCAGCAGTGTAGCGCTTACCTCGCGGGTACCTATCAGACCAATGCCTTCCAGTGTGGTCCGTTCAAATATTTTTTGCTGCACCGTTACGCCAAAGTTGTCTCTGCCGACACGCAGGCCCGCGGCGGTGCGGTATTTCTGGGCGCTGGCAGCTAGGCTCAGTAGCAGCAGTAAACCCGTGAAAACCATGCGTGTACCAAAGGAAAACATCATAATCTTATTACTATAGCGGCGGAACTCCGAGACTCGAAGGCTGTTTGAACGTTAAATGAGGGCACAAAGTACGGGCCATGACGTCATTTGATGGCGCATTCTCTGGCAGCGCCGTAACTTGCAGCCTCATTTACTGCCCTCATTCAGCCCCACCCCACCCGTGTACATTCATCAGGTAGCGGCGTATGTGCCCACCAAGGTTATTACCAACGAGCATTTTACCCGCCTAAACGGCCTCTCCCACGACTGGATTATTGAGCGCACCGGCATCCGGGAGCGGCGCAAGGCTGCGCCTGGCGAAAATACCAACACCATGGCCACCGAGGTCACGCGTCGCGTGTTGGCGGCGGTGCCCGCTATTGCCGCCGATAGCATCGACCTCATTGTAGGTGCCACCTACACGCCCCACGACACCATTTATACTTTAGCCCATGCCGTGCAGCGTGAGCTGGGCGTTGCCGACATTCCGGTGGTTAGTATTTCCTCCGCCTGCTCTTCATTGCTGAATGCCGTGGAAATTGTGGAGGGTTATTTTGCTATGAATAAAGCCACTAGGGCTTTAGTAATCGTATCGGAGCATAACACGGCCTACAACAACGAAGAAGATACCATAGCTGGTCACCTGTGGGGCGATGGGGCGGCAGCCCTGCTCATTAGTAAGGAGCGCCTAGCTGAAAGTGACTTGCGCATAGTAGACGTGAGAACCGGTGGTGCTGCTCACGTAGGCAAAGCCGATACCGCCGTGACACTCAAACCTGTAGAAAAAGGCATCGTGATGCCGCACGGCCGCGACGTGTTCACGCACGCTTGTCAGTATATGGCCCGCGTTACAAGCGAGGTGTTGGAGCACAATAAGCTGGAAGTCAATGATGTGACATACCTCATTCCGCATCAGGCCAATCTGCGCATCACCAAGAATGTAGTGCAGGCACTAGGCTTACCCCCGGAGCGCGCCATTTCCAACATTCAGGACCTGGGCAACACCGGTTGCGCGGGTGCCGCCATTGCCCTCGCCGACTATCACCCCCGCCTGCAGCCCGGCGAGCGAATTATCATCACCGTTTTTGGCGGTGGCTATTCATACGGAGCTATGCTGCTGGAGCGCTAGAATAAAACGAATAAAGCCAGTAAAAAGCCCCCCAGTAATCTTCTGGGGGGCTTTTTACTGGCTTTATTCGTTTGTGGAGCGCACGAAATTGAGTGAGCCCGTTTTACCCGTCTGGTCGCGCCAGCGCACGATGTACCATCCTGACCGTAGATCGGTGAGGGTGAGGAAAAAAGGCCGGCCCGATTGATAGTTGACTTGCTCCGTACGACGCCTCCGCCCTACGGCATCATAAATATCGAGGGTGAGCTGGCCGGTAGCGGCTCCTATGTACAGCAAGCTGGCTGGTCCTTCATCCAATGGATTAGGGAAAAGCTGTAAACCCTCCACCACCGGGCCACCGGCCAGCGCCGTAACTGCTCGTGGCTGCGTATTATCCAGGCTGTTATCGGGGCGACGAACGCGCAGGCGGTAGAACGAGCGTCCCGGCAGCGGATTAGCATCTATATACGTGTACTGCCCCCCCGTGCTGCCGGGCTGCACGGTGGCTAATGGTTGCCAAGCAGTTGTATCAACGGCGCGCTCAATGACAAATTCGCGCAGGAAACACTCATCCTGTGTAGTCCAGTTTACTTGGTTACCGATACCCGCTAGGGCGTTGGCGTCTACGCTGGTTAGGGGTGCGGGCAGCATGGGCGTTACGCTACCGCACGCGGGCGGCACAAAGCTGCGGGTACGCAGCAATAAACGCCCCCCAGCTATATCGCTTACCGGATTTATCTGCCGACTTTGCTGCCCCCGCGCTACCGCGTAATGCATCACGGCGGCGGGCAGAATTACGTGGGAGAGTTGCTGCGCGTGTCCCAGCTCATGTACTACCACCGATTCGAAGTCAATCTGGTTGGTAGAAGGATTTCCTGGTCCATACTGCCAAGCGGTTTCAGTATCCAGTTGCATATCAATCTCTGAGACCCAGAAGTAAACGGGGCCATTTCCTATGCGGCAGCCTTCGTAATAACTGGTGGTCCGGCCTAATACGCGCGTAGGCAGCTGTGTATCGCCGGTGCCAAAGTCAAAACCGATAACATTCTCTGAGTCCTCATCCGAGCCGCGCTTCGTGCTGTTAGCGCCAATTTCCCAGTTCATACCCGTTTGACAGCGCCAAGTAGCCAAAGCCCGGCGGAAAGCAGCTACCGCCGCCGCGTTGCCAGCCAGGCCCGACTCGAGGCGGAGCGTGTATCCTCCCTTTCCATTTTGATTGATATGGCCCGGCCGAACAATTTCGCCGGTTCCATCCGTTTCCACATTGCTCACGGCATACAATACTGTTATCGGAACGCCGCTTGTGCCTTCTAGCTGTTCAGCCGATGTCACGCGCACGGGGCCGGTGCCAGCGGGGGCGCTGCGCTCGGGGTCGCTGCTGTTAGGTAGAGAAGGCACCGTGCCGTTGGAAGGCACGCGTACCTGAATCCGGGTATCGGACCAGCTGAGGTAGTCCGATGCTTTGGCACGGGTCCGGGTTTCGCCCCCATCATCGGCATTCAGAAAAGAGACAAAGCCGGTGCCGCGTGTGGCGCCAAATCCAGACCCGGTGATGGTTAGCACGGAGTTGGTACCGGCCGTAATGAGGAGTGGGGTCACACCAGACACGACTGGTGCCGTACCCTTAGCCGCTACGGCCGGCCGCGCCCGCTGGGCCTGCGCTGCAGCCAATACCGGGTTAGCGCTCACTTCCAACGTCGACTGACCCGTGGTCAGCTTTAAGTCAGCATAAAAGCTTTGGCTTACCAGCGGATACTGCCGAAAAGGCTCCGAAGCCGAAGCTTTCGTCAGATCGTAGCGAATGAAGCCTTGCTCGCTGCCGTAAGCCGTCCATGCCTGGCCTGCCGACTCAATACCAGAAAACGGGGCCGGATACAAGAACAGGACGCCCTGCTCGCCCGGAAACAAACGCAGCGTATTCGTCAGCTCCTGCCGACTCAGGTCTACGGTGCCTCCTTCCGTAATAACAGTTAGCTCGGCGGCGGCGGCACCCTTAAATACTTTGAAAACACGCACCCGATGCGCGGTATAAATGCGGCGGTGGCGGGCGTCCCAGAAGCTGCGGGCATCCAGCACCTCACCTTCCACTACCAGTGCTGAGGCCTGCGCCCTACTCGTTGGGTCGAGGGGTAGCATCAAGCAATGGCTTTCAGGCTCCACGCTCACGGTTTGGGCAATAGCCGGGGTTATGACAACAGAAAAGACCAGCCCAAGGGCCAGCTGTAGAGAAGACGATAATTTCATACCGAAGCAACGGGGACGAAAAGCGCTGACAATAGTGTGTTGTGTTCCAAGATACGGCTTTCGGCCTGCATTGGTAGATGCTCTCTAGCCTGCGCGGAGCGAAAACGCTTTACCTACGGGCTAAGTGTATCTGGTAGCTGAAGCTGAGCAAGAAACCAAGTAAGAAGACTTGAATAATGTTCGAAGCCAGCCTAAAAATGCGAGTGCCTACTTGCCAATCAGCATCATAAGAAATATTTATTTGAAAGTATTTGAAAAGACAAATACTCAAGTACATTTACAGTGTACTAGATATGTAATACACTAAGACAGATTTCTTATGGTTCATGTAAACAATATGAGTTTTGGATACTCCAAAAAGCATTTACTTTTCGAGAATCTGAGCCTATCCTTGTCACGAGGACACATTTATGGGCTATTAGGAAAGAACGGCGCTGGCAAGTCTACTCTCCTTAAGAACATGATTGGCTTGGCTTTCCCGCAAGCGGGTTCCTGCCAGATCAACGGTCAGCCGGCAGCCAAGCGACTTCCATCGGTGCTTGAAGACCTGTATTTTCTGCCCGAAGAAATATTTGTACCTGCACTTTCCGTCGAGCAGTTTGTGAAGCACACTGCCTGCTTCTACCCTCGGTTTCAAGAGGCCGAGTTGCAACGGTATCTGCAAGAGTTTGAAGTGCCGCGGGGGGCAATTTTAGACCGACTCTCCTTTGGTCAGCAGAAGAAGTTTATGATTGCATTTAGTCTGGCTACCAATACGGGGCTGCTGGTGATGGATGAGCCTACGAATGGCCTCGACATTCCTTCCAAAGTGCAGTTTCGCAAGATTATGGCTTCCGCTCTTACCGAAGACCGCTGCATGATTATCTCTACCCATCAAGTGCGCGACCTCGACAGCCTCATTGATACGGTAGTAGTGCTGCACGACCGCAAAATTGTGCTGAATCAGGAGCTGGATCAGGTGGCCGAGCGACTCACTTTCGCCACTCATTCTACTACTGATGGCCTTGATGTGCTATATGCGGAAAAGTCGGTACGCGGCCAGCAGGTCATTCTGCCCAACACCGACGGGCGCTACAGCCGGGTAGACTTAGAAGTACTCTTCAACTCACTTACCAGCGGTAATCCAACGGTCCTCCAATATTTAGCCCAGCCGACGTATGAAAAATCATTTTAACGCCCAACGCTTCGGACAGCTATTCCGAAAACACTCCGCTGAATATTTGAATCAGTACCTTTTATCAACGGGAGTATTAATAGGAGTGATGATGTTGATTATGGGATTTATTGCCTACATATCCGGCACTCCCCTGAATGCTAGAATGCAGGATATATTCTTTATGCTGTTTTTATTCGGGGCGGGATTTATTTTCACTAGCACCATATTCTCTAATTTAGGAAACAAAAACCAAGCAATTGCAGCTCTTAGCCTTCCTGCATCCCATTTCGAAAAATACTTGGTGGGGTGGGTATATTCCTTTATAATATTTTTAGTTGTCTTTACTGCTAGCTTTTATCTAGTAACAGCACTGGTAGTAAGCATCGACGAGTGGTATGGGCAGGAAAAAGAAATACTAAATGTTTTCTCCCCGGATCAGCAAGGCTTGAAGACCTATATTATATATGCCTTTATACACGCAGTAGCTATCTGGGGGGCAATTTTCTTTACCAAAATACAATTTATTAAAACTGCTTTCTTATTTTTTCTGGGTTTGGGAGTTGTAGCTGTGCTGAATTTTCAAATTTTGAAAACGCTTTTTACGCAAGACTTAAAAATGGCTATGCCTTTCGCTGATGTATTCTTGCAAGCCGACAAAGAGATGTATTCTCTGGAACTACCCCAGCAGCAGCAACAGCTCATTATTCTAGTGCCCATCATATTAGCGTTCTTTTTCTGGACAACTGCTTATGTCCGAATAAAGGAAAAGCAAATTTAATAGGGGAACAAATCCATGGAGTTCAAAGATAATGAAGCCATTTACCTGCAAATAGCCAGCTATGTAGGTGAAAATATTTTACTGGAAAAATGGCCCTCCGACGACAAAATCCCTTCGGTACGCGACTTAGCTGGTGAGCTACAAGTTAATCCCAACACTGTGATGCGCACATACGAATTTTTGCAAAATCAGGAAGTACTCTACAATAAGCGTGGCATTGGCTTTTTTGTAGCTCCCGACGCTATTGAAAAAGTAAAACGCTACCGCAAGGAGCACTTTCTGCAGCAGGAATTACCTGATTTTTTCCGCAATGTTTTTCTCCTAGATATTAGCCTGGATGAATTACAAAATAGGTACGAGCAATTTAAGCGTGAGCATTACGCACCCACTGAGAAGTAATTATGAAAACCAGCAATAAAATAGCTCTGACGGCTTTGGTATTCCTGCTCGCTTCGCTGGCGGCTTATAATATGGCCTTAAAAAAAGAGTATAATAAAGGCGCCTATAAAGATCCTTATAAGAACTTCACAGCCTTAAGCTTTCAGGATTTTGAGGCGTTGGAGGTAAACCCAGCCCATATTCTCAACGTGAAAGTTTCGGCGGGCCCGTACGCAGTGTGGGTGCGCAACGATGCGGCCGAGTATGTGCAGGTAAAGCAGATTGGCAAGCGCCTGCGCCTCGACGCCATATTTCCCGAAGAAAGGGAGTATGCAGGACCCTCTTACGCGGTGATGATCAGCTGTCCGCGACTTAGTAGCTTGGCTACTAATGCTATGTACTCAGTAAAAGGCAAACTCACCACCGATAAGGCGTCACCGTCAAGCTATGCTGTCACGGTATCAGGGTTCGACCAAGACAGCCTGCGGATTCAGCAGGACAATGCTAGTTCGGTGAAGCTAACTGGCAATGACTTCAGGCAACTGCATGTAGTGGCCGGACTAAGCCCCCGCAGCAGCTCAGCCTTTTATGTAATGCCAGGCAACCAAATTGCGGCGGCCAGCTTCGATATTCGCAATAAGAGCCAACTCGTATTAGACAATGTGTCTATTCCCAAGCTACGCTACCAATTTGCGGATAGCACGAAAGCGACAATTTCGGGGTCTGCACTGGCGGCCTTAACCCACTTAAATAAGTAGTTGAAGCGAGAGCCAGCTGACATTGATTGGCCGGCTCTTGCTTAAAACAAACTTCCTTGCACAGGCTGGACAATAATCTTCGGGGGGGCAATTTCGAGGCCCGTTAGCGTGCGTAGCTTATCCAGAAAATACTGCGTCCAAATGGGCGAGTGCATAATATCCTTCTGATGGATAAATATGTAAGCCGTGTGCAAGCCAGCGCTCAACCAGCCGGCCAGGCGCTCAGCCCAAACATCGGCGCGGCGATAGTCGCTGTTGCCGAGGCCGTGGCCATTGAAGCGGATGAAGGCCGTGGGCGTAGTCAGGCGCTGGTGAAGCACGTCGCGGCGACCAGCTACGTCGGTAATTACCAGCGTCTTGTTCAGAGCTTCCAGCAAGGCAAAAACCGTGTCGCGCACGCCCGTATCGGCAAACCACCGCGGGTGACGCAGTTCCACGGCCAGCGGCACATAGGCTGGAAAATCGAGCAGGTAGCGCTCTAGGCGGCGCATGTGCTCCGGCCCGAACGTGGGGGGCAATTGTAGAAAGGCTGGCCCCAAATGTTCTTCCAGCCCGCTGATGGCCCGGCAAAACGAAGTGGTCAGTTCATCGGCATTGTATAGCTCCCGCTCGTGGGTGATGCTTTGGGGCATCTTGGGGCAAAACTTGAAGCCCGGCGGCACCGCATCGCGCCACTTGCGCACGGTGGGCGCGTCGGGGATGCGGTAGTGCGTGGTGTTCAACTCAATGCTGTTGAACTGCCGGGCGTAATGGTGCAGGTAGTCACTATCCTTAATGCCTGCCGGGAAGTAAGAGCCTAGCCAAGCCTTGTTCGTCCAAATAGGACACCCCACATATACGGCGGGCTGAGGTGGCGCCGTGGCTTGCGCACGCGCCAGCAGCGAAGCCGTCTCGGGGTGGTCGGGAGGAAGCGTGAAATCCACGCCGCGCAGGTCGGAAAGGCGGCCAAAATCCATAGAGCAAAGTACGGCAAATCTCGCCGCAGGAAGTAGGTTATTCCAGTAACAAAATTCGAGGACTTTTGCAACACGGCTTTGAACATGCTCAACAGGCCAATGACAAAATTTTGTACCAATCAAATAATATCATTCTTTTTAGCCCTTCTAAGCCTTCTTTTAATAATACTAAGACCATCTTTCTGAAACACAAAAGCGCCTTTTGCTACAGGAAGTACAAATTATTTTCGTACAAGTTTTATTCAAAAAATATAATTTATTATACTTGGAAACAGCTACCGCCGGTGGAATTGACTCTCCGCCAAAAAGTGGTGCTCTAGTTTTGGCTGTTTACCAATTGTCTAAAAGTGTGATTCGATCCCTCCGATTACCTCTTGCCGGTTGGCTGTTTGCTCTGCTCCTGACCTTGCCTTTAGCCTTCCCCCAAACCGCATTTGCCACCCGGCTCAGCGACGACGATAAGGCTCCCACAGCTACCACTCGCAAAAAAGTTGTCGTGTTACGCGGCCGGGCCTCGTGGTACGGCATCCAACATCAAGGCTTACCTACCAGCAGCGGCGAGCGATTTGATCGCAACAAGTACACCGCCGCTCACAAGACGCTTCCCTTTAATACCCGCTTACGCGTAACCAACCCCCAAAACGGCAAATCAGTAGTCGTACGCGTTACCGACCGCGGCCCATTCCGCCACCAGCGGATTCTCGATTTAGCCGAAATTGCCGCCCGCCCGCTGGGTATTATTCAGCAAGGTGCCATTTCAGTAGTGGCCGAAGTAGTCCCCGAAACGACGCCCCTTGGCCCCACGGATGCCCCCGAAGATTTGGCTGAGATCCTCAACGACACCATTGACCCGGAAATGCCCGTGGTGGCTACCACCGAAACATCGGTACCTGCTACGCTTCCCGCCTCAACGGCAGCCTATGTAGTACAAACCGGCACCTTCGGCAGCGCCCTGAATGCTCAGAACCAGCTTACCAAGATTCAGTCAATCAACAACAAGCTAGTGGTAACGGTGACGCCCGAAACCGTGAATGGCAAAGCTCTCAACCGCGTGGTAGTAGGCCAATTCGCCGACCGCAAAGCCGCTGATACCGTGCGCCGGCAATTGCAGCAACGTGGGATTACCGGTTTGGTTCGCCAGATTCAGGTACCACTCGAGCCTGCCGCGCACGCAGTAGCCGCAGGCCGATAAGTCTTTACTTCTCTACTCTAAAAGCCCGAACTTTCTGCTTTAGCAGGGGTTCGGGCTTTTTCGTGTGAGCGGGGGGCAAATTTTTGGGCATACGTTGGTTAACGAAGAGTAAGCGTTGTTATGTGAGCGCATCACTATAACTTAACGGCACTTGCCAACCTGCTGGGGGGCTTTTTCACCCGATTTCTACCATTCTTTATGGCTTGGATAAAGGCCTTGTTGGCACTGCTGGTCAGTGTTACGCTTACTTGGGTACTCAACAGCAAGCAGGGTGACCTGCCGCCTTTTGGCAAGTTTCTAAGCCCTTTTGTAGGCTTTTGGCAAAACGCGGAGGCCGCTACGGAGGCAAATGAGCAGCAGGAACTAACCTTATCCGGCCTGCAAGCGCCCGTGCAAGTGCGCCTCGATGACCGGCGCGTACCCCACGTATTTGCCCAAAACGACCACGACCTCTACTTTGCCCAAGGCTACCTCACCGCCCGCGACCGGCTCTGGCAGATGGAGTTTCAAACGCACGTAGCGGCCGGCCGTATTTCGGAAATAGTAGGCGCGAAAGCCCTGGAGTATGACCGGTTTCAGCGGCGCATGGGTTTGCCGTTTGGGGCCCAGAAGTCGCTGGATGTGATGCTAGCTGATCCTACTACGCGCATGGTGCTGGAGGCGTATTCGGCCGGTGTGAACGCCTATATCAGTAGCCTGTCGACCGAAGACCTACCATTCGAATACAAGCTACTGGATTACAAACCTGAGCCCTGGAAGCCCCTGAAATGCGCGTTGCTGCTCAAACTCATGGCCTGGGACCTGAGTGGTCGCTCCGATGATTTGCGCCTCTCGAATGCCTTGAACGAGTACGGGCCAGCCATCACCAACGATCTTTTTCCCAGCTATCCGACCCGCGAAGACCCCATTGTGCCAGTTGGCAGCCCCCTAGATTTTACGCCCGTTCCGACGCCCCCTAAGCCACCCATATTTGGAGCTGCCATGTCGGATAAAGTACCCACGCGGGAGCCAGACCCTGAGTTGGGGTCCAATAACTTTGCGGTCAGCAGCGCTAAATCGGCAACGGGCTTTCCTATTTTGGCCAATGACCCGCACTTACAGCTAAATCTGCCCAGCATCTGGTATCAGATTCAGCTGGTGGCGCCCGGCGTGAATGTGTATGGGGTTACTATTCCGGGTTCGCCCTTAGTTATTATTGGCTTTAATCAGCAGGTAGCCTGGGGCGTAACCAATGTGGGCGCTGATGTTCTCGACTGGTATCAGCTCAAATTCAAAGACAACGCAAAGCGCGAGTACTGGCACGACGGCCGCTGGAAGCCGGTACGCCGGGTGATAGAGCGCATCAAGGTGCGCGGCTTGCCTGACCGCCTCGACACGGTGCTCTATACCCACCACGGCCCGGTGGTGTATGATCAGAACGAGAAGGTTTTTAACAAGCAAACACCCGTTCGACATGCCTTACGGTGGACTGCCCACGAAGGCGGCAACGAGGTAAAAGCCCTCTACGGCTTGAACCGGGCCCAAAATTACGCCGACTATACCGCGGCCATTCCCTTCTTTGCCTCCCCAGCCCAAAACTTCATTTTTGCCAGTGCTCAAAACGACATTGCGATTTGGCCCAATGGCAAGTTTCCGCTGAAATGGGCCGATCAAGGCAAGTTTATCCTCGATGGCACCAACCCGGCCCACGACTGGCAAGGGTGGATTCCGTCGGCCCACAACCCTCATGTGCGCAACCCGGCGCGGGGCTTCGTTAGCTCAGCCAACCAGTTTCCGGCGGGGCCCGATTATCCTTATTATTTGGGGTGGTCGTTTGGCACTTGGGAGCGGGGACACCGCATAAATGAGCGCCTGAGCGCTATGCAGGGCGCCACGACTGACAGTTTGCGCCTTTTGCAGCTGGATAACCTCAACCTGAACGCCCAGCTGATGCTGCCGCGCCTGCTGGCTTTGGTGCAGCCCCAGCAACTAACTGCCGCCCAGCGCTCAGCATACGAGACCATGCAGCGCTGGAATTATTTCTACGACGCAGATGCTATTGCGCCCAGCGTGTTCAGCCTCTGGTACAGCAACTTAGTAAAGCGCCTCTGGGATGATGATTTTGGGGCCGCAGCCACGGGCTTAGAAATGAGCTATCCGCCCCGCGACCGGACTAATAATCTAATCTTATTGCAAGATACCAGTCGCTGGATCGACGACCGGCGCACGCCTCAGCGCGAAACCCTGACCCAATTGGTGCAGGCATCCCTACAGTTTGCCACCGACTCACTGCAACGGAAATTTGGCCCCCAAGGTCCGTCTTGGCGTTGGGCCAACCAAAAAAGCACCGACATTTTGCATCTGGCCCAGCTCAAAGGGTTCGGCCGCATGGACCTAGAAGTAGGCGGCGGCGCAGCCATCGTCAATGCTATTTCGGAGCGCAACGGCCCCTCTTGGCGCATGGTGGTTGCTCTTGGCCCCCAAGTGAAAGCCTTCGGCGTATTTCCCGGGGGCCAAAGCGGCAACCCCGGCTCAGCCTACTATGACGACATGATCGAAACCTGGCGAAAAGGCGAGCTGAACGAGTTGATTTTCCTGCAAAAACCCAACGAGAAAAGCCCTCGTGTGAAAGCTAGCTTAGCCTTGAAGCCGTAATTTAGACAATCGTAGAAGACGATTACATCAGATTACATCATATAAGCCCGACCGTCATGCAGAGTGGCAGCGAAGCATCTCGCTCACGTCGTTAGATTAATACTCCTGAGTCAGCACGCGAGATGCTTCGCTACCGCTCTGCATGACGGTCTTTTCATTGAGGTTTCGGTGTTAGTCATTGACACCTCAGAAGTCTAGCTCGCTAGCGAATCGGCAAACTCCCGCAAAAGCGTTGCTACTTCCTGCGGCGCTTCTAGCGGCAGCAAGTGGCCAGCCCCACCTATTATTTCCAAAGGCGTATTGGGGGGCAAATGTGGTAGCGTTTCAAGCCCATGCAACGACGGTGACATGACCGCATCGGCGTCGCCGGCCAGCACAACGGCTGGTACGGTAATAAGGGGCATTTGAGCCAGAATATTTTCACGGCTACCGTGCAGCAGCCACGCGTCCCAGGCCGCGCGCGTAGTGCGCAGATTATCTTCGATGACTTGTGCATTCGTATCCTCTGGCAGCGGCCGGGCCGTAATGTGAGCTAGCGTGCGGGCGGCCGCCTGCGGGTTGCCGTAGGCGTGTAAGGACGTGGTACGCTCTTCATCCGTCATAGGCTCAGGGGAAGGCGGCGAGGGCGAGATTAAGGCCAATCCGCGCAAGCCGACGGGCTGCTGAGCGGCCAAGGCAAGAGCAATTTTGCCCCCCATACTATGCCCAACCAGAATATAAGTACGAACCCCCTGCTCCCTAATGTAGGCGGCTATGGCTTCGGCATATGCCTGCACTGAGTAGCCACCCACCGGAGCCGGAGCACTTCCAAATCCACCTAAATCGGGAGTCAGGCAGGCGTAGTCAGGAGCCAGCTCGGCGGCTACTGCGGCCCACTCTCGCCTCGAACCAGCCCAGTAATGCAAACAAATAAAAGCAGGGGCGGCAGACGCGGGCATAAGGAGGAGGTTGAAACGTGTAGCCTACCTACGCAAACCCGCCCCGAAATGGTCAGAAAAGCCCCCCAGTAAACCGTAACCGCCCACCGCCTATGAGTTATCCGGCCACTGCCAGCGCGTCTGATGTTGCTTCTGCGCAGGGCGCTTCGCCTAAGCCCAGCGCCTCACGGTGCAGATTACCCCACTCGCGCAGGGAGTGTAATACTGGACACAGGGTTTCGCCGTGGGCAGTCAGGCGATATTCTACCTTAGGCGGCACCTGCGCATACACGCGCCGATTGACGAGGCCTGCTTCCTCCAACTCTTTAAGCTGCTGGGCCAGCATCTTCTGTGTTACTCTCGGAATGAGGCGTTTCAGCTCGCCAAAGCGCAAGGTGCCGTGCTCCGCCAAGTACGAGAGAATAAACACCTTCCACTTGCCCCCCAATACATCGAGTGCTGCCGTAATTGGGCATATCGGCGCATTCTTTGGCGTTGCTATCATTTTAAGTTATTGATTATCAACTATAGTTTCTAATAGGTACCTGCATTACTTTATGGTACCTACTTGACAAATATATCCTATTGACGAGACCTTTGCAAGCGCCGCCAATAGGCGGAAAGGAAGTATTTGCGTCCCCATAAAGCAGGCCGCCGGTTAACCATTACCGCCACTGAGTGGTTTGGCAAGACGCGCCAAGTAAGCGAAGGCTCACACGTGCTTTCATTCTTTTAAGTCAGTTATCACCCTTCTTATGTCATCTGCAACCAAGCATCTGTTCACGCCCTTCCAAATGGGCGCTCTTTCTTTACCCAACCGCCTCGTAATGGCGCCCATGACGCGCAGCCGCGCCAATAACGACGGCAATGTGCCTACCGACTCCACGGTGGAATACTACCGGCAGCGGGCCTCGGCAGGGCTTATTATTACTGAAGGCGCCCAGGTTTCGCCGCAGGGCGTAGGCTACGTTTTCACACCCGGCATTCACTCAGCAGCGCAGGTAGCGGGCTGGAAAAAAGTAACGGATGCTGTACACGCCGCTGGGGGCGAATTTTTATTCAGCTGTGGCACGTAGGTCGTATTTCGCACCCATTCTTCCACAACGGCGAATTGCCCGTTGCTCCATCCAGCGTGAAGCCAACCGACGTGATGGCCTACACCGCCAATGGCATGGAAGAAATTCCGGCCCCGCGCGCTCTAGAGATCAGCGAGATTGCTGACGTGGTGAATGACTTTCGCCAAGCGGCTCAAAACGCAAAAGATGCCGGCTTCGACGGAGTCGAGCTGCACGGTGCCAATGGCTACCTACTCGACCAATTTATCCAGGATGGTACCAACCAGCGCACCGACGAATACGGCGGCAGCGTAGAAAACCGCGCCCGCTTTGTGCTGGAAATAGTAGAGGCAACCGCTGAGGTATTTGGTGCCGACCGTGTCGGCATCCGTTTGGCCCCTACTGGCAACGTGGGGGGCATTTCTGACTCCGACCGCCTAGGTACCTTCAGCTACGTAACGGAGCAGCTCAATAAGTTTGGCCTAGCCTATCTGCACATCATTGAGGCGCTGCCGGGTCACCCGATGGCCGCAAAAGCTGGGCAGGAGCCGATAGCTCCGCACCTGCGTAAAATCTTTGATGGCCCGTTTATTCTGAATGGCGGCTACACCCAGGAAACAGCTGAAGCCGCTTTAGAAAACAACGAAGCCGACCTTATTGCCTTCGGTGTCCCGTTCATTGCTAACCCCGACTTGGTGGAACGCTTCGAGCAGGGTGCTGCCCTCAACACGCCCGATCAGGCTACTTTCTACGGCGGCGACGACAAAGGCTACATCGATTATCCTTCGTTGGAGGTAGCAGAAGCCACGGAGGCTTCGCCCAAGCAGGACATCGTGAATTACTAGCCTTCTCAGCAGCCAAACGGCTTCTAATACTGAACCCCGCCTCGGAACATTCCGGGGCGGGGTTTCTTGTATACAATATCACGCAGCTACCTCCCGTCGAGATTCTGCGTAGACAGTGACTCAACTTTATCACATCGCTCTGTTATGGCCAAAAAAGCTTCTGCCCCCGCCCCAAACGCCTCCACCAAAAAAGCCCCTGCGCCGATAGATCATCCCACGGCGAAGGACATGAAGAAGCACGCGCAGAAGCTTCCCTACCCCGCCAAACAAGCTGACATGAAGCTTCAGCCCGGCATGAGTTTCTCAACCTACCGCGCCGCTAATAAGCTGGGGGGCAAAATTGCCCTTATCACCGGCGCCGACTCGGGCATCGGGCGCGCTGTAGCGGTAGCCTTCGCTATGGAAGGTGCCGACGTAGCCGTGCTTTACAACGAAAACGACGTGGACGCCCAGGAAACGCAACGATTGGTAGAAGCGCAGAAGCGCCGTTGCCTGCTGCTCCGCCTCGATGTGCGCGACCCTGAGCAGTGCCGCCAGGCCGTGCGCCGTACCCACGCCGAGCTAGGTGGCCTGCATATTCTGGTCAACAACGCGGCTTTCCAAATGGCGCAGGAAAAGTTTGAGGACATCAGCGAGGAGCAGATTCGCCGCACTTTCGACACCAACATTCTTGGCTATATCTGGATGGCGCAGGCCGCCCTGCCCCATATGGAAAGCGGCGACTGTATCATCAATACGGGCAGCATCGTGGGGCTTACCGGCAACCCTTTGCTTATCGATTATACGGCCACCAAGTCGGCTATTCACGCCTTCACCAAATCACTGGCTACCCACCTGGGCGAACGGAACATCCGCGTAAACTGCGTCGTGCCCGGCCCCGTCTGGACGCCCAACATTCCGGCCACGATGCCCCTGGAAGAAGTAGAGAAGTTTGGCTACGAAGTAGCGCTTCAGCGCCCCGGTCAGCCCGAGGAACTGGCCCCCGCCTACGTGCTGCTGGCCTCACAGGATGGCTCTTTCATGACGGGAAGTCTAGTCCACGTTACGGGGGGCAAATTATCCAGCGACCAGTAACCCAGGCACCACTTTAGTGCGGCTTGGCAGTAGGCGGCCGGCAGCGTACTCCGGGGAGCGGCAACCATAACGCCAGCTCAACAGTTAAGCATTTACGCAGGTATTGGTGCTAAGCGATAAGCGTAGCGGGAAGTTTTGGCTTCCAAGCAGTTTACTACCTGTAGCTTCCCTTATCAGCTGCTCTGCCCATGACTTCTCCTCACTATCCCGACGGTACCGTGCGCGCGCTGCTCGCCACCGACCTCGTCACCGAAGCTACTCGCACGGCTCTCCAAGAGCGCCTCGATGCGCCGGCCTACGAGCCTCAGTTTCTGGAGCCCGCCGCCTACGATCTGCTGCGAGCAGTAGCCGCCTGCCTTTTTCCCCAGCCCGACCGCCCCGACGCGCCTATCGAGTTGGCGCCCAGCGTAGACCGTCGCCTGGCCGCCGGTCTCAGCGATGGCTGGCGCTACGATGCCATGCCCCCGACCGCGAAGCGTATCGCTTGGGTCTGGGGGGCATAAACCAAGCCGCTGAGTCCTTGTTTCAGCAAGAATTCCGAGCGTTAACCCCAGACGAGCAAGCTAGTGTACTTGAGTTAGTTCAGGTTGGTGAAGCACCCGGCGAAGCATGGCAGACGGTACCCGCCGTTCGTTTTTTTGAAGAAATGTTAGCCGAGCTAACCGAACTCTACTACGCTCACCCGCTCGCTCAGGAAGAGATTGGTTACGTGGGTATGGCCGACGCACCCGGCTGGACTCGCTTAGGCTTAAACGAGTTAGAGCCCCGCGAGCCGGAAGCTATTTCGCCCCCGCCAAGTCTGTAAAACAAGCTGCCTTCACCGAAGAGCGCAGCCTTTTGTTCTTACTATTCTACCGATTGAACGCGCCGTGGCGTGTGCTTACTAATCTTATATGCCCGACGAAGAAGTAATAGAAGAAGGTGTGCTGAATCCGCTGAAGCAGGAGGTGCAAGATCCTCTTTTGAAGCAGATTATGCAGGATTCGGCCCTGGAGCCCGAGCCCCAGCCAGCCGAAATTCCACTTCCAACCGACGAGGTCGATTGCCTGGTTATCGGCACCGGAGCAGGTGGTGCGCCGCTGCTGGCGCGCCTGGCTATGGCTGGGTTGAAAGTGGTAGCTTTGGAAGCCGGCCCTTGGCACAATCCCAAAACTGATTTTGCTACCGATGAAAAAGCCCAGGAGTTTCTTTTTTGGAACGACGAACGCCTTTCAGCAGGAAAAAACCCGGTAGCCTTTGGCAAAAACAACTCTGGTACTGGCGTAGGCGGCTCTACCCTCCATTACACCGCCTACACGCCCCGCGCCCAACCCGATGACCTCCACCTAAACCGCGACTTTGGCGTGGGCGTCGATTGGCCGTTTGGCTACGAGGAGTTAGAGCCCTATTACGAGGAGATAGAACATTTCTTGGGCATTTCGGGCCCTACGCCTTACCCCTGGGGACCTAAGCGCGGCCGCGGCTATCCGCTGGCGCCGCTGCCGCTTAATGGCGCCGCTCAGCTTATGGAGCGAGCCTGTCAGCAGTTAGGAATTAAGACGTCGCCGGCGGCTAACGCGGCTTTGTCGGCGCGCTACTACCAGGAGGGTGTGGGCTGGCGCGAGGCCTGCACCAACCGGGGCTTCTGCCAGGCCGGTTGCAGCACCGGCGCAAAAGCCAGCATGGACGTCACGTTTCTGCCTTTAGCCGTCGCGCACGGCGCCGAAATCCGTCCTAACTGCTTCGTCACCGAGATCGAGCGCGATGAGCAAGGCCGCGTAACGGGCGTCGTGTATGAACACAACGGCATTACGCAACGCCAGCGGTGCCGCCATTTATTTATCTGCGCCGGGGCCGTGGAAACACCGCGTCTGCTGCTGCTGAATGAGTTAGCGCTGAGTAGTGGGCATGTAGGTCGCAACTTTATGGCTCACCCCGGCGTGCAGGTGTGGGGCACTTTCCCCGAAGACATTCGACCCTACAAAGGTATTCCTGGGGGGCTAATTTCGGAGGATACCCACCGCCCAGCCGATGCCGACTTTGCGGGCGGTTATCTATTGCAAAGTATTGGCATGATGCCCGTTACGTTTGCGGGCCAGGTAGTGCGGGAACGTAAGCTCTGGGGGGCAAAATTGCGCGAGTATATGCGCAGCTATAACCACATTGCCGGCATCAACATTCTGGGCGACTGCTTGCCCCACGAAGATAACTTCCTGGAATTAGCCGAGGAAAAAGATGCCCGTGGGTTGCCCAAGCCCCGCTTGCACTTCACCAACCACGAAAACGAGATCCGCATGAACCGCCACGCCGAGCAGCTCATGCGCCGCATCTGGGAAACAGCCGGCGCCACCGATATCTGGGCGTTTCCGCGCTCGGCGCACGTCATTGGTACCGCTCGCATGGGCCTCTCCGGCGACGATGCCGTGGTAAACCCCGACGGCCGCGCCTTCGACGTACCCAACTTATACATCTGCGACAACTCCGTGTTTCCAAGCGCTTTAAGCGTTAACCCTGCCCTAACTATTATGGCGCTGAGCCTGCGCACGGCCGACAAGTTTTTGGAAAGCGAACAAAGAAGAGACGCTTAATCATTCCTCCTCATGGCTAAAGGATTTCTAACGCACATCATAGACAAATTCGGCAACGGCAGCTATGAGGGCGACCAGTACGGCGGAGCCGGCGGCCACGACGGGAGCGGGCTGCCCACCGGAACTCCCGGCAACTTCATGTTTGCCACCGGCATTGAGTGTTCCTATCCTACGATCGAGAACGGCCGGACCCGCCGCGACTTGCTGGCCGAGTGTGGGCACTACGAGCACTGGCAAAAAGACCTGCAGCTGGTTAAAGACATGGGCCTGAAGGTATTGCGCTACGGCCTACCCTACTACAGCATGCACAAAGGGCCGGGGCGCTACGACTGGGAGTTTGCCGACTTGGTCATGAATGAGATGCAGCGCTTGGGAATCACGCCCATCCTGGATCTGCTGCACTTTGGTGTGCCCGACTGGTTGGGCAACTTCCAGAACCCGGAGCTACCCGTACATTTTGCCGCTTTTGCCGGGGCCGTAGCCAAACGCTACCCGTGGGTGCGCTACTATACGCCCATCAACGAAATATACGTGACGGCCCGCATGAGCGCCAAGGACGGAGCCTGGAATGAGCAACTGCGCACCGATAAAGGATTCGTAACAGCTATGAAGCACTTGGTAGCCGCCAGCATTATGGCCACCCAGCAAATAGCCCTGCAGCGCCCCGACTGCATCATTGTGCAAAGCGAATCGGCTGAGTATATCCACGAGCTAAAAGCAAGCCCTTGCTCCCAGATTAAGCTCGATAACAAGCTGCGCTTCCTGGCCCTGGACCTTCTGTATGCCCATCACCCCGACGCCGATGTGCTCACGTATCTGCTCGATAATGGCCTGACCCGCAAGGAGTACGACTGGTTTATGGCCGGTGAGCCACCCGGCTACCAGATTATGGGCAACGACTACTACGGCCGCAACGAGAAGATTATTCTGCCCAGCGGTGAAATCTGCACTAGCGTGGATGTGCTAGGCTGGTACAACATTACGCTGGAATACTACAGCCGCTACCGCAAGCCCGTAATGCACACCGAAACCAACGTTTTTGAGGCTAAAGATGCTCCTACCTGGCTTTGGAAACAGTGGGTCAATATTCTCAGAATGCGGGCGGAGGGTGTGCCCGTGCTGGGCTTCACCTGGTATTCCCTCATCGACCAAGTAGACTGGGATATTGGCCTGACGCGCAAAGTCGGGACCGTCAACGCCTGCGGCCTTTACGACCTCGACCGCAACCCGCGCCCCGTGGCCGAGGCCTACATGCAGCTACTCCAGGAGTACGGCCAGATTACGATTGTGCCTCATGGTGAAATGTTTGTGATAACGCCGAAGCCCGCCACGCTAAAAGTGGAGATATAGCAGCCGAAGGCCAAGTGGAAAGCAACGGTACAATTAAGAATGGCATCTTTTATATAAATGCTTAGCTTTTCTTAATATCGTAAAACCAAAATTCTTCCACTTCCCAGCCTCCACTAGCTATGCTCTCAACACAACGATTTATTCCCACTCTACTATTGGGTTTGGGGGGCTTTTTTGCCCTGAATTCCTGTAGTCAGAAAACCACGTCGGGGGTGGCCGGCGACACAAATGCCCCCCAAGCTTCCCAGACCACGGAGGTAGCCAAAGTAGCTACCTACCAGGTGCCCGTGGAGTACTACACGCTCAACAATGGCCTGAAGGTGGTGCTTTCACCCGACAAAACGGCCCCTGTGGCAACCATTGCGGCGTATTATAACATCGGTTTCCGCATTGAGCCTCGCAACCGCACGGGCTTCGCGCACTTATTTGAGCACATGATGTTTCAGGGCTCCAAAAACCTGGGCAAAATGGAGTTCATTCAGGTGGTGCAGAAAAACGGCGGCATCCTGAACGGCTCCACCCGCTTCGACTTCACCAACTACTTCGAAATCGTGCCTGCGCACAAGCTCGAAACCATGCTCTGGGCCGAAGCCGACCGCATGCGCGGCCTCAACATCACCCAGGAAAACCTGACCAACCAGCAGGGTGTGGTGAAAAACGAGGTGAAGGTAAACGTGCTCAATCAGCCCTACGGCGGCTTTCCGTGGCTGGATATGCCCCAGTACGCCAACAAGAACTGGCACAACGCCCACAACTTCTACGGCGACCTAAAAGACCTCGACGCGGCTAACCTGGAGGACGTTCAATCCTTCTTCAAGACTTTTTATGCGCCCAACAATGCGGCGCTGGTTGTAGTCGGCGACTTCAACCCCGCCGAGGCAAAAACGTGGATTAAGAAGTATTTCGAGAACATTCCGAAGTCAACATTGCCCCCCAAAGTAGACCTGACGGAGCCCCGCCAGGAAAAGGAGCAACGCTTCAGCAAAGACGACAAGCTGGCCACCAAGCCCGCCCTGGCCTTCGCCTACCACATGCCCGACAAAAACACGCCGGAGTATTATGCCATGGGCCTGCTCGACCAGATTCTATTGCAGGGCAACGACAGCCGCTTGTACCATGCCTTGGTGCAGGAGCGTGGCTACACCGGCTCGGTGAGCGGCGGCATCAACTCGAGCCTGGGCAACATGTTCAACTACAACGGCCCCATGCTCTGGGATGGCAGCCTGGTGTATGACAAAACCGTTTCGGCCGATTCTGTGGTAGCCGTGCTGGACCGCGAAATTCAGAAGCTTGATAAGGAAGGCGTAAGCCAGGAGATGCTGGATTTGGCTATTGTGAAAATGCGCTCCGACTTATACGACCAGGTAAGTCAGCTATACGGCTTCGGCAAGGCCGATTTGCTGGCCAGTTTCGCTTTATTCGAGAATGACCCGAAGCGGATAAATCAATTGGAAAGCGAGTTTCGGAAAGTGACGCCGGAGCTGATGCAGAAAACGCTGCGCGAATATCTGCGGCCCACAAACCGGACGATTCTAACGATTAATCCATTGGCGAAAAGCTAGTGCATCACTCGGCTTACAGTTGGTAACTCCTCCAAAGACATACCTCATGAAAAATATACTTATTGGCCTGCTGAGCGTCGCCTGTGTCCTTAGCACCCCGGCTTTAGCCCAAAAAGAAACGCCGCCCGCCGGCGGCGCCCCCCGCGACTTCACTTTGCCCCCCAAGACGGAATTTACGCTGGATAATGGCCTGCAAGCCACGCTGGTACCTTACGGTGACATTCCGAAAGTAACGGTGAGTATGATCGTACAAGTTGGCAACGTGCACGAGGCCGCCAACGAGAACGGCCTGGCCGACATCGTAGGGCGCCTCATGCGGGAAGGTACCACCACGCTCTCCGCTAAGCAGATATCAGAAAAAGCGGCCCGTATGGGTGGCTCACTCAGTGTATCGGTAGGCCCCAATCAGACCTTTATTACTGGCTCGGTACTGTCAGAATACGGTCCGGAACTGGTAAAGCTGATGGCTGACTTGGTGCAAAACCCGGCTTTCCCACCTTCCGAGATTGAGCGCATCAAAAATGACTTTAAGCGCGAAAATAATCTTTCCCGCTCCCAGCCGGGCACTCAGGCCCGCACCAAGTTCTCGATGGCTCTGTACAAAGGGCACCCCTACGGCCGCGATATTCCCACCGACGCCGAAGTAAACGCCTATGGCCCCGAGCAGGTGCGCGACTTTTACACCAAGCAGTTTGGTGCCCAGCGCACGGCAGTATACGCCGCCGGCAAGTTCGATGAAAAGGCTATGCGCGAGGCGGTTACATCGTCTCTAAACAACTGGACCAAAGGCCCCGCTCCGCGCATCGAGATTGCCAAGCCAGTCACCAAAACCGATCTGATGGTGCAGAACCGCCCCGGCGCGCCCCAGTCTACGCTGGTGATCGGCCTACCTGTCGTCGATCCGACCCATCCCGATTTCACGCGCTTACGTGTGATGAATTCCTTGCTGGGGGCTCTTTTGGCTCGCGCATCACTAGTAATATTCGCGAGAATAAAGGCTATACTTATTCTCCTTCCAGCAACGTGAATGCCCGCTACCGCGTGGGGGAGTGGGCCGAGGTAGCCGACGTAACCACCGAACACACCGGCAATTCGCTCAAGGAAATTGTGTATGAAGTGGAGCGTCTGCAAAAAGAGGCTCCCACAGCCGAAGAGTTGGAAGGCATCAAAAACTACGAAGCGGGCCTGTTTGTGCTCCGTAACTCCACACCCGCCGGCATCATCAGTCAGCTCAGCTTCCTCGATCTGCACGGCCTCCCCGACAGCTACCTCACCAATCAGGTGAAAGATATTCACGCCATTACGCCTAAGGAAGTGCAGGATGCGGCCAAGAAATACGTACGTCCCGATGAAATGACAATCGTCGTTGTGGGAGACAAAAAGGTGATTGACCCGCAGCTAAAGAAGTTTCAGGCCGAGCGGAAGAAAGCGCTTTAGCCCTCTCTTCAACCTAAGTTTATGGAAAAGGTCCGGCTTCTAAACCGGACCTTTTTTGTGTACAAAAAAGCCCCCCAAGCGTGTAATGCTCATCCGTGAATGAGTTAAAAAATCCAGGTAAACTTTTTTCGTCGTCTTGCTGTATCTTTGTCCAGCTACTTATCCAGAAAGACCGAGGGACTGGGCCCTACGACGTCTTGGCAACCTGAGTAAAACAAGGTGCCAACTCCCATTTTGTCCCCCACGGGCAAAAGAAGATAAGTGCGGAGCCCGCGTTGCGAGGTTCTCTTTCTGGATAAGCAGCGCTAAAAACGCCTTTTTCCAAAGGAGATCTTATGAAAACGACTCGCCCCGCCTCTCCCCTTTACGACATTCTCCAACAGCGCATTCTGGTGCTCGATGGCGCCATGGGCACCATGATTCAGCGTCACCCACTGACGGAAGAGGATTTTCGGGGAACGCGCTTCGCCGACCACCCCAAGCCCCTGCGCGGCAACAACGACTTACTCAGCCTCACCCGCCCTGATATCATCAGCGGCATTCACGCTGAGTATTTCGCCGCCGGCGCCGACATGGTGGAAACCAACACCTTCAGCGGCACCACCATTGCCCAGGCCGACTATGGCTTGGAACACTTGGCATATGAGCTGAACTACGAGTCGGCGCGAATTGCGAAAGAAGTGGCTGATGAGTTTACCGCCCGCGAGCCGCACAAACCGCGTTTCGTAGCAGGTGCCATCGGCCCCACCAACCGGACCGCTTCGCTCTCGCCCGACGTAAACCGCCCCGGCTTTCGCGCCGTGACCTTTGACGAGCTGGCTACCGCTTATCTGGAGCAGGTGCGTGGCCTGGTGGAAGGCGGTTCGGATACACTATTGATAGAAACCATCTTCGACACGCTCAATGCGAAAGCGGCGCTGTATGCCGTGCAGAAGTTCTTTGATGAAGGCGGCAAAGTGGTACCGGTCATGATTTCGGGCACTATCACTGATGCGTCGGGTCGCACGCTTTCGGGGCAGACGGTAGAGGCGTTCTGGAACTCTATCAGTCATTTGCCGCTGCTAAGCGTGGGCTTGAACTGCGCCCTCGGTGCGGACCAGCTACACGTGTATGTAAAGGAGCTGAGTCGCATTGCCGATGTGCACGTTTCGGCCTATCCGAATGCCGGCTTGCCCAACGCTTTTGGAGGCTACGACGAGTCGGCGCAGGAATTCGCGGCAGTCGTTGAAAACTACCTCAAAGAAGGCATTGTAACGGTGGCCGGTGGGTGTTGTGGCACCACGCCTCAGCACATTGCCGAGTTGGCGAAGCTGGCCGAGAAATACCAGCCACGCCAACTGCCTGAAGTGCCCAAAGCCACCCGTTTGGCTGGTTTGGAGCCGTTTGGCATTACTCCCGACAGCCTGTTTGTAAACGTGGGTGAGCGGTGCAACGTGACCGGCTCCCGCGCTTTCGCCCGCCTCATCCGCACGGGTGCTTACGAGCAGGCCCTGCAAGTAGCCCGCGACCAAGTGGAAGGCGGTGCCCAGGTGCTCGACGTGAATATGGACGAAGGCATGCTCGACTCGGAGCAGGCCATGACCACTTTCCTCAACCTGATTGCCTCCGAGCCCGACATTTCGCGGGTGCCGGTGATGATTGACTCCTCAAAGTGGAGCGTGCTGGAAGCCGGACTGAAGTGCGTGCAGGGCAAGAGCATCGTCAATTCCATTTCGCTGAAAGAAAGCGAGGAAGTATTTAAGGAGCGCGCTCACACCGTGCGCCAGTACGGCGCAGCAATGGTGGTGATGGCCTTCGATGAAAACGGCCAGGCTGACTCTTTTGAGAAGCGCATCGAGATATGTAAGCGCAGCTACGACATTCTGGTAAACGAAGTAGGCTTTCCCGCCGAGGACATCATCTTTGACCCTAACATCCTGACCGTGGGCACCGGCATGGAGGAGCACCGCAACTATGCCTTGGACTTCATTGAGGCCGTGCGTTGGATCAAAGCCAATCTGCCCGGCGCTCTTACCAGCGGTGGTGTTAGTAACATAAGCTTCTCTTACCGCGGCAACGACGTGGTGCGTGAAGCCATGCACACCTCTTTCCTCTACCACGCCATACGCGCTGGGCTGGACATGGGTATTGTAAACCCCAGCCAGCTGGGCGTGTATGATGAGATTCCGAAAGATTTATTGGAGCTAGTAGAGGACGTATTGCTCAACCGCCGCCCCGACGCCACCGAGCGCCTCGTAGACTTTGCCGAAACGGTGAAGCAGAAGGACAAGGTGGAAGTGGTAGCCGACGCTTGGCGCAGTCTGCCCGTGGCCGAGCGCCTGCAACACGCGCTAGTTCGCGGCATCACCGAGTTTATTGATGAAGACACGGAAGAAGTGCGCCAGCAAGTAGGCCGGCCGCTGGAAGTAATCGAAGGTCCGCTGATGGCCGGCATGAACGTAGTCGGTGACCTGTTTGGCGCCGGCAAAATGTTCTTGCCGCAAGTAGTAAAGTCGGCCCGGGTGATGAAAAAAGCAGTGGCGTATCTGGAGCCTTTCCTGCTGGCCGATAAGCAAGGCTCGGAGCGGCAAACTGCTGGCAAGATTCTGCTGGCTACCGTGAAAGGCGACGTGCATGACATCGGCAAAAACATTGTGGGTGTGGTGCTTGCCTGCAACAACTTCGACATTGTGGACCTCGGCGTAATGGTGCCGCTGGAGCGTATTCTGGATGAAGCGGAGAAGCAAAACGTAGACGTAATTGGCCTAAGCGGCTTGATTACGCCCAGCCTCGATGAGATGGTGTACGTGGCGCAAGAAATGGAAAAGCGTGGCTTAAAGACGCCGCTGCTTATTGGTGGTGCTACTACTTCCCGTCTACATGCGGCCGTAAAGGTGGCGCCCAACTACTCCGGGCCGATGGTGCACGTGCACGACGCTTCGCGCTCGGTGGGCGTGGCCGCTAGTCTGCTCGGTTCCAGTGCTGAGACCTATGCCAAGACCGTTAGCGACGAGTACGCGGCTCTCCGCGCCGACTATGCTACCCGCCAGCGGGAGAAGAACTACTTGACTATTGAAGCGGCACGCGAAAATCAGTTTAAGGCTGATTGGGAGACTACTCCGATTACGAAGCCAACCTTTCTGGGCACGAAAGTGCTTGACAACTATCCGTTGGCTGAGTTGGCCGAGTACATCGACTGGACACCTTTCTTCCATACTTGGGAACTGAAAGGACGCTATCCGCGCATTCTGGAGGACGAAAACCTTGGCGAAGCGGCTACCAAGCTATTTGCCGATGCCCAGGCAATGCTCCAGAAAGTTATCAGCGAAAACCTGCTCACTGCCCGCGCGGTGGTTGGTTTCTGGCCCGCAAATACCGTTGGTTACGACACCATTGAGGTCTATGCAGATGACACGCGCGAGCAGGTAATGACCGAGTTTTTCACTTTGCGTCAGCAGGGCGAAAAAGGCCCCCGCATTCCGAACCTTGCCTTCTCCGACTTTTTGGCCCCCAAAGATTCAGGCCGCCAAGACTACATTGGTGGTTTCGCCGTGACTGCAGGCTTGGGTATTGAAAAGCTTATCGAAAAGTTTGAGGCCGACCATGACGACTATTCCAGCATCATGATTAAGGCGCTGGCTGACCGCTTGGCCGAGGCTTTTGCTGAGCGTCTGCACCAGCGCGTGCGGGAAGAATTCTGGGGCTATTCGGCTGATGAGAAGCTGACGAAGGAAGAGCTGATTCAGGAGAAGTACCGCGGCGTGCGGCCCGCGCCCGGCTACCCTGGCTGCCCTGACCACACGGAGAAAATCACGCTGTTTCAACTGCTTGATGCCGACCAGCAAACGGGTATCATCCTCACCGAAAACCTGGCGATGTACCCGGCCTCATCGGTAAGCGGCCTCTACTACGCGCATCCCGATTCGCGCTACTTTGGCCTCGGCAAAATAGCCCGCGACCAGGTAGAAGACATTGCGCAGCGTAAAAACATGCCGATTGCAGAGCTGGAACGCTGGCTTTCACCCAACCTCAATTATAACCCAACCAGCGTACCCGTAACGGCGCTGTAAGCACGAAGCTCCTCTCACTACTCTCACCAGCCTACTGCTGGTGTTCTATATGAAAGTAACTGACCACCTGATCAAAGCCGACGGCAAAACGCTGTTTTCCTTCGAAGTTTTGCCCCCCAGAAAGGGCGAGAACATCCAAAACCTGTTCAGCAATATTGAGCCGCTGATGGAGTTCAAGCCGCCCTTTATTGACGTGACCTACCATCGCGAGGAATACGTGTACCGCAAACAGCCGAACGGCTTTTTGGAGCGCAAAACCGTACGCAAGCGGCCCGGCACGGTCGGCATTTGCGCGGCTATCAAAAACCGGTTTGATGTAGATACGGTGCCGCATCTGACGTGCGGCGGCTTCTCAAAGGAAGAAACCGAGAATGCCCTAATTGACCTGCACTTTTTGGGTATCGACAACGTGCTGGCTTTGCGCGGCGACCCGATAAAGTCGGAGTCTCACTTTATCCCGGAGCCCGACGGCCACGCTTACGCCAGCGACCTTATTGAGCAGGTAGCGTGCATGAACCAAGGGCGTTATCTGGATGAGGAGCAGGAGGATACGTTTCCGACCAACTTCTGCATCGGCACGGCTGGCTACCCGGAAAAGCACTTTGAAGCGCCCAACTACGGCTCTGATATTCGTTTTCTGAAGCAGAAGATGGACCGTGGCGCGGAGTACATTGTCACGCAGATGTTTTTTGACAATGAGCAGTTTTTCAACTTCGAAAAGCGGTGTCGGGCGGCGGGTATTACGGCGCCTATTATTCCGGGCCTGAAGCCGATGACGACCAAAAGCCAGCTCACGATGCTGCCGCGCACTTTTTTCCTCAACATTCCGGAGGAGCTGGCCGAAGCTATAAGCCAGTGCCGCGACAACGAGGATGCGCGCCGCATCGGCATTGAGTGGTGCATCAATCAGAGCCGCGAGCTGATGGCCCACGGCGTGCCTTGTCTGCACTATTATTCCATGGGTAAGTCGGAGTCGATTCGGCGCGTGGCCAAGGAGTTGTTTTAAGCTCCCATTTTGACTTAACGAGCAAAAGCCAGCAACTGCGTTGTTGGCTTTTGCTTTTGACAAAAGCGTATACATTCGGGAAGCTATAGGGAGTGGGCAAAAAGCCCCCCGCTCGGCTCTACCCAAACGCCGTCGCCAATCCGGCGTACAATTACTTCAGCTTTACACCTTTAGCTATGACTACGCTCGATGATCTGTTTGCCAGGTTGCAGGAAGCCGAGGCGCCAGCGGAGATTGAAGCGTTGCAGAGCGGCATCTGGCAGATTTGGCTGACTACCGGCGACCATGCCCTCGACAAGCACTTGGAGGCGGGCATGCGGGCCCTGGCGGCCGGCGACTACACCCGCGCCATTGCCGATTTTACGTACTTGATTGATAATCGGCCGGAGTTTGCTGAAGGCTGGAACAAGCGCGCTACGGCCTACTACATGCGGGGTGAATACCGCGCTTCTCTGCTGGATATTGCCGAAACGCTGCGCCGGGAGCCCCGGCACTTTGGGGCGCTTTCCGGTTGGGTGGCTATCCTGCGTATGCTGGGCGAAGACCGGACTGCCCTGCGCGTGCTGCGCCGCTTAGCCAAAATCTGCCCGCACTTTCCTGGCCTGCAAAGCCAGCTACGTGACCTGCGCGACCGCACCGATGAGGAATACTGACCTAGCGCGCAGGGCGGGGGGCTTTTTTGGTTGGAAACCAATGAGCTAAATATCCAACTGGGCAGCGGTTGCGTACACGCCTCTATGAAACCTACTGCCCCTTTTCCGAGCTCTTTAGTGCAGGCTGCGGGCCTGTCTTTTGTCTGCCTTTTCCTGCTCAGCGGCTGCGACACTACGCCCCGCGAGCGCCAGGAAATAGTGCGCCAAGAGGCCCGCAAGCTTGATACGCTAGCCGACCGTGCCGGCGACCGCCTCGACCGCGCCAGCGACCGCGCCGCCGACTATACTGCCACTGCCCGCGCCCGCAATCGTCAGCCGCTAGACCCCGCTGCCGAGGCAACCTTTGCCACTGATCTGCTGGGTAGCTATGCGGCCATCGACCAGCTTACTGCTCAGAACATTGAGCCGGCCTATACCCAATTGCTCCGCCAGACGCGCGCCAAGCGCCGCCAGTGGACCCAGCGCGACTGGGACTACGCGACCAGCATTTATCGCCGCCTCACTGACCGATTTAAGGCCGTTCGCCTCGACGTAGTAGGGCGCGACGAACTGCGCATCAGAGGCCTGCAGGCAGAGTTTGTGGCCATGGAAGCGGGCCGCGACATTAAGGACCTGGGGGAGGCCGTGAAGGAGAAACCCTAGGCTATATAACCTACGCTGGAAACATTCCTTTTTTGACTGCTTTATGCCTGAATAAAAAGCCCCCCATGTGTTAGATGGGGGGCTTTTTTTAGGTATTTTTAAATCTCACGGAAGCTGGGTGCAAAACGGCTGGCTCATAACCAGTTGATGAACGCACCACCATTCTATTCTCAGATTATCAGTCAATTACAAAGGTTCACTTCGCTTTTTCCGTTCTGTTCAGCCGCCACTATTTCCCATGACCACTGCTTCGACTTCCGCTTCGCCTGTGCTCCCCGATATAGAGCAGTTTAGCTCCCTGTTGCAGCAGCACGGAATTCATACGGCGCTCCAGTATCTGAACAGCCGCACGCCGCACCGCTACACTGGCGTTTTCCGCTTTGAGGGCGACGAACTGCGCAATGAAGCCCTCTACGACCGGCGCGACCCCGTGAATGTGGTGCACGGTCCCAATGCCCCCCTAGAGGCATCTTACTGCGTCTTACTAACCCGGCAGCAGACGCCACTCGAAATCACGGACGCGGCCACTGATCCGCGCCTCAATCACCTGACCAATAAGCCCGTCTTGTCTTATTGCGGGGTCCTGATTCGGGATAATGAGGGCAAGCCATTCGGCTCGCTTTGCCACTTCGATATGCAGCGCTGCCAGGAGCGCACTACCGATTTGCCACTGATGCAAGCCGCCGCCGACCTGCTGTACAACCATTTGCACCCCTCCCCCGCCAAGTAATTGTCTACCACAGAGGGGCTTCCTTCCGCAAAAAGCCAGTATAGCGGCTTGCGATGAGAAGAAATAAAGCTTGCGTGCCCGCTAATAACGACGCATAAAACGTTTCTCAGAGCATCTGGGGGGCTTTTATGCGTCGCTACTTTTTTAAGTGATCTGTCCCTAACTAAAAACTGATGGCGTAAACCAGCGTACGTACATCAATCTTCAATACATTGCAGCTTCCTCCAGTGATTAACGCGTTCCGGGGAACTGTCTTACGCCCTTCTTTCTACAACCGTCCCCTTCCTGCATATGTCTACCTTTCCGCCAACGCCGGACTCGTCCATGCTACGCGAAATTGATGAGTTCTCTACCGTATTGCACCAACAAGGGGCACATGCTGCGCTTAAGTATTTGAACGGTCGCACCCCACACCGCTACACCGGCGTGTTTCGTTTTGATGGCGACAAACTCCGCAACGAGGTATTATATGACCGGTATGAGCCCAACGTACAACAGGGCGAAGATGCGCCGATGGAAGCCACGTATTGCTCCTTGGTAGGGCGGCAACAGGCTCCTCTGGAAATTAACGATGCTGCCACCGATTCCCGGGTTAAAGGCCTCATTGATACGCCCGTTGTATCTTATTGCGGAGTGCTTATTCGCGATGCGCAGGGCACAGCATTTGGTACGCTTTGCCATTACGATATGCAGCGTTGCCAAGAGCGCACCACTGATTTGCCCTTGCTGGAAACGGCCGCAACTCTGCTGCACAAATATTTGTACCCAGTTGCCACTAACTAGCAGCCCTAGAAAGCCACGGTAGCACGTAGCCGCATGGCCGGACGATGCATGGTCGTGGTTTCGTGATAGGTGGAGCTTAAACTACCGTTGAGGTTATCCTGCTGCCTGGTTTCGTCGCGGGCGCGCAGCACGTCGTAGTAAATTTCTGGGCTCAGGTAAACACTTTTAAACACGCTGATTTTGGCCCCCAGGCCGACATTCAGCCCAACGCCATTAGAAGTACGGGTTTGAGTGACATCCAGACAGCCGCAAATGCCGCCGGTAAGGTCGCCGGTGGAGGTGTAGCGGCGGTAATAGAGGTCGGTGAAAGCGTACAGCCAATCGAATTTTTTCAGCGGCGCGTATTGGGCGCCTACCTTTAGCTGTAGTTGTTTGTCGGTTACTTTTCCCTCTAGGCAATCGGCGCAATAGTCGTAGCTGGGCTTCACGGTTCCCCGGCTAAAATTGCCCCCCAATCGCACCCCGAACCGAGTGGGCGTATAGCGCAAAAACACGCCGGACGCCCACTGGGCTGGATTGTTGGCGGGTGAGTTGTCGTAGCGGTGGCCGTTGCCGGAAGGAGTATAGTTCACGACTTCGATGCCGGCTTCATAGGCGCGCTTTGGCTGGTTTTGGGCATTGGCGACCAGGGTGCAGCCGAGCAGGCAGGCGGTAATGAATAGCGTCTTGAGCATAAATACAGGCAATACTAAGTGTAGGAGAAACTGAGACATCGCTGAGCCGTAGCTGCCTCTTACCAAACTGCGTTCAGAAGTTGGGCCGGCAATCGGCGCTATGATGCTTCACTGAAGATAAATGGTTGCAAACCTTTATAAACGGAATAGTATCTGCTGGTTTTGCGCTCGCTAAGCCATTTTCAATCTGACTCTTCATGAGTATCCCCAAATTTTCGCTGCTCTTACTCCTGCTGCTCCCGCTCACGAATGTACTGGCTCAAACGCCCCTGATTGAAACGGCCGAAACCATACCCGCCACCGATCAGTGGCTGCACCCCGGCGACCGATTGCAAGTGCGCCTGAAAGGGCAATCCGGGGCCACGGCAACGTTTCTGGGGGGCAAATTGATGACTGAACTGGCCCCCACGCTCACCAGTGGCCAGCTGGGCATCTATCAGGGCACATACGTAGTGCAGCCCGGCGACACGCTTCTGGATCGGCCCATTGCCTTTGAGTTGCTCACCCCAGACAGTGTACGCACGGTGGCTTTTAGCCCACAGAAGGTTCGTTTTCTGGATCAAAATGCCCCCCAGCTAGCGGTTACGAAGGGCCCGTTGGCTTTCCTAAATTATGGCTTGGGCGAAGACCGCTTAGGCGGGGCCAAAATGGGCTACCTCGATTCCTTAGTGGTACTGCACATCAACGGAAAAGTAGGCAGCCAATACCGGGTGCGGCTGGCCGAAAACCAAACCGCCTGGATACCCGAGAACAATGTGCGGTTTTTGCCCCCCGGGGGCTTTGTACCTGCCTCCCTCACCGGATCCTGGAGCGTGCAAGGCGACTCGCTCTACGACTATGTGCGCGTGCCGCTCACCGAGCGCCTGCCCTACCGCTCCCAGCTCCTCACCGAGCCCAACCGGCTGGTCATCGACGTATTTGGCGCTACCTCTAACACCAACTGGATAACGCAGCGAGCGGGTTTGCAGGCCCTGGGCGACGTGCACTATGAGCAGATACAGCCCGATGTATTTCGGCTGGTACTGCACTTGCGCCACCGGCAAAGCTGGGGTTACAGCATTGGCTACCAGAAGAATGTGCTGACCATTCGCGTAAAACGCCCCCCAGCCAAGATGAGTTTGCGGGGCTTGGTTGTAGCTGTCGATGCGGGCCACGGCGGCTCAAATGTAGGGGCCATCGGCGCGGGCGGTGCCCGCGAAAAAGACCTCACTTTAGCTATTGCCCAACGCCTGCAGCGTGCGCTGGAACGCAAAGGAGCCCGCGTGCTGATGACGCGCGATGCCGATGTAAGCGTAGACAACAGCGACCGAATTCTGCGTTTACGCCAAGCTAATCCAGATTTGCTGGTCAGTATTCACGTCAACTCCTCCGGCAATAAAACGGTACGCGGCACCAGCACCTACTATCGCTACGTGGCGTTCCGGCCTTTATCAGCTGCGCTGTACACTGAAATGCTGGCGACGGGCTTGCCCGGGTTTGGCAACGTAGGCAGCTTCAACTTCGGGCTGAATGGTCCTACCGAATACCCCAATGCGCTGGTAGAAACGGCTTTCGTCTCGAATCCTGACGATGAACGCCTGCTGGCCTCGCCTGCTTTTCAAGAGCAAATGGCCGAGCGGATGGTTCGCGGACTAGGAAGATTTCTAAGGGGCAGTCGGCAGCCGGGCCTACGCGGCTGGCTAGGTCGGAAACCCGCCGAGCAGTAAGCTACGGCTACTAGCTATAGCTATTTAGCAACATTTATAGCTTTCAGGTTGATAATCTGAAACAAAAGCTTCTACCTTCCTGATTCTCAATGCAAGAGGCGCCTTTGCTGCCTCAGCATATCCTAGCGCTCTCCCGTTCACCTATTTCCCACCACTCTTTTTCTACTGCATGGCAACCTCTACCTCATGGCTGGATCGCAGCCGTACCATTGCCGGGCCGGGTTTCAACCGCTGGCTGATTCCGCCGGCCGCATTGGCCATTCACCTTGCCATTGGTCAGGCTTACGCGTTCAGCGTATTCAAAAAGCCTATGGGAGCCCTCATCAGCGGTGATGTGAACGCGCCCGCTCCTACCGACTGGACGCCCGGTCAGTTGGCTGTTATCTTCTCCATTGCCATTGTGCTCTTGGGTTTGTCGGCGGCGGTATTTGGTAAATGGCTCGAACGGGTTGGACCGCGCAAAGCAATGCTGGCTTCGGCTCTATGCTTTGCGGGGGGCTTTTTTATCTCGGCACTGGGCGTATCCATGCACAACATCTGGCTTGTGTACTTCGGCTATGGCTTTGTGGGCGGTATTGGGCTAGGCATTGGGTACATTTCGCCGGTGAGCACGCTTATCAAGTGGTTCCCAGATAGGCCGGGCGTAGCGACGGGTATGGCTATTATGGGCTTTGGCGGAGGCGCCATGATTGGCTCGCCGCTGGCCGTCGCCTTGATGGCTTATTTCAAAGATTCGGCTCCTATGGGCGTAGCGCCTACCATGCTCACGATGGGTGCTATTTACCTGATATTCATGATGTTTGGGGTATTCACCATTCGGGTACCCGCCGAAGGCTGGAAACCGGAAGGCTACGTGCCCAACACCCAACAGTCAACCCTTATTACGACGGCCAACGTGGATGCCGATACGGCTATTAAAACCCCGCAGTTTTGGCTTCTATGGGTGGTATTGCTCACGAATGTGACAGCGGGTATTGGTGTGCTCGAAACAGCCTCACCGCTTATTCAGGAAACTTTTTCTGATACCTCTATGGGACAGGCCTGGGCGTAACGGCGGCCGCGGCTGCTGGCTTTGTGGGTCTGCTGAGCTTATTCAATTTGCTAGGGCGCTTTTTTTGGTCGTCGGCCTCGGATAAGATGGGCCGCAAGCCTACCTACATGATTTACTTTGGCTTGGGCATTGCGCTCTATGCATTAGTGCCCACGCTGGCGGCCAATCACTCACTGGCGTTGTTCGTCATCGTGTGCTGCGTGATTCTGAGCATGTATGGAGGCGGATTTGCTACCGTTCCGGCTTACCTGCGCGACTTGTTCGGCACGATGCAAGTAGGCGCTATTCATGGGCGCCTGCTCACGGCTTGGTCTACGGCTGGTATTCTGGGGCCTCTGATTGTGAACTACTTGCACCAAAGTCAGAAAGATAAAGGCCTGACCGGCGCGGAGGCATACCAGACGGTGTTTTATGTGATGGCCGGCGTACTGGTAGTTGGCCTGATTGCCAACATGCTCGTGACGGCCGTGAACGAGAAATACCACTACAAAGAAGCTACTCCCAAGAAAGTAGCTGCTTAGTGCGTGCTGGTTTAAGTACTCAATTGTAAACATCCTTCACATGGAAAATAGAATAAATCCCACCATTCCAGAGGCCGATAATGCACCATCCTCGGGTTTAAAAACAGCGCTGGCATGGCTGTATGTCGGTGTGCCGCTCGCCTGGGGGTGTCCCAAACGTTTATTAAAGCTTTGGACTTGTTCAAATAAGTCAGCAAGCCGCTTCAGTTGTGAAGCCTGCATATACTTTTTACCACGAGAAGCACCTAATGGGGTGCTTCTCGTGTTTTAGCTGAAATTTATATCCTATGTTCATCGAGCCAACCGACGGCACAGTTGTCCTGCTAGAATCGTTTGCCAACTCCATATCAGCGCACCTGGCCAAGAACCAGCTCGAAGCGGCTGGTATTGCCTGCTTCATAAGCAATGAGAATCGGCCGTACGGGCCTATTTCGGGCGGAGTACGGCTGCACGTGCGCCAGCAGGATTTGGAGGCCGCGCAGCAGGTTCTAGCCGACCACAGCGCTCTGATGACAGCCGTACCCGATGATGAGCCAGACGCGGCTCAACCGGCCTCCGATTCATCCGGCAGTTTGCTTACTCGGCTTCGGACGTGGCTGCTTTCGTAGCAGCGCAACACGTCGCGTTTCAATAGTGCGCACCCCAGATTTGGAATATTAGGAAGCGAGTTGGTACATTTGTACCACCAATTCTTTCCCATCAAAGGATTGTTTTTATACAGAGGCGCAGAGAGACAGGCTCCGTGAAGCGCCGGCAACCCCCGCTCCCCGTGGAACGGTGCCAAGTCCTGACCATATAAAAACAAGTTACCGTGGATCTTTTCAACACCTCCGCTTTCTCTCTACCCCTCGTTGCTACGCAACAGCTTTGTCGCGCACAGTCTGCGCTGGCCTGCTGTTGTATGGGCTCGGTAGGACAAGGTTGTTGTTGATTTTCCCTCTTCCCTTTCCTACCAGTAACCTAGCCTGACGCGTTTTCAGCGGCTGGTTGGTGTTTTCTGCTTTCGTGGCTCCACCTTGTGGCCGCCCTCCTCGAGCACCCAGACTGGCTAATGCAGTTCGTGCCAGCTAAGGCCCCGCGGCGCCCCAACTTATTCGGCTTGGTCCAAGCAGAAAAAAGCCCCCCAGCTTTTGCTCCCGTTGGCAACGCGCCTATTTCCAGTGCTTTCACTTTCTTACTATACCACCTAACATGTCTGATTTACAGAAGCCTATTGGCATTTATTATGAGCACCCCGAATGGTTTAAGCCGCTGTTTGCGGAGCTGGACCGCCGGGGTTTGCCCTACGAAAAGATTGACGCCGCTCATCATCTGTTTGACCCTTCTGAAAAGGAAAGCCGCTATAGCTTGGTGGTGAATCGGATGAGTTCTTCGGCCTACCTGCGCGGACACGGACAAGGCATTTTTCACACCGCTGGCTTTGCTACTCACTTGGAGCGGCTCGGCGTGCGTATCATCAACGGCTCGGCCGCTACGGCTATTGAGACGAATAAAGCCCGTCAACTCTCGCTGTTCGAGTCGTTGGGCCTGAACTACCCCAAGTCGTTTGTGATAAACCACGCCTCGCGGGCCGTGGACGCGGCCAAGCAGCTGCGCTTCCCGATTGTGGTGAAAGTGAACATCGGTGGCAGCGGCGCGGGCATCATTCGCTTCGACACGCCGGAAGGCCTGCAAGCGGCCGTGGACGCCAATCAAATTGACTTGGGTATCGACCAGACGGCGCTGGTGCAGGAGTACGTGACGCCGCGTGGGGGCATATTACCCGCGTGGAGACGCTGGATGGCAAGTTTTTGTACGCCATGAAGGTGTTCACTACTGGCGAGAGCTTCAATCTCTGCCCCGCCGAAATCTGCCAGATTCCGGACGAGCCTACGGCCGGCGACTTCTGCCTGACGGAAGCGCCCAAGAAAGGCATTCAGGTAGAAGCTACTACGCCGCCCGATGAGATAATTGAGGCCGTGGAGCGCATCGTAGCTGCCGCTAAAATTGACGTGGGGGCATTGAGTATCTGATTGATGACCGCACGGGCGAGGCACTGTTCTACGACATCAACGCCTTGTCCAACTTCGTGGCCGACGCCGTCAATGTGGTTGGTTTTGACCCCTACGCCCGCTTCGTGGATTACCTGGAGCAACAACTCGAATTAACCACCGCAAACGCTCTTACGATATGAAATTCGGGTATTGGCTTCCCATTTTTGGCGGTTGGCTCCGCAACGTTCCCGACGAGCAAATGCCTACGTCGTGGGACTACGTAAAACAGTTGGCGCAGCGCAGCGAGGACTGGGGCTACAGCCTCACCCTCATTGCGGAGCTGTATCTGAATGACATTAAAGGTCAGGAAGAGCCAGCCCTAGAGGCGTGGAGCACGGCCGCAGCCCTGGCGGCGGTGACCAAAGAGTTGGAAATTATGGTGGCGGTGCGACCTACTTTCCACAACCCCGCCTTGCTGGCCAAGCAGGCTGCCAACATCGATCTGATTGCACCGGGCCGCTTGTCGTTGAACGTGGTATCGTCGTGGTGGCGCGATGAGGCGACCAAGTACGGCTTGCACTTCGAGCAGCACGACGACCGCTACGCCCGCACCAAAGAGTGGCTGGACGTGGTAACCAACGTATGGGAGAAAGATCATTTCTCCTACGATGGCAAGTATTATCAGCTGACGGACAACGTATTGCAGCCCAAGCCCGCCAAGAAGCCCTTCCTGTACGCCGGTGGCGAATCGGAAGCGGCGAAGGACTTGATTTCGACGCAGTGCGACGGCTACGTGATGCACGGCGACTCACCGGAGCAGATCGGGCAGCGCATTGCCGACATGCGTAGGCGTCGAGAGCAGAAGAATTTACCCCCCATGAAGTTTGGCGTGGCCGGCTACAGCATCGTGCGCGATAATGAGCAGGACGTGAAGCGCGAGCTGGACCGCATTACCAACGTGCAAGCCTCCGCCGCAGGCTACGGCAACTACCAGCAGTGGTTGGCCGGCACACAACTGGAGCAGCAGGTGTCGCTGCATGATTACTCGGTATCGAACCGTGGCTTGCGCACCGGCCTCACCGGCACACCCGCCCAAATTCAGGACCGCATCGGTGCCTACGAAGCCGTGGGTGTAGATTTCTTTCTGTTGCAGTGCAGCCCGCAGCTAGAGGAAATGGAGCGATTCTCGGAATCGGTAATTCATGTGCTGGTTTAATTGAGGCCACCACGCTAAGCTGATTACCTATTTATTAGGCGGTTATGCAGAGCAGAGCGAAGCATCTCGCGTGCTGACACAGGAGTAATACTCCCACTAAACACGCGAGATGCTTCGCTCTGCTCTGCATGACCGCCTTTTTACTTTGTTCTACTTGGTCTTGAGCAGCTTCTTCAATTCCGAAACCGTAGAAGTGGCCACGCTTCGCCGGCGGGGAATTCGGTTTGGTCGGGGGCAATTCTAGGAAACCATCGCAGTGGAGCAGGCTGGCTAAATCGCCGGAGCCACCGGCTCGTTGCGGGTGGGCCAGCAGGCGGCCTTCGGAAGTCAGTTCGAGGCGAACGGGCAGGAAGTGGGTGAGGCGCGGACGAAAGCTGACATCGGTAGCCAGCACGGCTACGGAAGTGGGTGTGGGGGGCATTTCTGCTGCCTGACAGGCGCGCAGCCAAGGCTGCACGTAGCGGTAAAAATTCACGAAGGTCGACACCGGATTGCCCGGCAAGGCAAATACAACTGCACCGCCCGGCTTCCACCCAAACCAAAAGGGCTTGCCCGGCCGTTGCTCTACTTCGTGAAAAATCTGCTCCACGCCCAGCTCGCGCAGCACGCCCGGCAAAAAATCGGCCTGGCCTTTCGAGACGCCACCGCTGAGCACTACGGCATCGAAGTCGCTGAGCAGTTGGGGCAACCCTTGGCGCAGAACATCCTGGTCGTCGATGAAATGAAACGCCTCGGTCGTTGCACCAGTAGCGTGAGCAGCAGCTTGCAGCATGGCCGCGTTGGAACGGCGAATCTGGTGGGGCAATGGCTGCTCAGCAACGTCCACCAGCTCATCACCAGTGCTAACGATAGCCAGGCGGGCGGCCCGCGTGACGGAGAGCGTAGCCGCGCCGATGGTAGCCGCTACGGCTATTTCGGCTGGGCCGAGGCGTGTGCCTGCGGGCAGTAATAAGTCACCTTGGCGACGGTCGGCGGCGCGGGCGTGCACGTTGTGGCCCGCACGCTCAGGCAAGACTTGAACGGTAGCAATACGCTGCTCTTCAACTTCATGAAACGTCACATCTTCGTAGCGCACTACCGTATCGGCGCCGGGAGGCAGCACGGCACCGGTCATGATTTCGACGGCAGCCTGCGGATTCTGTAGTGGCTGCGGCGGAGCGCCGGCGAATTGAACACTCTCGATGGGAAACTCAATTTGCCCCCCAGCTATTGCTGCATAAGCCAACGCGACACCATCCATGGCTACGCGGTTGAAGGGCGGAAAGTCGCGGTCGGCGGTCAGGTCCCGACGAAGCACGCGCCCCGTAGCGACTAGTAAGGGCACCGTTTCGGTGGGTAGTGGGCGGGCAGTGGCAAGAACCAGGCGTTCGGCTTCAGCGACGGAAATCATAGATGTGAAAAATAGGTGGGCGGAAGGCGCAGGCGTGCCTTCATGGCTGCGTAACGTAAATTTGCTTTACTCGGCCCTGTTTGCCACGTAAGCTGTTATAGTTTCAGCGTGTGGCGGGCAGCTCCTCAACTTAGTTAAAATGGGCGGTCATGCAGAGCGAAAGCGAAGCATCTTGCGTGTTTAGTTGGGCTACCGTTGCAACATCAGCACGCGAGATGCTTCGGCTCCGCCTCTGCATGACGGTCATTTAAAAATATACATCTTCTCCACTTATGTCTGAATCCCGCTCGCTTACTCACCTCAATGCTGCTGGCCAACCGTCGATGGTTGACGTGGGGGGCAAAATTGCGACTCGCCGTGTGGCGCGTGCTCGTAGTCGTGTCGTGTTGGGATCCGAAATTCTCCAATTGGTGCAGGCCGGCGATTTGCCAACGAAGAAAGGGCCAGTATTTCAGACCGCCATTCTGGCCGGCGTAATGGCCGCCAAAAAAACCGCCGACCTCATTCCGCTCTGCCACCCGCTAGGCCTCGACGATTGCCAAGTGCGTATCGAAGTAGCCGCCCCCGATGCTATCGTCATTGAATGCACAGCCACCGTAACGGGCAAAACCGGCGTAGAAATGGAGGCCCTTATGGGCGCTTCGGTGGCGGCACTGACGGTGTATGATATGTGTAAGGCATTGTCGCACAACATTGTTATCAGCGAAACCCGCCTGATTGAAAAGACTGGCGGCAAAAAAGATTTCCACCATGCCGATGAATAATCCTGCCGCCAATTTGCCCCCCAAGCCCCGCACCAAGCATGCCGCGCTAGCTCGCCCCAACATCGGTGAGTTTGGGCGGCACGAGCTGGCCATTTTGGGCGCGCCCTGTGGCAAAATCAAGGATCTGGTGACGCGCCTGCTGCCTCACCTGGCGCCCGAGCTGAGCGTGGGCTACGTCGATGCCGACCACGCCACCGCTGATGCCGACGACACCGCCGGAGCCAGTCCTATGTTGCAAGCCGGCGCCACGGCCGAGCTAACCGACAAGATTCAGTTTCGCCGCTTAGATCAGCCGCGGGCGATGGATAAGTTTAGTCAGCCGGAGTGGCTGGCGCACCAAAGTCTGGTGCTGGTGAATGGCAACCATTTTCGGGCTAAGCAGCAGATTATCATCCTCGATCCGGCCAAGCCGCTGGACCGCAAGCTGGATAAGCTGACCGATGTGCAGCTTATTTTGCGCGTGACAGAAGGCCAAGCGCTACCTGAGTATCTACAGAATCACTTGCCTGGCGCTAGCCAAATTCCAAGCCTCGACTTAGCAGACACGGACGGAATTGCGGCATTCGTAAAGCAGTGGTGGCAAGCCAGCGTCCCTCCCTTGCGGGGTCTGGTACTCGCTGGGGGCAAAGTCAGCGGATGCAGACTGACAAGGGCCGTCTGCGCTACCATGGCCAGGAACAGCGCGAGTACGTGGCCGAGCTACTCGCCACCGTGTGCACCGACGTACACGTATCCTGCCGCCCCGATCAGGCGGCCGAGCTACCCGCCACGCTCCAGCCTCTCCCCGACCGTTTTCTGGATTTAGGCCCATTGGGGGGCATTTTATCAGCTTTTCAACTCGATCCCAACGCGGCTTGGCTGGTAGTAGCCTGCGACTTGCCTTTTCTATCCACCGATACCCTGAACCACCTCGTAGCGCACCGCCAACCGGGTAAGATGGCCACCGCCTACCAGAGTCCGCACAATGACTTCCCCGAGCCGCTCATCACCATCTGGGAGCCCAGCAGCTACGCTACCCTCCTGCGGTTTCTGAGCTTAGGGTATTCTTGCCCGCGCAAGGCGCTCATCAACTCAAATGTGGCAGTATTGAAGGCCCCAGACGCGCGGGAATTGCGCAATGTAAATACGCCCGAGGAGCGCGAAGCCGCGCAACGAGAGCTTGGCTAAAGGCTATGGGTGTGCCGCTACCCACACCTGCCCGTCCTCAAACTCCTCTTTCTTCCAGATCGGCACTACCTTTTTAATCGTGTCGATGATAAACTGACAGGCGGTGAACGACTCGGCGCGGTGGGGCGTGGATACGGCTATTACTACGGCTACGTGGCCAATTTCCAGTGTGCCTTTGCGGTGAACTACCGCTATTTTTTGCAGCATGGGCCACTTCTCCTGGGCCTGCTCGGCCACGAGGCGCATCTGGTGTAGGGCCATGGCATCGTAGGCTTCGTAATGCAGGCGCACCACTGGTCGGCCAGTCGATTGGTTGCGGACCGTGCCGATAAAGGCATTGACGGCCCCGGCGCCTTCGGCTTCCACGGCCGCAATGGTAGCGGCAACATCAATGGGCTGGTCGGTGAGTTCAATGAGCATAGGTAGCGTATTGCAAACAGAAATTGGCGAGGAGGTTCTATTGGGGGCTTTTTAGCCGCCACTCACGGGTGGAATAAGCGCAATTTCGTCGCGCTCGTGCAATTGATACTCATCGGCGGCGTACTCGCTGTTTACGGCCACGGCACAGCTGGTCAGCTCGCGTAACTTTGGATACTCGGTGCGAAGCTGCTCCATAAGCCCCGCAACGGACTGCGTGTCGGGCGCGGTCAGCTCCAGTTCAGAGCTGCCTACGATTTCTTTTGTGATGCCGAAAAGAGAAAGTTTGAGTTTCATTTGTTGAGATGTCAGTTCGTAAATTGAGCTTACCCGCAGGCCTTGCGTAAAGCAAAGTACATCGAACCATTTTTGTTCCGAAACCGTCCGGTTTACGACGCCGAACGTACTAGATTGCCGCTGCCTTTCACCTCTTCTATGTCTGTTGCTCCTTCCGTTTTGTACGATAATCACGGCCGTCCGCTCGAATACGTGCGCGTGGCCGTTACGGACAGATGCAATCTGCGCTGCTTTTACTGCATGCCCGCCGAAGGCATCGAGTACATGCCCAAGCGCGACTTGCTGAGCTACGAAGAAATGGAGCGCGTGGTCGGTATTTTGGCCGGACTAGGTGTGCGCAAAGTACGCCTTACGGGCGGTGAGCCCTTTGTGCGCCGCGACTTGGTGCCCTTCATGGATCGGCTGAGCCGCATTCCAGGCATTCAGGATATCAGCCTGACTACCAATGGCGTACTCACGGCTCCACACATCCCAGAGTTGGTGCGCATGGGCATCCGAAGCGTCAATCTAAGCCTCGATACGCTCGACCAAGCCCGCTTTCTGCGCATCACCCGCCGCGACGAGCTGCCCCGCGTGTTAGACACACTCTATAAGTTGCTGGCTACCAATATTGCGGTCAAAATAAACGCCGTGGTGATGGACGGGCAAAACATCGAGGACCTGATTCCGCTGGCTGAGCTTACCCGCGAGTTGCCCGTCGATGTGCGCTTTATCGAAGAAATGCCCTTCAACGGCGGCAGCCACGGTGCCATCGCCTTGCCCTGGAACCATGTACGTATACGAGAGCATTTGCGGGGGCTTTTCCGGACCTGCACGCACTGCCCACGCCGGCCGGTGCCACGGCTACGGCCTACGCCATTCCGGGTCATATGGGCCAAATAGGCATTATTGCCGCTTATTCCCGCACTTTCTGCGGCACCTGCAACCGCATTCGCCTCACGGCCGAAGGCGGCCTCAAAACCTGCCTGTACGACCAGGGTGTGCTTGATGTGCGGGCTTTGCTGCGCAGCGGCAGCTCCGACGAAGACGTACGCGCCGCACTCGTCTACGCCTTCCGCCACCGCGCCGCCGACGGCTTCGAGGCCGAACGGCAGCGTCCCGTGCACCAGCTCAGCTTCGAGTCGATGTCAACAATTGGAGGCTAGGTTTTCGGTTTCATACCTTTGCCTTTAGTAGTTGGCGCACCAGAAGTATTTAGACTTTTAAGGGAATTTTAATACTGTGTTCCTGATGTGTTCCTGATGTGTTTATTTAAAATAAACCGATTCTGGGTACGTATTTACCCATGCCTGAAGTAACCCCCTAGTGCTAATATTTAAGTATTTTTTCAAGAAATAAGAGCCCTGCTCAGCTTGCGCATAAGGAGAGGTGTTTGGAAATTGCAGGTATGAAACCTTTGCAGCCTTCCGACTTAATGCAGCGTGATGGGCGTGAGCGGGCAGTAGCCTGGGCTTTAACTATTACGCAAAACACTCCCCTAGCCCCTGCGCAACAGGAACAACAGCTATTAAATAAATTTATAGCTGGCGAACTATCTCTGGACGAGGTAATTATGCTTCTTGATGAGGAGAATAAGAACCAGATGTAGCTTATCTGCTTCGACCTAACGCTTTGTTAAGAATAGCGCAGAAAGCGCAGTGTGTTCGATTCTTTCCGTTGCCCGGCAGCCGATAAACCTCTTCTACGCTCCTCGCAATCGCGCACTCATCGTTGTCGTGGTATACATCCTTGACCCCGATACCACGCACAAACGAATAAAAGGGAGGAGTGCGCTTCATGGTAAGCTCAACGATAAACCATGGTTTTGGTTGAGCTAGGCGAGCGGCGGGCGGGCTGACAGTTTTAGGCTTACTTACTGAGCCATAAATAATTAGCCAGGGTATAACCAACTGCTGCGGCTAAGCTACACCGTTGTCGGTAATATAATAGCTAAGTGGTATATTGGCTTATCCACTTGGCCACCCGCAACCCGGCCCAAGCCTTGCCATGAAACTTCTGCTCGTTGCATTTGGCGTAGCTTTCGTGCTGTATGGAGCGGTGTGCTGCCTGCTTTATTACAAGCAGGAAAGCCTGCTGTTCTTTCCGCAGAAATTGCCCCCCGACCACCGTTTTTCCTTCCCTTTCCCCTTCGAGGAATGCTGGGCACCTACTGCTGACGGCCTGCGCCTGCATGGCTTGCTCTTTACTACGCCAGCCCCGAAGGGCCTCATCTTTTACTTGCACGGCAACGCCGGCTCACTGGCTGATTGGGGCGAAGTGGCGCCAGTATACACCCGCTTGGGCTACGACGTATTTATGATCGACTATCGGGGCTATGGCAAAAGCGAGGGCGCAATCAACAGCGAAAAGCAGCTTATCGATGACGCTGAGGCAGCGTACAGGTATATAAAAGCTCGATACCGCGAGAACCAGACGGTAGTGATGGGCTACTCGCTGGGTACGGGACTAGCAACTTGGCTCGCCGCTCATTATCAACCCCGATTGCTTATTCTGCAAGCGCCCTATTACAGCTTTCAGGATTTGGCTCAGCACTTTTATCCTTGGGTGCCGGGCGTATTGCTGCGCTATCCTATGCGCACCCACGAATTATTACCGCAGGTGAAAGCCCCAGTCGTACTCATCCACGGCGACCAGGATGAGGTAGTGTACTACGGCTCGTCGCTGAAGCTCAAGCCTTTGCTCAAGCCCTCGGATCGGCTTATTACGCTGCCCGGAATTGGGCACAACGGCATGACCGAAACCCCTATCTACCAAACGATTATCCGAGGCATCTTAAATGTATCGTAGGGGCTAGAACATGCCGTTGCTGTTCTTGGAGTCGGGAGGTACTATTTGCAGCACGTCCCAGTGCTCCACGATTCTGCCCTGCTCGTCGAAGCGAAAAATGTCGATACCGGCATAATCGTGGTCGCCGGGCCAGTGCTGATGGCAATGCAGGATAACGTGGTTGCCATCGGCGAAGGCGCGCTTTATTTCCACGTGCTTACCGGGGTATTCGCGCTCCATTCGCTCGAAATATTCGATGAAGCCTTGTTTGCCATCTGTCACGTGCGGATTATGCTGGATGTACTCGCTGCCAACGTAGCGGGCAATGGCGGCCGCCGGCTGGCAGTCGTTGAACATCAGCTCATAGAAAGCAATGGCATTTTGCTTGTTCTGGTCTTGCGTGAGCATCGTTTTGTTTCCAGTCATAAATACTATAACCCTACAGTTTGCCTATGTAATACGGGTATTTGCTGCCCGATTTACTTACCCAAGCCTGCCCAACCGCGCTGCATGGTGTAGTACACCGCCGTACCGACTACCAGCCCTACCAGATACCCATAAGGCAGACCGCCGCACAACAAACCCACCAGCAAGGCCACCAGCAAATCGGCGCGGGAGCCGGTCAAGTCGCGGATGAGAGCGGCCAGCGTGAGCGATTCAAATAGGAGCAGAATGCCGAGGATAGGCAGCGGAAATATCTGCACAATCTGAGCGAAGCCTTGGCTGAAAAACAGACCCATCACCAAAAAAAGCCCCCCATACAGAATAACCGAGCCCCCGGAGCGCGCCCCGAACGCGTGGTGCCCTACCAGCCCACCGGAGCCGTGGCACACCGGCACCCCACCAAAAAATGGATTGACCAGGTTCATCAGCGAGTAAGTGAAGCTGATTTGGCGGACGGTGATGCGGCGCTCAGGAAAGAAATCGGTGAGCACCTGTTTGGTGGCCAGAATGGAGTTACCGAGGGAAAGCGGAATCTGAGGTAAGGCCAACAGCAGAGCGCCCGTCAGTACATCGGCGCGGTTGGGCGTGTGCCAGGTAGGCAGATGAAAGCCCAGTGCGGCGTAGGAAGACGTAAGATCGAGCTTGAAAATCAAGGCATAAATGCCCCCCAACGCAATTACCAGCAGCGCCGCCGGCCAGCGCCGATTACCGAGCAGCGCCACCGTGACGCCAAAGGCCGCGGCAGCCAACAAATAGCCCCCCAGACCATCGGCGGGCACATATTCCTTGAGCGCCAGCGAAGCTAGCTGCAACGCCAGCCCCAGCTGAATACCGCGTACCACAGGCTTCGGCACCAAACGGGCCAGCCCATCTATCAGCCCCAACACGGAGAGCAGGAACATGACCACGCCAATAGCGAGCCCGCCGCCGAAGATGACGTTGCCGGGCAATTTCTGGGCAATAACCAGCGCGGCAAATGCCTTCAGCGGCTGCACCGGCATGGGCAGGCCGTACCAAAAGCCCGAAAACAGCTGCATCAGCCCAAACATGATCAGCACGCTGGCACTATCAACATTGGAGGCGGCGATGATGCCAATCAGCAGCGGCAGATCGGTGCCCAAATCCCCGAACGCCCCGGCCAGCTCATTGCGGTCAAAACGGATGCGGCGAGGAGTTGGAGCGATACTGGGGGGCATTTTTAGGACGTATAATTCTCAGCAAAGAAAGGTGTAAACAGGCATCGGCAACTCGCGCCTCTGCTTATTTTTTGCCTTCCTGCAACCAGCGCGTGGCCTCGCCTTCATCATCAAAAACATTGGCCAGAAAAGGTCGTTCTGGCGCGAGCATATACGCTACGTGCTGCTGGTGCGCGGGGTCGTTGCGGAAGCGGTCGTAGATATAAGCGGAGTTGAGAATACCCAAGCGCAAGCGCTGGGGCAGTAGGTGAGCGGCGGCATGGGGGTAAAAAGTAGCGCTAGCCCACGCGCTCAGCTGCGGATCGGTGTTTTCGCGGCGGCGCACATCCAGCAGCCATTGAGCGCAGTTATTTTTAATAGCCACATCCAGCATGGTTTGATAATCGGCTTGCAAAACCGATAAGGAGGCATCCTGATGCCAGCGAACAATTAAAACTCCTAGGTCAGGACGGTAAGCAATGGTGCGGGTGGTGGTAGCCAACACGGTAGAATTGGGCATAAGGGGCGGGAATGGGTCAGAGATGCATCCAATGCTATACTGAGCACGGACGCCAAGTAAACCACTAGCTTCCGAAATCCTCCCTCAGTATTGCGGCATTTGTGGATCAACTTCCAGCGCCCAGGCATGAATGCCCCCTGCCAGGTTTTGCAGGTTGGTAAAGCCCGCCTTAGTCTGCAACTCCGTAATAGCTGCCGCGCTCCGTCCACCGTGGTGACAATACACTACAATGGGGTGGTGGCGAGGCAGTAAACCAGCGCGCGCCACTACCTGGCTCAGCGGAATAAGCGTGGCCCCCGGCAGATGAAAGCGGTAATATTCCTCCGGCTCGCGCACATCCAGCAGAAACGGCGGCGCTTCGGAGGCCAGTAAGTCGGCCAACTCTGGCGCTGTGATGGCTACGGGCGTGGCTGAGCAGAGTTCCGCATAATCGGTGGAGGAAGCGGTGCTGAGATTGAGTAAGGAATGCTCGGGGTGGCGCGGAAAGCGCAAAATGCGCGACTGAAAGCTCAGCGCATCGAATATCCAGAGCCGACCGCGCAGCACTTCGCCCAGGCCCAGCAGTACCTTGAGCGCCTCGGTTGCTTGAGCGCAGCCAATGAGGCCGGGCAGCACACCTAGCACGCCGGTAGTATCGCAGTTGGGTGCCTCGGCGGCCGAGGGTGGCGTCGGGAACAGGCAGCGATACGTAGGTCCGCCCTGATAATTGAACACTGATACCTGTCCTTCAAACTTATAAATGGCCCCCGACACCAGTGGCCGATGCACGCTCACGCAGGCATCGTTGAGCAAGTAGCGGGTGGCAAAATTATCGGAGCCATCGACCACCAAATCGTAGGCGGCAACCAGCTTTTCGACACTCACCCGATCGACGCGCCGGGCGTGGGTTTCGCACTTGATGGATGGATTGAGACGCTTTATGGCCCGGGCCGCGGCCTCCGCTTTCATCTGGCCGATGTCTGCGTTGCCGAACAGAATTTGCCGCTGTAGGTTGCTGAGCTCTACCCGGTCGGAATCGGCAATGCCGAGCGTGCCGACGCCCGCGGCAGCCAGGTATTGCAGCACTGGACAGCCTAGGCCGCCGGCGCCTACCACCAGCACCCGTGCGGACAGTAAGCGCGCCTGCCCCTCCTCCCCTATTTCGGGCAGCTGGAGGTGGCGGCGGTAGCGTTGACGGTCTTCTTGAGTTAGCATAGAACAGATAAGTAACTATAGAAACCTAGCTAATGCAAATTTAGCTGTAGCGTGATGATGTTGCGCGGCGCAGTCGGGCCGGCGTTGATTGGTTAAACTAACTGTGGTACCATAGAGTTAATCAATACCTTGTAATCACCGCTTTTTCCGCCTTCTACTCCTACTCACGTGTCCGCACCCGTATTTTTGCCCCCCACCAGCTACGACTACGTGACCGTACACAAAGTACAGGGTCAAGAAGTAACGGTAGCCTCTGATGTACTGGCCGCCGAGGAGCCGCTGGAAATCCGGATTGGCTACGGCCCCAGCGGTCAGCGGGAGCACCGCACGCTTTCTATCACTATGCGCACGCCGGGCCACGACTTTGAACTGGCCGCCGGCTTCCTGCTCACCGAAGGAATTATTCGGAGCCGCCACGATTTGCAGGGTGTCATCTATTGCCCCGATGTGGAAAAAGAAGACGAGCGCGAAAACGTAGTTCGGGCTGAGCTAGCTCCAACTTCTACCCCCGATCTTCCCCGCTTGGAGCGGCACTTCTATACCAGCAGCAGCTGCGGCGTCTGCGGCAAAACCAGCATCGAGGCCGTGCACGCCGCCTCCTGCCCGATGTTGCCCAAAAATGCCCCCCACGTAGATGCCGCGGTCATACATCAGTTGCCGGAGCGGCAGCGGGCGGCGCAGGCCTTGTTTGAGCAAACGGGTGGCTTGCACGCGGCGGCTTTGTTTTCGCCCGAAGGTGAATTGCTCCTGCTGCGTGAGGATGTGGGGCGGCACAATGCCCTGGATAAAGTAATCGGGGCGGCGCTGCTGCAGGAGCAGCTGCCTTTGCACAATACGGTATTGCTGGTGAGCGGGCGGGCGTCATTTGAGCTAGTGCAAAAAGCGGCGGTGGCGGGCATCCCAATCATGGCCGCCGTGGGGGCGCCCAGCTCGCTGGCGGTGCAGGCCGCTCAAAACTTTGGCATGACGCTTTGCGGTTTCGTTCGTCAGGGGCGCTACAACGTATATTGTGGAGAATGGCGCATTCGTACCAACTCAGCTCCCCATGAAACTTCGCATTGAAGACAACTCCCTCCGCCTCCGCCTCTCCGAGGCGGAGGTGCACCAGTTTGCCGATGCCGGTCGGGTCGCGGCGGTGCTACCGCTGGGTCCTACCGCCACCGACACTCTGACCTACGCGCTGGAGCGCGTAGAAACGGAGCATTTTCGGGTGACGTATGGGGCTGGCGCCATCACCGTGAAAGTGCCCGCCACCTTGGCCAATCAGTGGACCGGCACCGACCAGAATGGGCTTTCGGCTACGCTTCTGCTCACCGAAAGCCAAACGCTTAACGTTTTAATTGAAAAAGACCTAGACTGTCGGCACTAAGTAGCCGACATATTCCACTGCATAAGCTCTCCTTTGCGGGTTCTGCTTTCGAGCCAGAAAAGGAGTGAAAACCAAGAATTGCCTACTTTGGTTAAGGAATAGCTGGGCACTGAATTTCAGCTAGTTCGGCCTTCCGCTTTCCCACCCTATTTCATCCCATTCTTTCGTTTTGTTATGGAAAAATCTCCCGCCGCAGACCCCAGCAAAGCCGGCCAGACGCATGAGCAAACCGCCCAGGACAACGTGCCCAAAAGCGGGGAGCGCTCCGACCAAGGCGAAGCACCCGCACCCGACCATTACAACCCTGAAGGACAGTTGAACAAGGAAGAAGAACATATCCCAGCTCCCGAAACAGCCCGCGCCAAATACCTGTTTCCCATCTTGGCCCAGCCCGTCGAGACGCTCACCGGCCTGAAGCTGGAGGAGCGCATGAAAGTAGCGGCGGGCGTGACGGCCGTGATCAAGTCCATGCAGTTTAGCTGGAGCGAGGGCGGCGTAAACCGAGGTAGCCGCGGGCTGCTCAAGATGAACCAGAAGGACGGTTTCGACTGCTCCAGCTGCGCCTGGCCCGACCCGGATGATCATCGCTCAGTAGCTGAGTTCTGCGAGAATGGCGCCAAAGCTACCGCCTCCGACGCCGACGATAAAGCCGCTGGCCCTGAGTTCTTTGCCAAGCATAGCCTCGCCGACCTCTCGCGCATGACCGACCGCGACCAGAACAACGCTGGCCGCCTTACGCACCCGCTGGTGAAGCGCCCCGGCGGCACGCACTACGAGCCCATTGAGTGGCCCGAAGCGTTCCAGATTATTGGCCGCGAATTGAACGCGCTGGCGTCGCCGGATGAGGCGGCGTTCTATACCTCGGGCAAAGTGCCCAACGAGCCAGCTTTTCTGTTTCAGCTTTTTGTGCGCGAGTTTGGCACCAACAACCTGCCCGACTGCTCCAATATGTGCCACGAGAGCAGTGGCTCGGCCCTCAGCCCCACGCTGGGCTTGGGCAAAGGCTCCGTCACGCTCAACGACTTATATGAGGCCGAGGTCATTCTGATTATCGGTCAGAACCCCGGCACCAACCATCCGCGTATGCTCACGGCTTTGCAAAAGGCGAAGCGCAATGGAGCCAAAATCATCAGCGTCAATCCGTTGATCGAAGCGGGCCTGAACCACTTCAAAAACCCGCAGGATTTCATGAATCCGGTACGGGCGCTGGGTGCGCTCATGGGCGACGGCACCCAGATTACCGACGTATACTTGCAGGTGCGCGTGGATGGCGACATGGCCCTACTGCGCGGCCTGATGAAGCATTTGTTTGAGGCCGAAGACCGCAACCCCGGCCAGGTAATCGACCGCCCTTTCATAGCCGAGTTCACCACGGGCTTCGAATCGTTTGAGCAGAACATTCGCAACACCAGCTGGCAGGAAATTGAGGAGATCAGCGGTATTACCCGCGCTGAATTGCTGGAAGCGGCCAACCTCATTGCCAACAAGCAAAAGATTATCACCTGCTGGGCCATGGGCGTCACACAGCAGCGGAAAGGCGTCGAAACCATTCAGGAAATCGTCAATCTGCAATTGATGAAGGGCGCCATTGGCAAGCCGGGCGCGGGCACTTGTCCGGTGCGCGGCCACTCCAACGTGCAGGGCGACCGGACGATGGGCATCTGGGAAAAGCCGCATAAGAATTTCCTGGATGCACTGGAAAAGGAATTCGGCTTCTCACCACCCCGCGAACAAGGGCTGGATACGGTAGAAACCATTAAGGCAATGGTGCTGGGCAAAATCAAGGTATACTTCAGTCTGGGGGGCAATTTGCTGGCCGCCGGCCCTGATACCGAGCTGATTGCCGAAGGCATGCGCAAGCAGAAGCTGACCGTATTTGTGGGTACCAAGCTCAACCGTGGCCACCTCGTAACCGGTGAAACCAGCCTGCTGCTGCCCTGCTTCACTCACCTGGATATCGACATGCAGAAGTCGGGACACCAGATGACGTCCTGCGAGAATTCTATGGGCGTGGTGAGCCAGAACAAAGGCATACTAGTACCGCTGGATGGGCAGATGCTGAGCGAAGTAGCCATCATCAGCGGTATGGCCATTGCTACCCTCGGCAACCGTACGAAAGTGGATTGGGTGGCCATGACCCAGAATTACGATAACATCCGCAACCACATTGCCCGCGTAATTCCGGGCTTCGAGGATTTCAACGAGAAGCTACGGCGCCCGGGGGGCTTTTATTTGCCCAACGGCCCCCGCGAGCGCAAGTTCACAACGCAGAATGGCAAGGCTAACTTCACCACTACTACGCTGGACAAGTATCAACTTGAGCCTGACCAGCTGGTGCTGATGACGGTACGCAGCCACGACCAGTTCAACACGACCATTTACGAATACAACGACCGTTACCGCGGCGTCTACAATGAGCGGCGTGTGCTGTTCATGAACAAGGCCGACATGGCTGCCCGCAACATCAAAGCCAAGGACCTCATCGATATCACCAGCCACTACCAAGGCGAGCAGCGTACGGTAGAGAAGTTTGTGGCCGTACCCTACGATATTCCGAAGGGCAACGTTTGCGCTTACTTCCCCGAGGCCAACCCGCTGGTGCCCATCGAAAGCGTAGCCAAAGTGAGCAATACCCCTACTTCTAAGTACGTGGTAGTGACGGTGGTGCCTGCTGCTGTTTCCAACGGTGATTCCGAAAGAGCCATGAAGCGCGTAGCCGTGGAAGCGTAAGCTTTCGCAGAATGAAAAGCCCCCCAGACCAAGATCTGGGGGGCTTTTCATTCTGCGAAAGCTTTAGGTAATGGGGAGTGAGAATGTCACTCCACGAACTCCAGAATATCTCCCGGCTGGCAGTTCAGGGCCTGACAAATAGCCTCAAGCGTACTGAAGCGGATGGCCTTTGCCTTGCCGGTTTTTAGTACGGAGAGATTGGATAATGTTAGATTAACTTTTTCGGAAAGCTCATTCAAAGACATTTTACGCCTGGCCATCATCACGTCCAAATTCACAACTATGGGCATACGTCAGACGGTTAGCTCATTTTCGGCCTGAAACTCAACCCCACGCTTAAATACCTGCGCTACGATAAACAGCACGCCGGCCAGAAACAAGAACTCACTGCTGCCCCAATCTTGCTGCACCGCCACGCCTTTTTTGATTAGCCAGTCGCTGTAGCCGTTGGCCACCAGCGCCACTACCCCCGTCCGGAGCGCGACGTGGCTAATTTCCGTTATCAACAAGGAAACGTTGGCATCAAACGGACGCGTGAAATCGAATCGCGAAAAGATCTTGATAACCAAGTAAGCGATATAAGCTTTCAAGCCCGATAAGGCAATCATAAACGACACCACAGAGACATAGTGGCGGGTGTCGAGTTGGTAAAGAGTATACAGGTCGAGTTCCGAGTAGAGGTTTCGCGCCCCTTCCGGATTTACAAACAGGCTTACCAAAAGTGCGATGAGCAACGCCATGCTTTTGATACACAGGCCGATAAATATCACCCAGAACACTACATGCACGGTGTTCAGAATAAACTTGTCTTTTGCTTCCATGAGTGTTTGAATAAAAGTTTACACACAAATTACAATAAAAATTTATTGATAAACAATAAATATAAAATCTACTTTCATTCGCTTTCACTCAGTTTCCCAACACCAATACATAGTTGGAGAGAGCCCAAAAAAGCCCCCCGATGCGCATCGGGGGGCTTTTTTGGCTCTTCGCAAGCAAATGTTTACTATACTAGAATGGATAGCCAATACCAATATTTAAGCGCACTGCCTTAAAGCCAGAGTCCAGCTTGTTGTACTCGTCGCCATTCTGGGTCTGAAAAGCACCGTTCTCAAACGGATATACCAGCGGGTAGGCTGCATCGAAGCGAATAACGAAGAACTGCACATCGATGCGGATACCGGCACCGGCACCAACGGCTAATTCTCTGAAGAAGCTATTGAACTTGAACTGACCGTTTTTACCGTCGGGCTGACCGTTTGCGTCGAAGGTAGGGCGGTCCGGGTCGGCGTTGATCAGCCAGATATTACCCGCGTCGACAAACAGCGCACCTTTCACGTAAGGAAACAAGTCGTGGCGGTATTCGATGTTGGCTTCCAGGCGCATATCGCCCACCTGGTCGTAGAAGGCGTTTACATCTTCCGGGTCCTGCGCCCGATACGTGCCTGGCCCCACGCCCCGCGCCGCGAAGGCCCGCACGCTGTTGGGGCCGCCAATACCGTACTGCTTCAGGTAGGGCAGCACGCTGGAGTTCTTGTAAGGCACACCCACCCCAATCAGTAGCCGCGTAGCAAACCGGTTGCCGCTGGTAGCATCGGGCGACACGCGGTAGTAGTTGCGGAACTCCAGATTGACTTTGGTGTACTGCGAAAACTCCTGACCAAACAGCTCGTAGTTGCCCTGCTCGTTTCGCGGAGCCCCTTTGGTGCTTTGCAGCAGGTAAGCCAAGTTGCCGGCCAGCTCAATGCCGCTGTTGAAATAGATCTGGTTGCGACGCTGCTCCAGCACCTGCTGGTTGTAGGTATAGCTGTAGTTGCTGCCCAGAATAAACTGCTGGCGGAAGCTGTTGGCCAAGAAAGGACGCTCCTCTAGCAACCGATCAAATTCAGCATCGGTGTTGGCCAGGCGCAGGTACTGTACGTCGATGGGTTGCAGCTGCTGCTCATTGGTCACCTTGGTTTTCCAGCTGTAGCCATAGCCCACGTTGAACACATCCTGCTGGAAGAAATTGGTGCGCAGCACATACTTGTAGCCCGCATTGAAGAAGGTGCGGGGCTGAAAATCCGAGTTGACTAAGCGAATGTTGAAGGGCGGCGTAATCAGGCGCGGCACCAACAGTTGGGCATCCACCCCGATGGTAGTGGAGGTCACGCCCGACTGGATACCATTACCAGTTTCAAACGAGGCTCGCCCATTAATCGTCAGCTGTTCGGCCCCGCGCAGGGCGGAGCGGTTGCGGAACTGCACCACAATACCCGGCCCGGTGAAGATGTTGGACACGTTCATCTGCAACTCCGCCCGCAGCGACTTTTTGGGTACCTGCGTCATGCGCACCAAGGAGTTGAGACGGCCGTAACCACCCGAATCAGGCTGGTTCGCAGAACGGTACCGGATGTCCACAAACTTGAACGTACCCAGGCTCATCAACCGGCTTAGCGTCTGGTCGGAGCGGCGACGACGATAGATGCTATCGGGGTAAATAAAGGTGGCGTTGGTAATGGCTTTCGCCTTGAATACTTTCTCGTCGGGGAAGTAGCGGTAGCCCCGAAACATGATTGGCTCCTTCGCTCCTTCGGTCGTATCAGAAAGAGTATAATCGGTGTCCAGCGTCACCCGGTTGAGCACATAAGGCTTGGCAGCCTGCGGCGGAATCGTGCCTTTGATTTTCAGATAGACGTTTGCCTCATTATCCAAGGTGCTATCTACCTGAAACAGAATATAATCGGGGTTGAAGTAATAAAATCCCTGATTTTTGAGCGCCGCGTCGATGCGCACGCGTTCGTTAATCATGGTTTGCAGGTTGTACGGGTCGCCCACTTTCAGCAGGGAGTTCGGCTCCGTGGCCCGAATGGCACGATCAAGGAGCGTGTCACGGTCGGGAAAGTGGATTTCCTTAATCAAATAGGGCTTGCCCACGGTGGCCACGTAGTCAACGGAGGCGGTATTGTCCTTTACCTTCACCTTGCTGCTGACCGCGGGCTTAAAGTAGCCGTTGTTGTACAAGCGGTTGGTCATCAGGCCCTTCACAGTGTTGGTGTCCACGACGCTCAGTAGTACGGGCTCTTCGCCGTATTTATTGGCCAGCCACTTGCCTAAGCCCTTGGTTTTGCCCTCGCCCATATGCCAGAAATAGAGCTTAGGCCGCAACCCCAGAATGGAGCTATTGGGTTTGGGCGTAATCACCGATTCCAGCTCTGTTGTGAGCACCGATTCGTTCGGAATTGCGCTTTCCGACTTGATAGTGACCGTGCTGCCCGTGTAGAGCTTACTGCCTTCCGGGATAAACTTGGTACCGGAACAGCTGGCTAGCAGCAAAGCGAGCACCAGCAACGGCAACCGGCGCTGGGGGCTTTTTTGAAGGAAAGTAGAAAGGTGTAAGTCGGAGAAAGCACGGAGTAATGTTGATGTTGAATGCTAGTAACTAGAACGTCATGCCGAGCATCGCGCACGAGGTTATCTAATTAGTAATCCTGCGTCTGCACGCGAGATGCTTCGCGGCACTCGGCAGGACAATTTTAACCTATAGAATTACCGGCCCGAAGTCGTCTGGCGCCTCGCCAGGCGTCCGGCTTCGCGTCGGGGCGTAGCTACGGTTTGCACCGTGTCTTTAACAGCTTTTTCTTCTTGCTTTTCGCGTTTACGGTTTTGCTTGCGCTCTACTTTTACGTCTTTGTCGATGCCTTGAAATAAGTCAGCCAGGGTCTTGTAGTCGCGTTGGAAGATGAGCGATGCCCCGTTGCGCACGTACTGCCCATCGATGTCGCCGTAGGCGTTGTTACGATAAGCGCGCAGACGCAGGCGGCCATTGGCCAGAATATCATATTCGATGCTCACGTCGCCGGCAAAATTGCTCACGCTTTGCTGCCCGCTGGAAGCTTGGTTGCCACCGGCCAACGGCACATCAGTACCCAGGCGCACCGTCACGCGGTCGTTGAAGAGCTGGCGGCGCACGGCTACGTTCAGATCGGTGCGCGTTTTTTCGGAGCCCGAGGAGAAATCGGCCTGTGAATTCACGCCTAGCTCCACGCCCAAATTAGATAAGTAGCTACCTGTGAGCTTATTGAGCTGCGAAGTAAGCACCTGACTGGCGCTACCCCGCAACTGCTCCGCCACCAAACTACCCCCACTCGACTCGAACGGATTGGCAGCCAAGAAGCGCTCTAGGACCAGCAGCGAAAACACCTGCTTATTCAATTCGTCGGATTGGCTGGGCTGGCGCAACTGAGCCAGACGGTTTTCAATCTGAGGGCGCAGCTGGGTACGAGTATCCTCGGGAAGTTGGATATCGAAGCTGATAATGGGCTTGAGCAGGTCGCCGTTTACTTTCAGCAGCACCTCAAAGGGCAACTGGTTGCGGCCAATCGTCTGCAAACTCTCATCGGCTTCGCCCTGGCCGGCCAATAGCTCAGCGGGGGCCGTTTTTACATTGAATATGGCCGTCACATTGGTTTGTGCATTATACGGGTCGCCGCTCCACACAATGGAGCTACCCTGGGCAATTTCGAATTCCCGCGACGCCAAGTCGTAAAGCGACATAGCGTACTTACCCTCCGTCACGTCTAAGCGGCCGCTGAGCGTAATAGTGCCCGCCGGGTCTATAGCAGTATTCAGCGTGCCCGCGGCCCGCACCTTCAGGTTGTCGCCGGATGCTTGGTCGATAATAATGGTGAAGGGCGTTTCATCGGTCACGGTCACGACGGCGGCAATGTCAAACCCTTCTGCCGTCTGGGCCGAATCGACGGGCGCCTGGCGAGCCAGCATGGTATCGAGCGGCGCGCTGAGGTCAATGAATTCCACAATTCCCTCCCGCTCCACGGCTACGGCCTCGTCGTTGGGCACCGCCACCGTCAGATTGGAGCCTTCCACCACGGTAGCCGTGGTGCGAATGCGTGGCAGTGCGAGGTCGCCGGTAATGCGCGTGTCCGAATCGACCAGCAGCTTACCGTAAAATATTTCGTTGTCGCGCTGGGTGCTTTGCACGGCCAGGAAGTCATTGGTCACGGCCCGTAGCTGAAAGCGGTAATCATCAATGTAGTTCTTGGTGTACACGTAGCCGTTGATTTCGGCCTTATTATTCAGTGAATCGAGGATGGTAAAGTCCTGAAACTTGATACCCTGCTCATCGAAGGTCAGGCTCTCGTTGGGCAGCGTAAAGGGGGCCCCAAGTTGGGTTAGCGTAAAGCCGGCGTCGTTGGTATTGAGCGTACCGCGCAGCTGGGGGGCATTTGTGGTCCCCTTCACCGTAAACTGCCCCGTGAGGTAGCCGGTCATTTCCTTTACTTCGCCGAGCGCAAACGGCTCAGCCGTATTCAGATTGAGACGAGCCACGTTGATAGCCATATCCAACGCACCAGCCGCCAAGTAGTAACCAGTGGCTCGTACTTCGTTGTTGTTGGGGCCACCCGTCAGGCGAGCATCTACCTGATAACGGTCGGCGGTGGGGTTGGTCGCATTCAACGATAAGTCACCGATAATCGACTTGTTGTAGGCCAAGCTGCTCAGCGTCATATCGGCGGTAAAGGCTTGGCGCGGCTGGCCTATGCTTCGCACTACCGCCTGCCCGTTGAGCGTACCGCCTACCAGCGAGTCCTGCAAGCCGCCCGCTACGGCCAGCATATTCAAGTCGAGGTTGCCCAAGCGCGCCTGCAGCGGATATTCAGCCCCCGGCAGCGTCTGCAATTCAATAAATTGCTGACCCTGACTCAGGCGTACATTATCGGCTCGGATGGCACCCGAAGCCAGGGTGTAGCGCACCTCGTTGTTGAGCGCTACCGTCCACTTCTGGTTGTTTACTACCAAGTTTTCGTCGAAGCTGAACGCATACGCATCGCCCTGGTTTAGCACTTGCAGCACTCCCGCCAGATTCAGCAATTGATTGTTGTCTGATTCACCAACACGCACATTGGTAGCCACTTTATTGTTGGCCACGTTGCCCGTTATGCTGGGGTTGGGCAGGCGCAGACTGGTATCCTGGCTAGCCTGGCGCATGCGCAGTGCGTAATCCAGCTTTTGAGGGTCAGAAGCAATGGTGAGCTGCGTGGAATCGAGCCGGTAGCCATCGTAAATGATGACCGGAATACGGCTATTCAATGTCAGGTTAGCATCCCGGCTGTCAAAGCCGCCGGTCAGGTTAAAGGGCGAAATCTTCGTTAAGCCTGGCACCAGCGCCGAAATCGGGCGGGGCTCCAGCACGCGCACATCGAAAGTGAAGTTGCGCGCCGGACCACCCGCTACGTAGCGCACATCGGGGAGGTCGAAGTAGCGGTCGATGTGTTGCTGAAGTACCGTTGCTAAGTCGCCCAGCGGCGTGTTGCCGTCTAGCTTCACCGTAAAAATATCGGAGGTCACGTCTACCGCGGAGCGGCCGGGCTGCTGCACGATTTTGCCTTCCAGCACTCCAAAAGCAAAGGGCTGATTATCGCGCACCACGACCACATTTTGTCCCGAGAACGTACCGTTGATCGAGTTCGCATCGGCTCCGCTGAGGTTGGCCGTCAGGTTGCCCTGCACGCGCAGGTCGCCGCCGGTGTAGAAGCCCAGCGCGGTCAAATTTGCCCCCCGCAGGTTCAGCGACGACACTTCGTAGCTTGGGTTGTTAGCGTCGCGCAGATTCACGGTAGCCAGCACATCCAGATTCAGGTTAGGATCGGTTTTGCTTTCGGCCGCAATCACGTAGCGGTTGCGGTCGATGTCGACGGTGGCCGCGATGTCGCGGTACGTGTAGTCATTGTACTCGGCCCGCTGCACGTCGGCCACTAGGCGGCCCTGCATAGTGGCCGGATCGAGGCCGCGGGCGTTGAGGCGGCCGGTGGTTGTCACGCGGCCAATTGTGGGGTCGCGGAGAACGGCGCCCACGTTGAAGTTTTGCACTGAGAAGCGGGCCGTAATGGGCTCGCGGCCGGCGGGGCCAGGCTCCATATTTACTACGGCCGTCGCGTTGCCGAAGCTGGTATTCACTTTCAGATTAGTGTCAAACACCATCGCCGTTGGGCGTCCCTGAAACGTGCCTGATACCGCAATGCGCGGTGGCAATTGATATTCTGGTGGAATGGTGCCGGCTGGCGCTAAGCTCTTAATGTCGGCTGCGGTGGTCGTAAACTGCGCAATGTTGAGGTCGGTGTACAGGCGGCGGTCCACTTCGGGCAAGCCCTGAATCCGGCCACTGGCCCGCAATACCGTATTGCGGAAGCCAACCACATCCAGGTTTTGCACCCGGAAGTCGCCCACGCGGCCATTTACGCGCCCACTCACCAGCACCGATTGATTGGCGCCCGTAGTAAAAGGCGGCGTATTGGCCAGATCAGGCGATAAATACAGAATATCGCGGAAGCCGAGGCGCGTTTCGCGTAGGTCGCCTTCAATACGCAACTGGCCGAGTTTCTTGGTATCGGCCAGCGCATCCAGGCTTTCGTAGCCCATGGCTAGCGTGCGCCGAATGCGGGTGTGGGGCGTAATCAGGTCGAGGTTGTCGAGGCGGGTTTGCACCGAGTCGAAGATTACATCAGCAGTGGCGCTTTCCACCTCAAACCCGCTCTGCTCCTTACCCGCCAAGTTCACGATGCGGCCGGTGGTGCGATTCTCGGAGTAAAACAGGTTCTCCGTGTTCAGAATCAGGTCGGTGAATTTTAGATGATTGTAGTCCATGCCCCGCACGCGGGTTTTTTGGGCCGGCTCGTTGAAGTTGTCGAAGGCGACATCTACGTCGCTGATGTCGGACTTCTTAAGCGTGACGACCCAACTGGCTTCCTCGCCAGTGGCTTTTTCCACTGATTCGTTCAAGTCGCGCACGGCCTCGGCGGGGTTAATAATGCGTTCCTCAACGGGCACGTTTTCGTTTTGAGCGTAGGCAAATGTCGTGTTGCGCAAACGCAGTGTGTTCAGCGCCACGCGTGAGTTGCGCAGGTCAATGTTATCGGCCGTGATTTCGGCCTGCCCTACGCGGGTGTTGATATACTGAGCCGAGGGAGCATTTTTGTACGTCAGACTGACGTTGTCGAGCAACGCTTTATTCAAACCCAGCTCTAGTTCCAGCGGCTCGCTGACGGCGGTGTTCGGGGGGCATTTTTGCTCTGTACAATGTTAATGGCAGTGTTGCGCAGCACCGCTTGATCGATGCGGTAGGTGGAAGCATCCACGTCTACGGCGTCCATGTTCACGGCCAACTCGCCTACCCGCGTCTTCACGGCCATGCCTTCCACTTGGTCGTCGTAGGTGAGGCGAATATTGGTTAGGCGCGCATCGCCGATGTTGTACTGAAAGCCCGCGCTGGCCGTATCTACCGGAGCGGTAGTAGTGTCGCCAGTAGCAAAGGCTGCCGTGATATAGTCGAAGTTGAAGGTACTATCGGGCAGGGTGCGCGTGATGCCTACGGTGCCATCGTTTAGCTCTACCGACTTCACATTGATCTGTGATTTGGTAAGGGCCCACAAGTCAATGTTGACACCTAAGTGCCCCACCGACAGCAGTGTATCCCCTTTCTGATCTTCCAGATAGACATCATCGAGGGAAATGGCATTGCGCCAATCGGTGCGAAATTTCCCGATCCGCACTTCCGTCCCAATCTTATCTTGCAGATAGCCGCTGGCTTTGCGGGCTGCAAAGTCCTGCGCAGCCGGAAACTGCAAAGCCACCACTACCAGGATTACCAGTAGGACAATAAAAGCCACCAACCCCAGGATACCATAGAGGATGCGGCGAACGTACGTAGGCAAGGATTTGATAACTCAGTTGTGCTTAAAGTGTTCAGTATCACCCAACGAAAAAAAGCGGCGCGGGGTTGGCTGGGGGGCTTTTTTGGTGGTAGAACACGCTATATATGGCGACTGATGCAGCGTGAAGCACGAAAGGTGGAAATAAAGCTATAGCTACTAGAAGAAATAATGGGTAACGTAAAAGCCCCAGCGCTTGACTGGGGCTTTTCGGAAATGTGGCTTGTGGGCTAAGGCAGCCGTCTATCTTAAAATCCTAGGCCCACGGTAAAGCCACTCATCTGATAGCTGAGGTTTTGATATTCGCGGAAGTTAAATTCCTGGAATTCCTGTGACAAGATTCGCCCCGTCGCTCTATCAAAATCAAATGTGATAAACTTTGTTCCCCCAATATGTAGCGAAATCAGGTATCCTCGGTTGCTCATCGCGCCAATGTCAAACGATAGGGTACCGTAGCTCCAACTTTGCAGGCTAACGGTGTTGATGCGCACCAATGTGCCGTCATTGGGTGGAGTTTGCCGATACAATGTGGCCTGAGTGGGCCGATAAGCCATCGGGTCTAGGCCAATTACATACAACTCCGTTCCCGTTGCCCCTGCCACGTTGTTCGTATAAGCGGCAGCCTGAATGCCGGGTTCTGACGGATTCAGACGGGTATCAGCGATTGTCACCCCATCCACGGGATTCACCCGCAAGTTCTGGCCCGTGTTGGTGACTATGCGAATCCGGTCCGCGACGGGGTTAAAATCGAAGCCAATGCTGGCGTTACTCTCAATCGGAATGCTCAAGGGCGCAACCGGGGTGGCTGCCGCCGTAGCTGCGTTCAAGGTGTAAAGGACGCTGCTCGCGCTCAGAGCATATAGCTGCCCCGTGGCAGGCCGGAAGTCTAAGCCAATCAGTCGTTCCCCGGCCGGCAGACCCGTAATGGTTTCTGGCAGCACATTCCCGAGTCCGCTCACCCTCGTAGGATCAAAAGTGAAAAGGGTATTGCCACCAATAGCGTAAGCTACGGGCCTTGTGGGAATGGCAATACCCGTATAGCCAGTCGTAGCCGCGTACTGAGCCAGGGGTCGGGCGGCACCCGTGGCTAAGTCGAGGGTAAAGAGCGTGGGGTTGCCATTGACCGCGTACAGGCCCAGGGCCGTGCCAGTTTTGGCATCAATGTCAAAACCGCCATTGCCTGTGATGTTCAGATTCAGATTGCCCACGGGCACGAGCGTGCCGTTGTTGGGTGGGTCTTGGCGGTAGAGCTGATCGGTGGCCGGGTCTAGGTCGTAGAGGACGGTAGTTTCTGCTCCGGCGGTGTTGCTGGTGTAAGCTGCCCCCGTAATGGTAGCGCCAGCTGCCCCATTGATGGCGCCATCGGTGTTGCTAACAGTGCCGGTCTCGGGGTTCAGGCGCAGGTTCTGGCCCGTAGAAGTAATAAGGCGAATGCGGTCGACGGTCGGGTTGAAGTCAAAGCCCACCAAATTGCCCCCAGCGCGGGGGTAAACGGTCCTGCGCCAATGGCCCGAGCCACGCCCGTGTTCTGGTTGATGACGTAAAGGCGGCTGGCACTGCTAACCCCGTAGAGTTGCCCGGTAGCGGGGCGGAAGTCAATGGCTAAGAGCGTCTCGCCGCTACCGAGGCCCGTAATGGCGACCGAGTTGGTGCGCGTAGCGGCATTGCTCGTGTTGTAGGCATCGAGCCGTGTTCCTCCCGATAAGGCATAGAAGGGAATATCCTGGCCTAGAGGCGGAAAGGTGGGGATAGTGGGCGGGGTAGGGGTAGGCTTGGGGAAGTACTGCTCCAAGATGTCTTCGCAGCTGGTGAGCGACAGTAGCAGCAAGGCCGCGGCCCCGAGCTTAGCAAGAGAAAAGGGTGTTTTCATACAGGGAGGATAGAGGATAAGAAAGGAAGGATAAGACTGAGGCAATGGAAACTGCTTAAAATCAGAAAGAACCACCCGAGCATAGGCGCCCGAGCAGTTCGGTTTCTGGCAAGAGAAGACTACTTAGAATCCTGCTCCAAGCGTAAAGCCTGTGGGGACAGGAACAGCCTCCCGTGTCGCAACGGGAAATCCAAGTTCTCCTAAGTCCGTGGCCACGCCTGTCGTCAAATTGATGGAAAATAAATGCGTCGTGATATTGAAATTGAGTGGCGCGTCCGACACCGCAATAACCGTGACGGCGTAGGCTGTATTGCTAGGTCCCCCAATATCAAAACCCCAAAACGTTTCGTTGACCCCCAAGGAGCCAATATCCACCACTGTTCCGCTATTCGGTGGATTAAGGAGGCCCAGCTTATCCCGATTCAAGTCCAAAACATACAAATTGGTTGAAGTGGCCCCCGCTACGTTATTATCGTAGGCAGCGCCTTGAGCAGTAGCGTTATTCCCGTTAATGCGTCCATCTTCAATGGCTACGCCATCGGCAGGGTTCACGCGTAGGTTCTGGCCTGTTTCGCTCACAATGCGAATCCGGTCCACGACGGGGTTAAAATCAAACCCAAACGGGCCGATGCGCCCTCCGATAGGCACACTGAGCGGCGCGACGAGCGTAGCAACCCCAGTAGCCGGATTGATAGTATACAGGCGGCCATTGCTGATAAAATCGGGAGTAAAGGGTTCCCTGGGAACATTGTTTGTGCCCACCAGGGCATAGAGTTGACCAGTGGCAGGACGCAGGTCGATTCCCAGGATACGATCGCTGGCCGCGCTCAAGCCCGTAATGGGCAGTTGCTGCGTTGTGGCGCGCGTAAGTGGATTGAAAATCACCAATCCATTCTCAAAGGTATTCCCGGCGCGTCGAATTGCGTAGGTAGAGTACGCCACGGGCTGGGTCGGAATGGTAGGCGGCGGGGTGGGCTTGGGGAAGTATTGCTCTAAAATATCTTCGCAGCTACTGAGCGAAGACACAAGCAAAGCAGCCACACCCCACTTGGCGAGGGAAGAGGTTCTTAGCATAGAAGCCAGACTATAGGATGTAAAGAAGAAATAATTGAACTAGATTATTTGCCATACGCAGCTCTTCAGTAATTAGATGTTACTTTTTTTAATAAAAATTTACCTGATTAAATACACCGCCTTTGCAGAGCTTAGATTCTATCTGCATCCTATAAAACGCAAATAAAAAGCCCCCAGATGTTGTCTGCGGGGCTCTTATGTAGTGTAGGCACATTAAACTATCGGCTTGCAAACTTAGAATCCTAAGCCAACGGTAAAGCCGCTTGTGCCGATGCCCCCTGAGCTTCTGCCAAACACGCCTTTGCTGGTAGCTTTGTCCGTGGCCAAATTGATCGTATACAGCTCTGTACTACCGGTAGTAATCAAAACAGCATAGCCCGTGTTGGTGGTGTCCCCGATATCGAAGTTGCTGCCGGGGCCGGCGTTAAGATCCAGATTACCAACCGCTAGCAACGTTCCTACATTGGGCGCGTTTTGTGGAAACAATTATACGGACGGAAAATATTTTATTACTAAATAAATAAATAATATAATTTATTTTATCGTATACCCTATGCACCTATAATAGATTAAGATTATCAAATTTTTGTGTCGTGCCTAAAATCCTTCGAACCTTGTCTGCTCAAATAGGTAGCTACTACCTAGCACAGCCATAAAGCGTAGTAAAACTTATCTTTCGCGCCCATCCTGATTTTTTCCGAATGATCATTCGCTTCTCTCTGCCCTATTACACCGAGCCCGGCCAGCGCATAGCGGTCTGCGGCTCCGAGCCCAGCTTGGGCAATTGGAACCTCGACCACGCGCTTTTTTTGCACTACGCAGCCCGCACGGGCCTGTGGACCCAGGAAATAAGCATCCCCTCCGACCACCCGCACCCCATCGAATACAAGTATGTGCTCCTCGACGAGCGCGACGGTAGTAAGCAGTGGGAATGGGGACCCAATCGGGTAGTAGGCGATACTGGGGGCTTTTTACCCGCCTTGTGCTGGAGGATTACTGGCGCGCTCCCGCCGAGCCCGACAATGAGCTACACACGGCCGCCTTCACCAAAGCGCTGTTTCGGCGGGGGCCACACGACGCTTCTGCCCCAACTCAGGGCACCACATCCACTACAGAGATAGGGTCAGCGGGGGCCATCCGGTTTCAGCTGGTGGCGCCGCGGGTAGCCCCGCAGCATCAGGTCTGTATTCTGGGTTCCGATGCAGCATTGGGGGCTTGGGATGCTAGTCGGGCAGTTATTCTATCTGATCGGGACTATCCAATCTGGACGGCGCAGGTAGCCTTGGAGCAGCCCGGCCAGAACACCCAGTATAAGTATGCCATCCGCGACGCCCTAACCGGCCAGATCATTCATCTGGAAACCGGCGACGACCGGGTAATTTTGCCCCCCACGCCGGCTAATACGTTGCGGGTGCGGTCTGATGAAGGGTTTCGCTATCCGGCCGGCAATTGGCGCGGGGCCGGCGTGGCGCTGCCAGTTTTCTCCTTGCGCACGAAGCAGGGATTAGGCGTGGGCGAATTTTCGGACCTGAAGATGCTGGCCGACTGGTCGACGGAAGCAGGCCTGAAGCTGATGCAGATTCTACCCATCAACGACACCACCGCTACGCACACCTGGGTCGATTCGTACCCCTACGCGGCTATTTCGGTGTTTGCGCTGCATCCGCTGTATCTGCATCTGGAAGGTATTGCGGAGCTGGCCAAGCCTGCCGACCGCAAGGAGCTGGCCCGCCTGCGCGAGGAGCTGAACGCCCGCGACTTCGTGGACTACGAGCCCGTAATGGAGGCCAAGTGGAAGTTCATTAAGCGCTTATATCAGCAGGAAAAAGCCACTTTCCTCGCCGATCCTGCTTTTAAAGCGTTTTGGGCAGAGCAGAATGAATGGCTGGTGCCCTACGCTGCTTTCTCGGCCCTCCGCGACCGGTTTGGCACAGCCGACTTCCAGCAGTGGCCCGCCGAGTTTCAGACGCCCCAAAACCTCGACCAGCTTACGGCCCCCGACCAGCCCGATTTCGATGAGTTTGGTTTGCACTTCTTCACGCAGTTTCATCTTGATAAGCAGCTGCGCGAAGCCGTAGAATACGCCCGCCAGCGCGGTGTGGTGCTCAAGGGCGATTTGCCTATTGGCATTTATCGCCACTCCGTGGATGCCTGGACCCAGCCCGAACTCTATCATATGGACCGACAAGCCGGCGCTCCGCCAGACGACTTCTCGGTGACCGGTCAAAACTGGCGCTTCCCGACCTACAATTGGGAGCGCATGGCCGAGGACAACTATCAGTGGTGGCGCAACCGCCTGAGCCACTTGGCCCGCTACTTCGACGTGCTGCGCATCGACCATATTCTGGGCTTTTTCCGCATCTGGGAAATCCCGGGGCACTCGGTAGAAGGCCTATTAGGACACTTCGCGCCCGCTTTGCCGATGCATCGGCACGAGATTGAGCAGCGGCTGGGCTGGTTCGATTATGGGCGTTTGTGCGAGCCGTACATCCGCTGGCACATGCTCCAGCACATCTTCCACGCGCAGGCGCAGGCGGTGTTCGATGAGTTTATGGAAGATGCCGGCTATGGCGCTATTCGCCTTAAAGACTACGTGCGCACCCAGCGGCAGATAGAAGCCTTATTTGACCAGCGCATTGCCGAAGACCCAAACAACGCCGAGCACCTGCGCTGGTTGCGTACGGGGTTGTATAAGCTGGTGAACGAGGTACTGTTTGTGCCCGCCGACGAGCCCGACTTCTACCACCCGCGCATCACAGTGTACCTGAGCACGTCATTTAAGGAGCTGGACGATCATAACCGGCATCTGATTAACGAGATTTACAACGACTTTTTCTTCCGGCGCCATGAGGATTTCTGGCGGCGGCAGGGCTTGGTAAAATTGCCCCCCGTGCGCTACGCCACCGATATGCTTATTTGCGGCGAAGACTTAGGCATGGTCCCGGCTTCCGTACCCGGCGTTATGCGTGAGCTGGGTATGCTGGGCCTCAACATCCAGCGCATGCCCTCCGACTCCGAGGTAGAGTTTGGCAACCCGACTCATGCGCCATACTTGTCCGTTGTCAGCCCCGGCTCGCACGATATGAGCACGTTGCGCGGCTGGTGGGAAGAGGATCGTGACCTTACGCAGCGCTTCTTCGAAGACCTGCTCGGCCACCGCGGCGAAATTGCCCCCCAGTACTGCGAGCCTTGGGTAGCACGCGAGATAGTTGTGCAACACCTGCATTCGCCTGCCATGTGGGCCATTTTTCCCCTCCAGGATCTGCTGGCGATGGATACTAATCTGCGCCGCGAAAATCCGCACGATGAGCAAATTAACGTTCCGTCCAATCCCCAGCATTTCTGGAAATATCGCCTGCATCTGAATCTGGAAGAGCTAGCCTCACAGGCGAGCTTCACCCAAGAGGTGCACGAGTTGGTTGATGGCAGTAAGCGAACCCAAGTATATTAAGCTCAACGGCTTGGCATTACTGGCCGCTTACCCTTTTTGAGAGGAAGATTATGTAAGCGTAGTCAAAACCCAAAAAAGCCCCCAGCGCTAAGAATGAGTTCTTGGCACTGGGGGCTTTTTTGTACATATCTATTGGTACCGGTTTGTAAATGCGAACTACAAATATTTCCTGACTAACGCATAATCCTATAATTAGTAGTACTTATAAATAGCATATATAGATACCTATAATGCGCATTCAGTTCTATAAACATCATATTTCAAGGCCAATGACTCCTTGGTTAGTTACAGTATTTAGCGAAATAGTTAAAAAAAATATGTTTTTAAAACTTCAATCGTGCGGTTGAGCTTGTTCATCGAAAAGTTGGATTCAAGCTCGTCAATGGGCAGTAGGTTTGCAAGATGTTTACTAGGCAACATGCCTAGTAAATACGCTTTCACCCTTCTCTAACCCTACAGTCCTCCCAATTTTAATGCGAACAACTTTACGCTTACTTTTTCCAATTTTAGGCTTAGTGCCATTGGGAGTACATGCAGAAGGCTCGAAGCAATTGACGCCTAATACGGCGGCTACAGCTGGTTTAGCTCTCAGTGATATTAATAATACCCGTTCTGGGTACCTAGAGCATGATGGCAATGTGGCCCAAACTCAAATTGGGGGCGTGAGTAAGGCTTTTTGAAGCCTTCTAATTTCACTAGCAATAGCAAGTTTACGTACAGCGATGATCAACGCATGTATGTGCTCCTAAAACCTAATGAGACGGTTTATTATGGTTTGCACCGGGTTCCTCATGATCAGGATACAAATCCTAATAGCCCATTAAGTGCCTATCAGCATAACAATCTTATTGTTACCGCACGGTACAGTGCAGATGGTAAGGGCACGGGTACCTTTGGTCGGCAGTATAAGATTCTTCGGGACTCGTCTGCTGCTCAAACCACTATGGCTCTCCGGCGAGCGGCTTTCCTGAATACCATTGCAGGTAATCCTCAGCGTGGCGTAATTGCTACTGCCGATCAGGCGCAGGCTGGTCCTAAAATCAACGGATTACCAGCAGCAGGCTATGAGCCGATGTCCTTCACCAATACGACTACTTCCATTCAGTACGTATGGTTTGAATTTGTACAACAGGGTGAATTCACGTCGACAGGTGCTTACAACCCAGCTTTCCTTGACCATCAGCGCTTTTCTGTATACGACTTCTGGGACTTTACGGTAAAAGACAATGCTGGCACCGAGAAGCCCGGCCGCTTATTCAGCAAGCAGTGGGCCTTCTCAGCAGGTCAAGGTGATGGGCGTTTTGCTTCTACCTTCAACATGTACCCCCTGATTCCGAGTCCAACGGAGGCAAATCGGTTCTTTGTTAAGAAGTTCGAATTGGCTGGAATTGCCCCCCAGAACTTTTTTCGGTTCGTTTCAAACAGCACTGGCGCAAATCCAGCCCAGGTTACGCCCAATACCTTCCTGAGCACGACCAAAAGTCAAACGACGGAAATAGATTATCCTGAGTATCTCAACTTTGTAAACAACCCCGATCCGGAAATCTGGCCTAGCGCTCAGGACCCTGATCTTAAGGTGGTGTCCGTGGGCTCTTATTGCAAGAATGGCGGGGGCGTCATGGAGTTCTTTTTGCGCTCCTCCTTGGGGGCCAGGTAGTTATTGATATAGAGCTGAATGGTGTTCCCGGCTATCAGGTCAGCACGCGCGACAGACGAATTACAACCACTATTCCTGCTGGCAACACCCGGGTAGAGTGGGATGGACGCGATGGCCTGAACGCCGTAGTAAGCTCTGGCACCTCGGTGACCCTACTTTTCAAGAATTCAAAATCACCTATCGCTCCCGTTAACTTTCCCGTGTGGGATGCCGAGAATAATGCCGACGGCTTCCGTATTCAAAACGTGCGCCCTGGCTCGCAAGGGTTTGAGGTGTTGTACTGGGATGATTCTAACTTAAGCACGGCCGCCTTTCCGAACATGCCCGCCAATCCACGCACGCAGCTTGCTGGTGTGCCATCTAATATGGGTGTGCATACATGGGGAGGGGGCGCTACAGGCAGTGCGACAGTGGCTTCGGGTAACCAGGTGTTGGTAAATACTTACACCTATGGGAATACCGAGCAGGAAAGCCGAATATTCACCTTCAACTATGCCTGCGACCCTGATGGCGACGGCATCAACGACAACCTGGATGTTGACCAGGACAATGACGGCATCACGAACGTTGTCGAAAGCAACGGAATTGACCCTACGTTCATCACCGCGAGCAGTGTACCGCGCTACATCGATCCTTACGAAGCCAACTTTGTTGACGTAAATCAGGATGGGGTGAATGATGTATATGACTTCGACCTAGACGGCATTCCTAGCTTTCTCGATATCGATGCTGATGGCGATGGTATTCCGGATACTATGGAGGCCAATGGTGGTGTAGCACCTACTGGCTATACCGCCTCACTGGGGCGCTTTCCCAGCACCGGTGTGGGAGCCAATGGTATGCCCGACGTAGCCGAAACTACGGCCGAAAGCGGCATTACGAAACTGCCAATTACGAATACGGACAATGTTGGTCAGCCCGATTATCTGGACATCGATTCAGACAACGATGGCATTGTGGATAATATCGAAGCGCAAACCACAACCGGCTACCGTGCTCCTTTAGGCCTTGACACGGACAGAGATGGTTTGGACAACCGCTACGACCCCACGACGGGCCCCGGTCAGACGGCGGGCGTAGCCGTACCGCTCACCAATACCGATGCTGCCCTCACGAATAGCGACACCCTACCCGACTACCGCGACTTGAACTCGGACGGCGACGGCCGAACTGATGCAATAGAGGGTTGGGATACCAATAATGATGGGGTTGCCGAACAAGTATTCAGTGGCATTGACGTGGATGGCGATGGTCTGGATGATGCTTATGATACTGACTCAACAAGCCCTGATCCTACCAATGGCCAGTTGCCTACCTCCTTCCCCGATAACAACACGGCAACTACAGAACGCGCCTGGCGGGAAGTGCTTACTCCCCAAACCATTACTACCCTCACCATCAGCGGGCGTATCTTCGAAGATGTAAACTACGGTGGTGGTGCGGGCCGCAGCTACGCTGATGCCAACACTTCGGCAGTAGGTAGTGGCTTCACCTCCGCTGCTATCGGCCGTGCAGGAGTTACGGTTGAGCTGTATGATGCCAATGGTAATTATGTAACCAGCACAGTCACCGGCCTTAATGGCGCTTATAGCTTTGTGCTTACTGGCCGTTCGGCCGGAAACTACAGCGTACGGGTGGTGTCAAGCACAGGCTTTACTTCGGTGCGGGCTGGTACAGTAACTGGCTTGCTCCCTGTGCAAACATTTGCTTACGGCGTCACGAATAAGGTAGGCGGTGAGATACCAACCAAAATAGACGCTGGTGTTCGCACTGCTGGTCAAACGTTGTCGGATATCATCAACGGCACCACTACTACAGCCCAGTCACTTGCTACCATCACAGTACCTGCTGGCACCACCTCATCGGTGACCAACATCGATTTTGGTTTCAACTTCGACGTTATCAGCAATACGAACTCATCGGGCCAAGGGTCGCTGGCGCAGTTTATCACAAATGCTAATGCGCTGCCTAACACTAACCTGAATCAGACGGGCTTGAGCCGGCCAGGTGTTGAAACCTCCATCTTCATGATCGGAGATGGTAATGCAACCGGTACTCCGCCAACAGGCCTGCGTATTGGGGTAGATGGCGGCACCGATCCTGACACGCACGTAGCTACCATTAAGCTTACGGCCTCTCTGCCAAATATCACAGATCCTAACACAAACCTAGATGGCTCACGCCAGACGGTTGTAACAGGCAGTACTCCCACAACCAGCAGCGAAGAATCTACCGATCCGGAGGTAATTATCGACTTCAATGGTTTTAAGGGTTTGTTTGTAACGGGTGGGAATACTCGCATTGCATCGTTAGGCCTTGTGAATGCCAAAGGCACGAGTGCCGCGACGAGCGGTGCTGTTTTCTCCGATGGCGCGGCGGTAACCTTCAGCACCGCTACGGTTGCCGGGTCAATAGTAACGGACGTGACGACCCTGAACAATGCCATTGCTGGCGTGCGCATTCAGAGCGGTACCTCGACAACGGTTACTACGGGCGTAACGGTCTCAAACAGCGTCTTCAATAACGCGGCAACGAACTTCGGCACAAGCACCATTGACGGCGACGGTATCAACCTTATCGGAGCTTCGGGCAATACCATTACAGGCAACGTGATTGCTGACAACAAGGGCTTTGGTATCTACTTGGCTACTACGGCCAGCAATAACAATAACATCTCAGGCAACACTATCCGCAACAACGGTACGGGCACTAGTGTAGACGATGCAGGTATTGCGGTTGCCTTCGGTAATAACAACCTGATCGCCGGTAACACCATCACGGGCAACGCGGGTGATGGTATTGTGGCCCTCAATGGTACTTCGGGCAACCGTTTTACGCAAAACATCACCAGCGGCAACACCGGTATTGGCATCGATCTGTCGAACGGTACTGTGATGACAGGTGATGATGTAACCACTAACGTAAACAGTGGCTCCGCTGCTGGTGCTAATGGACGCCTCAATTTCCCGGCCTTCACGCAGGCTACAATCAGCGGCGGAGTGCTACAGATTACGGGTTTTGCCCCGGCTGGTGCGCTAATTGAAATCTTCCTGGCCGATAACGACGGGTCGAAGTTTGGCGAAGGAAAAACCTTCCTGACTAGCGTAACCGAAGGCTCCGCTGCCGATCGGGACGCGAAAATTGGTAGCTACTCCGGCACAAACAACCATATGGGTATCGATCAGGGCTCGGAAACTAATGCCAACCGCTTCTACTTCAAGATTGCCCTCAGCGCTCAGCAACTGGCTTTGTTGCAGATTGGTGGTGCCCAAATCACTTCCACGGCTACTATTCTGTCTTCGACGCTGGTAAATGGCACGGCCGTAGGCAACACGTCGGAGTTCTCCGGTAATATCTTCCTCTCGACGGCGCCGCTGCCCGTAGAGTTGACCAAGTTTGATGTCATAGCTCAGACAAACAATGCTTTGCTGACCTGGGCTACGGCTTCGGAAAAGAACAACGACCACTTCGATGTGGAACGATCCGTCAATGGCACTACGTTCGAACGAGTTGGCACGGTAAAAGGCAATGGCTCTACCACAACTGCTCATCAGTATTCGTTCGTAGATGCGGGCGCCAGCCGCTTCGGTCAGCAGCTTTACTACCGTCTGCGTCAAGTAGACACCGATGGCACGGAGGCTTTCTCGCCCGTGCGTACGGTTACTTTTGCCCCCCAGACCGTGCAGGTAACACTGTATCCCAACCCCGCCACGACTACCACCACGCTGGATTTGAGCACCCTACCCCTGGGTACTTACTCCGTAACGCTGATAGATATGACCGGCCGCACGCTAATAACTGAGCAGGTAGCTGGTGGAATACGGCAGCCGCTGATGGTAAGCCAGTTGCCAGCAGGTACTTATCTGGTGCGAATCCAGGGTACTAACACGAACCTGACGCAGCGCTTGGTAAAGCAGAAATAGCGTATTACTTACCATTTTCTACTTAAAAAAAGCCCCCCAGCCTAACCGCTGGGGGCTTTTTGGTATAGAGGTGTCAACGTTCGTTTCTTATGCCTGCTTCTGTTCCTCTGCCCAAAGCCGCGCGCCGTCTCCGCCCCGCTACTGATTACGATGTGGTTATAATTGGGGCCGGAAGCGCCGGACTCAGCGCCGCCTTGGTGCTGGGCCGCTGTCTGCGCCGCGTGCTGGTGTGCGATGGGGGTGCCCCGCGCAACGATCCTTCGCCCGCCGTGTGGGGTTTTTTCACCCGCGATGGAGTGCAGCCCAGTGAGCTGCTGCGTCTCGGGCTCGAGCAGTTGGCGGCCTATCCCAGTGTCGAAGTATGCCCCCTGCGCGCCACCGAAATTAGTGCGAGCGACCAGTGCTTTACCATAATCGCCGATACGGAGGCCAGCCGTACCCGGACCATCACGGCGCGTAAAGTGCTGCTGGCAACGGGTGTAGAAGATGAATTACCTCCTCTGGAAGGTATGCGCGAGTTCTGGGGCCGGGGCGTGCTGCATTGCCCTTACTGCCACGGCTGGGAAGTGCGCGACCGAGCCCTGGCAGTATACGGACGCGGAAAAGGCGTTACCGGGCTCGCATTGCTCGTCAGCCGGTGGTCGAAGGAAGTGGTGGTATGCACCGATGGGCCCGGCGGCCTGACCGACAAGGCGCGCCAGCGTCTTCAGAGACAGGGCATTAAGGTGAGGGAAGAGCCTATTGAACGCCTGGAGGGCACCAAGAAACAAGGCCTACAACATGTGCTGTTCAAAAATGGTGATAAACTGGTACGAGAGGCATTGTTTGTGCATCCGCACCAGCACCAACGCACCAATCTGGCCGAGCAGCTAGGGTGCCGTCTCAATAGCAAAGGTGCCGTCTGGACGGATAAAAAGCAGCAAACTTCGGTGCCGGGCCTCTACGCCGCCGGCGACACGACGGCCGGTATGCAACAGGCTATTCTGGCCGCGGCTGAAGGCTCACTGGCGGCCATTATGATAAATGAAAAGCTCACCAAAGAAGAGTGCGTTTGAGGCGCTTAATCAACCCGGAATACGGATCGTAAACTCCGTGTATTCACCTTCCTGGCTTTCCACGGTAAGCGACCCATTGTGGCCTTTGGTTACTATATCGTAGCTCAGCGACAGGCCTAAGCCGGTGCCTTCTCCCGTGGGCTTGGTCGTAAAGAAGGGCTGAAAAATCTTATCCTTCACGGTGCTTGGCATGCCCATACCGTTGTCGCGCACGCGTACTTCTACATCACCGGTCTCGGTGCGGCGGGTGCTTACGCTCACCGTGGGCACGTAGCCATCGGATACGCACTCTTTCTTTTTCTGGACGGCGTAGAAGGCGTTGGTAAAGAGGTTTAGCATCACCCGCCCTATGTCCTGCGAAATAGCATTCACCTGTCCTAGCTCAGGATACAGGTTCGTGTATAGGGTGGCATTAAAGGTTTTATCCTTGGCGCGCAGGCCGTGGTAAGCCAGGCGCAGGTACTCGTCGGCCAGCATGTTTATATCGGTCGGTTGCAGCTCGCCTGTGCTGGCGCGGCTGTGCTCCAGCATTCCCTTCACGATGGATGCTGCTCGTTGGCCGTGGTGTGTAATTTTTTGCAGATTCTGCTTTAAATCAACCAGCAGCTCTGTTTCCAGATCGATGTTGCGGGTGGGCTTGCGCTTTTCCTCCTCCAGTTCCATAATCAGTTCGGCGCTTACATCCGAAAAGTTGGTCACGAAGTTCAACGGGTTCTGAATTTCATGGGCAATACCGGCAGTCAACTCGCCTAGAGAGGCCATTTTCTCGGCCTGAATAAGCTGAGTTTGCATGGTTTTGAGCTCAGTTAAGGCCTGGCTCAACTCCTCCGTCTGCTTGGTGAGCGTGGCGGTACGTTCGGCCACGAGGCGCTCGAGTTCGGCATTCTGCAATGCAATGCGCTGCTTTTCCTGTTCTTCTTCCTCCCGCAACAGGCGCTCTTTCTCTAGGTGCTTTTTCTGGTTGCGCGCAATCAGCAGAAAGGTGATCATCCAGATCACCGTGAAGCCCTGCGAAGCATCAAAGGCATTCTCGTAGTCCTCGTCCAGCTTCCAATTCGACAGGGCCAGCACCAGCTCCATGGCGGAGTACACGGTGTACGGCACGACGGCCAGCAGCACGGTACGAGCCGGTCGGTAATCGCGCAATGACAATGCTACCAGCACTACAACCACAAACACGAAGAGCATATACACTTCGTCCAGCTGATCGTTGCGGAAGTTGATTAGCAGGTCAAGAATACCTAGCCCCACCCCCGGCACCCAAATCCAGCCGAGCAGCTTATCCCAATAGGGCAGGCGGTTGGGTAGGTCGAAAAACCTACGCAAAATCCGCACTACCACCAGTTGGGCCAGCAGAATGCTAATTATTATTTGACCATCAAATTTCATAGTGGAAGCCAGTGCTGAGACAGCGAGGTAAACCGGGCGGAAAGGGGAGCATCAAATTACTAAACTACCGCTACCATCTTGCGCCTGCCAGTGCGGGAAAGATCAGCTTGGGGAGCAATAGTACTAATCATCTTTTATTAACTTTTTAGTTAGCCAGTTCCTCGGTAGCGGAACGGCAAAGACGACTGTCGGATTGCTGGTGCGTGGACGGCGGCGGGTAGTAAGCTTTTTCAGCTTGTCATCCTCTTTCGACAAAAGGATGCTGGCATAATCTCCAATCAGGCCCACGGAGGTGGGAAGTACAATGCGTACTGAAAGTTGCTGTGAGGTCTCAGCAGGTTTTGCGCCAGCGGGGTTTTGCGCGTGGCTGCTAAGAATGGAAAGTGGGCCCGCAAGACATAAAAAGAATAATTTAACACCTGACATTGAGCAAGAGCAACACTATACTACTGATTAGGAATAGAATTTATTCGCAACTCTCTATAGAATTATGAACAAATCTACTGTGTTTGCTTTCGTAAGCAATAGCTCAGCAAACGCAGCCTACCAACGCTTAGAGTGTAAGGCGGTAGCCAGTATTATAGTGAAAAACGCTGCTCTTCTGCCGTCCGCTCGGGTAAAGGCTAATTCAAACCATACTGCTGTAGCGGGACGGCGTGCCATTTAGTATAAGCCAGCCAGCGCCGATACCACTGCTCATACGTACCCAGCACGCAGATAATCTGGCCACTTTGCAGGTAGATGCGGGTCTTGGGCTGACGGTTTTTCCACTCAATGGGCCCTGCTTCATCGGGCTCCATTTCCTGTACATGCTGCCAGAGAAAAGCGCGCGGCATTTCGTGTTCCTGGCCCAGCATATCCTGCCAGAGCCGTGTAGCTTGAACGATTGGGGAAGAAGACATATTACGGAAGAGCAATCTAGTGTGCATCCACTCTCATTTTCCCAATAATTGCGCCTGTTTTTAAGTTAGAAAAGCAGCACAGGCAGCAGACAGCAAATTTCTGTAAATCGGTATAGTTTAAGTTGTTAAAGCAATTATTCGGGATATAAAGCCAACCTAGCTGACGAATAACTGTAGCTAATTTATCCGTTGAGGTGTAGATACCCATGGGAGGCGCTGTCATACACAAAAAAAGCCCCCCCAGTGGGAGGCTTTTTTTGTGTATGACAGCGCCAACAAACTAGCGCTGGCCCACGCTGCCCTTGGATGCATCAGCCGCTTTTGGCGCGGGCGTAGCGCCGGAGAAGCTTTCGGGTGGTCCGAGGTAGCTCGGCTTCACGCCACCGCGGTCTACTACTAGCTTTTGCAGTACTACGCCAGGGTCGACAAGCCAGAATTTCAGCACATGCTCGCCGGGCTTGGCCAGCGTGTGGCTGGAGGTTTTAATGATGATATTATTTGCCACTGCCTGCTCCCACGGACGATTGCCATTATCCGGGTTTAGGCCAGTATGTAGGTTGACTATCTGCGGTGCTTCGTCATCAAACGACACAGCGTAGCGCAAGCCGGTGGTATTGGTAAAGTCGAGGGTGGGGGCCAAATACGCTTGTACCGTCACAGGGCCGCTGCCCGTTAGTTGCACTCGGTACTGTAGATGTGGGCTGTTTGCGCCGGGTGTCTGGGCAGTAATGGTTCTAGGGAAAACCGTTACGCCCGAAAGAGTGCGGCCCAGGTCTGGAATGGTTTGCCACTTGACCGTGCTGCCGTTCACGGCTTGGCTGTAATGCTCGGCTTCTATGGACACATAGCCATCAGCCTCCACAAAGCCTTTCGCTAGATTAGATTTGCCCCCCGCCGCATTTTCCACCACCGCTTGCACTACGACTTGCTTATTATTCGGGCCGCTGATGGTGATGGGCACGCGCGTGGTACCGGCGGGCGCTTTGCTCCAATCAACGCTAACGAGCAAGCGTTGCTCCTTTTCCAGCTTGACTGGTTTAGTGACGCGCAGCCACGGTTTGCCAGTTCCTACCGTGAAGTCAAAAGGTACCGTGCCGCGGTTGAATACCTCAATGCAGCGCGTGTTTTGTTGATAAGAGTTGAAAGCTGGCAATACCGCTTCGCTCGTTTGTTGGGGCCAAGCGGCTTCGGCACCTTCAATGGCCACGCCCATGTCGGCGGTGGCGGCAGGAGTCAGCTGTTTTACTTCGGGCATTTTATCGGTGGGGGCTGCTGCCAATACGTATAGCCAATGTGGGTCTGGTCCATCATATGGTTCCACTTGCCCTTGGCCATCGTCTGGTTGTAGTAGCGCGAAATCTCGGCATCGCGCTCAAACAGTTGCTTAGCTTTAGCGGCCAGATCGTTGGTACTGGCGCGGCCCTGCTGGGCGTACAGGTGATTTTGCGCCACCGTATAGTACATCTCGTTTAGGTTGGCGCAGGCTTTTACGGGGTGTAGCACCAACTGGAAATACGCGTCGCGGTGCTCGGGGGGCATTTTTTCGTTTAGTTGCTCCGTCTCCACCAACAGCTTATTGTAGTCGGCTACTACCGTTTCAAACTCGCGGTAGTTGGTCAGGCTATACGTTTTTTCATTCAACAATTCCGGCTTGCGGCGCGAGTTGTACTTGGCATACTTAGCCAGAATATCAGCAATGGCCGCGGCGTGTTTGGCGCCAAACTGCTGAGTGGCCCACTGCCGGGTATAGTCGTCAATTTGGTTGGCACCGATCTTATCAGGGTTCCAGGCGTAGTCGAGGAAGAAGCTGATGGGGAATTCCATGGGCTTTAGGTCGCCCACGTTCACTATCCAGATTTGGTTGGCGCCGTACTCGTGCGCTAGGTGCATCTGCTCCCAGATACGCGGAATTGGGTTCGTGTTGAGCCACTTGTAGTTGCGCGGGCCTCCTACATAATCATAGTGATAGTAGATGCCGTAGCCACCTTTGCGGGGCTTGTCACCTAGCTTGGGCAGCTTGCGGATGTTGCCCCAGTTGTCGTCGCAGAGCAGTAGGGTCACGTCGTCGGGCACGCGCATGCCTTTGTCGTAGTAATCCTGAACCTCTTTGTAGAGAGCCCACATCTGGGGCGTTTGCTCGGCGGGCTTGCCGGTTTCTTCCGCAATGATTTTGCGCTGATCAGCTACTATCTTTTCCAGCAAGGCAATGTTGCTGCCCTCGCTCATAGGCTCGTCGCCGTCGCCGCGCATACCTATGGTCACGATGTTTTCGCGAGTGCCCATGCGCTTGATGCCGCCCCGCCAAAATTCCTGCAAGGCCGCCGCGTTGGTTTGGTAGTTCCAAGCACCTTTGCCAGCTTTTTCCCACTCAGCGTGGGCTCTGGTGAGCGGCTCATGGTGCGAGGTGCCCATCACAATCCCATATTCATCGGCCAACACGGGGTTTTGCAGGTCATTCACGCTGAACATATTTCCCCACATGGCGGGCCACAGGTAATTGCCCTTGAGCCGCAGAATCAGCTCAAACATGTGGGTGTACATCTTGGAATTTAGCCCCCCAAACTTCTCCGTCGCCCAGCCTTGCATGGCCGGTGCTTCGTCGTTGATAAAGATGCCCCGGTATTTCACTTTTGGCTCGCCTTGGGTATGTCGGCCGGGCGCCACGTACAAAGCCTGTTGCTGGGGTGTGGGCACATCGGCCCACCAATACCACGGCGACACGCCTATCTGGGCCGACAAATCATAGATGCCGAAGATGGTGCCGCGCTTGTCGCTGCCGGCAATAACCAAGGCGCGATCTACGCCCGGCATAGGCTGCTCTACTACTTGCAGCAGAAAGGTTTCCCACTTGCCCGCCACACCCGACACATCGAGCTTTTTCGCCTTTACCAGCCCATCAATCAGGGGGCTTTTTCCGAGCGTCCCGATCAGCACTACTTCCTTTCCAGCCGGCGCTTTATCAGTTATAAACGTGGGCGTGAGCTTAGTAACGCGGTTGATGTCAGCCTGCAAGTCCTTGGCAGCACGCAGCACGCCCGGCCAATCAGTGTTGCTGGCATATAGAGCAGCAGTTTTGCCCCCCGCCGCTAAGGTAAAGCCACCTTTTCCTTTCTGGCTCGAAACGTACACTTCGGCGCCAGGTACTGTTGGGCCAGCCAACGTGGGCAGCGTTGCTAGCAGCACAAGCAGCATCGGTAGCTGCCACTTGCGGCGCCAGTAAAAGTACAGTTGGATAGGTTTGAGTAACATAGCTTTGGGTGGAAATAGGCAGAGCGAAAATCTAAGGTTATGGCGAAGACTATAACTAGCTCCCCTCCTCAGTCGAGGAGGGGCTGGGGGTGGTTGATCAATCGTTGAACGACACTAGTTCTAGTTTTTAGTTCTAACATTGTTCTAGCGTTTTCAACCACCCCCAACCCCTCCTCAACTGAGGAGGGGAGCTAGTTTCCTAGTTATTTAGTTTCCTAGCTTTTAATCTTCTAGCTCTCGCAGAACGCGTTCTACATTTTGTTCTTTGCTGTCTGCACTACCGCCTGGAAAGCGGGCTTGGGCTGGTATTGGCGGTCAAACAACAACGGGTAGCTGGTGCGGCCCCTGATAGGCCAGTCGTTTAGCCAAGAATCGTGGTCGGTTACGCCCCACAAAGTGATGCGGTCAACGACATCGCGGTGCTTGCGAAAGAGGGCGAATAGGTCGGCGTAGCGTTTCGTCAGCTTTTGCTGTACGGAGTCGGGCAGACCGGTCGTATACACGTTGTATTTCGCATCGGTGGCGAAGGTCTCGGCGATGTCCGCGCCCTGGCGCCGGCTGGGGTTGGGCAGCACATCAATGTCCAGTTCCGTAAAGTTGACCTTAACCCCAAGCTTCGAGAAGGCCACGATACTCTCTTCTATCTGCTCAATGCTTGGCTTTGTTAAGCCGTAATGGCCCTGCATACCGATGGCTGCTACCTTGATGCCTTTGGCTTGCAGGCCTTTGACCAGCTTGATTGTTCCTTCCCGCTTTTCGGGGCGGTAGAGGCTGTAATCGTTGTAGTACAACTCGGTTTTAGGATCAGCTTTGTGGGCGTACTCAAAGGCTTTGGCAGCGAAATCTTCCCCGATAATCTCCAGCCACTTGGTTTTGCGCAAGTCGCCCTGCTGGTCGTCGATGGCCTCGTTGACTACGTCCCAGCCCCCAATTTTACCTTTATAGCGCCCTACGACGGCATTGATGTGGTCTTCTAGACGCTTCAGTACTACCTCTCGGGATGCTGGTTTGCCGGTCGCGTCCTCAAACACCCACTTAGGCGTTTGCTGATGCCACATAAGCGTGTGCCCCACGATGAACATCTTGTTGTCCTGCCCGAATTTCACGTAATCGTCGGCGGGCTTAAAGTTATATGTATCTGGCTGTGGGTGAACGGATCCCCACTTGAGCAGATTCTCGGGGCTGATCGTATTGAACTGCTGCTTAATCAACGCAATGGCCTTGGTATCCTGACCATTAACCTGCTTGTAGTTGAGCGCGGCACCGACGTAAAAGTCTTGCTTAAACGCATCCTTTAGGGTTGGCTCAGACTTCTGAATAAAGCCTAGCGAAACACTAGCCAAGACGGCGTATGTAAAGGTTTTTTTGATGCTCATGGAAGCGTAATATCAACGGAGAAACAGATACGGATTATGGTAGCATCAAGAGGTTGTTACTTCAGCTCCAGCATTACTACCGATTGGGGCGGCAGCTCTACGGCTAGATTTCCGCCGCGCTTTTTAGCACCAGAAAAGCCCCCCAGCTTCACTTTATTGGGATTATCAAAGCTGTTGTAATCATTGACTTTAGCCGAAGTCAGAATCCGGCCGGTCACGTTTTTCCAGGTTACGCCGGCCAGGGCGGTTTCCAGCTTGAGGGTCTTTTTGGTGTCCAGATTTACCAGTGAGATGTGCACCGCGCCGCTGGCATCTTTGGAGGCGGAAGCGTTCAGCGCCGGCACTTTGTCGTTGCCCATCACATAATCAGGGCTAGTGAATTGCAGGGGCAAATACTGGGCATCTTGGTGCACCTGATACAAGTCGAAGACGTGGTAAGTGGGCGTGAGCAACATCTTTTCCTTGTCGGTCAAGACGAGGGCTTGCAGCACGTTCACGGCTTGGGCCAAATTTGCCCCCCGCACCCGGTCGCAGTGGTTGTTGAAGATGTTGAGCGTGGTACCGGCTACCAGCGCGTCGCGTAGGGAGTTTTGCTGAAACAAAAAGCCAGGATTAGTGCCGGGCTCCACGTCGGTCCACACGCCCCATTCGTCTACCAGTAAGGCTACCTTCTTGTCCTTGTCGTATTTGTCCATGATGGCGGCGTGCTTAGTCACCACGGCTTCCATTTTCAGGCAGTTCTTCATGGTGTTGAAGTACTCCTGCTCGTTGAAGCCGGTGGCTTTGCCCTTGCTGCCCGTCCAGCTGCCGGTGGGCAGCGTGTACTGATGCAGCGTGAGGCCCCACATCTGGTTAAGCGGAATGTTTTTCATGCACGTTTCCGTCCAGTGGGCGTCGTCACCGTTGGCTCCGCTCACGATTTTCTTGAGCGGCGGCGAGGCGGGGTAATTATGAGCGAAGGTGGCGTAGCGCTTGTACACGTCGGTGTAGTATTCGGCGGTCATGTTGCCGCCGCAGCCCCAGCTTTCGTTCCCAATACCCCACCACGTCACTTTGTACGGCTCCGGGTGGCCGTTTTTGCGTCGCTCCAGTACCAGCGGCGTGTCGTCGTTGGAGTTCAGGTATTCCATCCAGCCGGCCATTTCCTGCACCGTACCGCTGCCCACGTTGGCCGCCAAGTATGGTTCGGTGCCCAGCAGTTTGCATAGTTCCAGAAATTCGTGGGTCCCGAAGCTATTGTCTTCCAGGTTGTTACCCCACCACATATTCAGCATCTTAGGCCGTTGGGCTGTGGGGCCCACGCCGTCGCGCCAGTGGTAGGTATCGGCGAAGCAGCCACCGGGCCAGCGCAGATTGGGCACTTTAATCTTGCGCAGCGCCTCCACGATATCCATGCGGATGCGGCCTTGCTTGGGCACGTTCAGCTTTTCATCCACCCAAAAGCCATCGTAAATACAGCGGCCCAAATGCTCAGCAAAATGCCCGTAGATGTGCTTGCTGATTTGCAGCTTCGGGTCGCCGGGCTGCACCGTTACCTGCACCGTTTGGGCGGCGGCATGAATAGTTAAGCCAAGCCCGAGCCCGGCTAGGAGCCCAACTTTTTTTCCCCACTTGCGCAGGGAAAACCGTGGCGTATCCATCTCAAAAAAGCCCCCAGCGGTCGGTTCGGATGCAGTTTGGTCATTAGACTTACTTCTGAATTGGGAAATGATTGCTGAAAAAGACGGTCATGCAGGGCCAAGCATCTCGCGTGCTGATGAGAGGTTAGTACTCCCACTAAACACGCAAGATGCTTCGCGCCTCTCTGCATGCCCCCTTTTTTAAGCCTGTAAAGAATTCCTTAAGACTTAAGAAAGGATTTCCTTGGGTTCAGTTTCAGCAGGCTGGTCTTGCAATAACGCTTTGGCCTTCTCCACCACATTCTCCACCGTAAAGCCAAACATGGCCATTACCTCCTCACCCGGACCCGACTCACCGAAACGATTCATGCTGATCACGGTGCCTTCATCGGTCGCGTACTTGTGCCAGCCAATGGGCGAACCAGCTTCAATGGTAACGCGCTTGCGCACGGCCGGCGGCAGCACTTGCTGCTGGTAGGCTTTATCCTGCTGCTCAAACAGTTCCCAGCTCGGCATACTCACGACCCGCGCCGCAATGCCTTGCTTTTGCAGCTCCTGCTGAGCCTGCATAGCTAGTGACACTTCCGAGCCGGTTGCAATTAGTATTAGCTGGGGCTTGCCACCATCAGCTTCGCTCAGAATGTAAGCACCTTTGGCCACGCCTTCGCGCGCTGAGCCGTACTTCTCTTGATCCAAGGTGGGCAGCTTCTGGCGCGACAGAATAAGCACTACAGGCGAGGCGGGCTTGGTCATGGCAACGCGCCACGACTCTACCGTTTCGTTGGCGTCGGCAGGGCGCAGCACAATAATGTTGGGAATGGTGCGCAGCGCGGCCACCTGCTCTACCGGCTGGTGCGTGGGTCCATCTTCGCCCAGGCCGATACTATCGTGGGTGAAGACAAACGTAACGGCCGATTCGGCTAGGGCAGTGAGGCGAATTGCCCCCCGCATATAGTCGGAGAAGGTGAGGAAGGTGCCGCCGTACACGCGCACGCCACCGTGGCGCGACATGCCGTTGAGGGCGCCGCCCATGGCGTGCTCGCGCACGCCAAACCAGATGTTCGTTTTCTCATAGCTGCCCGGCTGGAAGCTCAGGTCGCCACCGGGGGCATTTCGTTGGAGCTAGCCAAGTCGGCCGAGCCCCCGAAGAGGAAGGGAATCGTTTTTTTCAACGCACCCAGCGCCTTGCCCGACGCTTGGCGGGTGGCCAGAGCACCATCGGCGGGCGAGAAAACGGGCAGCTCCGCATCCCAACCAGCGGGCAGATCGCTGGCAAAAGATGTTAGGAACAGCTCGCTTTCCTGCTTAAACTGCTGTTGGTAGGCTTCAAACTTTTGCTGCCACTCCTGCTGCAGCTGAGCGCCGCGCTGGCCGGGTTCAGCCAAGTGTTGGCGCACCTCATCAGGCACCACAAACGACTCGTCTGGGTTCCAGCCAAAAAACTCCTTGGCCTTGCGCACATTTTCGTCGCCTAATGGGCTGCCGTGCACTTTGCTGGTGCCTTTCTGCGGACTGCCGTAGCCAATAATCGTCTTAATAGAAATCAGGGAAGGCCGGTCGGTTTCGGCTTGGGCCGCGCGGATAGCTTGCTCGATACCGTCTAGGTCGTTGCCGTCCATCACGCGCTGGGTATGCCAGCCATAAGCCTCGAAGCGCATCAACGGGTCCTCGGTGTAAGACAGACTGGTAGGCCCGTCGAGGCTAATGTCGTTGTCGTCGTAGAGGTAGATGAGCTTGCCCAGCTTTAGGTGGCCAGCAAGCGAAGCAGCTTCGGCCGCAATGCCCTCCATCAAGTCACCATCGCTCACAATAGCGTAGGTGTAATGATTTACTACTTCGTGGCCTTCCTTATTGTACATGGCGGCCAAATGCGCTTCCGCCATGGCCATGCCCACGCCATTGGCGAAGCCTTGACCCAGCGGGCCCGTGGTTACTTCCACGCCGGCCGTAATGTTAGACTCTGGGTGGCCCGGGGTTTTGGAGTGCAGCTGGCGGAAGTTCTTGAGTTCCTCGAGCGGCAAGTCGTAGCCGTACAGATGCAGCAGGCTATACAGCAGCGCCGAGCCGTGGCCCGCCGACAGCACAAACCGGTCGCGGTCGGGCCAAGCAGGGTCTTGCGGATTAAAACGCAAAAACCGCGACCATAGCACGTATGCCATAGGCGCGGCCCCCAGCGGCAGGCCCGGATGACCGGAATTAGCCTTCTGCACCATATCCACCGACAAGAGGCGGATGGTGCTTACACTTTGCTCTTCTACTGATATTTGCTGATCAATCATACTGCGCTACATTAAGTTGTAAAACGTCCCCGGCCGGCCACAAAAATTCCCACCCAAGCAGCCAGCCGGTTCGGTTTTACTCGTTTTAGATGTATTGGTTGATAATGGCTTCCAGCCACTCTTGCTTACCGCTGCGCATCACTGGCTCACCTGATTTATGGGCGATGGTGCGCAGGTCTTCTAGGCTTAGTTGGCCTTTCTCGAAGGCAGCACCGTCGCCACTATCAAACGAGGCGTAGCGCTCCGTGCGGAACTTACGGTAAGGCGACTTTTCCAAAATATCGTTAGCCGTTACCAGAGCGCGGGCAAACGTATCCATGCCGCTGATGTGCGCTACGAAAATGTCCTCCAGGTCCGTAGAATTACGGCGCGTTTTAGCATCGAAGTTGATGCCACCGGGCTTAATGCCGCCGTGCTCCAGGATGATGAGCATGCACTCAGTTAGCTCGTTGATGTTGTTCGGGAACTGGTCGGTATCCCAGCCGTTCTGGTAGTCGCCGCGGTTGGCGTCCATGCTGCCGAGCATGTTGGCATCGGCGGCTACTTGCAGCTCATGTTGGAAAGTGTGGCCGGCCAGCGTGGCGTGGTTGGTTTCCAGATTCAGCATGAAGTCATTCTCCAGGCCGTACTCTTTCAGGAAGCCGATAACCGTGGCCGCGTCGAAGTCATACTGGTGCTTGGTGGGCTCGGCGGGCTTAGGCTCGATAAAGAATTTGCCCTGAAAACCTTGCTTGCGCGCGTAATCGCGGGCCGTGCTGAGGAAGCGGCCCATGTGGTCGAGTTCCCGCTTCATATTGGTGTTGAGCAGGGTCATGTAACCCTCACGGCCACCCCAGAACGTATAGCCTTCTCCACCCAGCGCGATAGTCGCGTCCATGGAGTTTTTCACCTGCGTGGCGGCGTGAGCTACCACCTGAAAGTCAGGGTTGGTGCTGGCGCCATTCATGTAGCGCGGGTGCGAAAACACGTTAGCTGTGCCCCACAGCAGCTTTATGCCGCTGGCCGCCTGGTGCTCCTTCGCGTAGTCTACAATGGCCTGCAGGTTGCGCTCGTACTCAGCTAGCGAGTCGCCTTCGTCTACCAAGTCGATGTCGTGGAAGCAGTAGTACGGCGTGCCGAGCTTGGTGAAAAACTCGAAGGCCGCATCCATTTTATCCTTGGCGCGGTTGATGATTTCGTGGTGCGAATCCCAGGCAAAGCTCTTAGTGCCAGGCCCGAATGGGTCGCCGCCCGTACCGGTGAACGTGTGCCAATATGATACGGCGAAGCGCAAGTGCTCCTTCATCGTTTTGCCCCCCACGACACGGTTCTCGTCGTACCATTTGAAGGCTAGCGGATTGTCTGACTCGCGTCCTTCGAAGCGAATCGTGTCAATGCCTTTAAAAAATTCCGTTTTAGAAAGAGTGTTGGACGACATCTGTCTGGGTGGTTGTGGTTGAAAGAATCTGTTGAGTAAGGACCTTGTGCCAGCGGGCGTAGGCCGATTGATATTGGGTTTGCAGCTCCGGAGTGGGCTCCAGCGTCAGAATGCGCTCCAAGCTGCCGAAAGCTTCGGCTGGGCTGGCGTATACCCCTACTCCAATACCGGCGCCACGGGCGGCACCTTGGGCAGCGTCCGTGTTGTAGAGTTCCAGGGTCACGTTGCCGGTGTTTACGAAAGCTTCGCGGAACACTGGGCTCAGAAACATATTGGCGTTGCCGGCGCGCACCTTTTGTACTTGTACGCCCATACTGCGCATGATGTCCATGCCGTAGTTCAACGCAAAGACGATTCCCTCCTGGGCGGCGCGCAACACATGGGCCTGCGAGTGGATATTGAAGCTCAAGCCGCGCAGCTCAGCGTCGGTGGGCCGGTTTTCCAGAATACGCTCGGCACCATTACCGAAGGGCAAAAACAGCAGTCCTTCAGATCCAACCGGCGCTTGCGCGGCCAACTGGTTCATCTGGTCGTAAGGCATTTCGCCTACCACTTTTCGCAGCCAGCTATTCAAAATACCCGTGCCGTTCATGCACATCAGCACGCCATTACGCGGTTGCTCGATCGTGCTGTTCACGTGGGCAAACGCATTGACGCGCGAGTGCGGATCGGACGCGGGCTGATCGGTGATGCCGTATACGACGCCCGATGTGCCGGCCGTGGCGGCTATTTCGCCGGGCTGCAACACGTTGAGGGAGAAGGCATTGTTAGGCTGGTCGCCGGCGCGGTAGCTGATGGGCGTGCCCGCGTGTAGTCCTAATTCTAAAGCCGCTTCGGCCGTAAGCTGGCCCTGGGGGCAAATGTGTCGACTACCTCGGGTAGCAGGTCGCGGCTGATGCCGTAATAATCGAGTAAATCCTGGGCGACTGCCTGCTCCCGAAAATTCCAGAAAACGCCCTCCGACAAGCCCGATACGGTCGTCTGCATCTGGCCCGTGAGCTGGTAGGCGATGTAATCGCCGGGCAGCTGAATCTTATAAATCTGCTCGTAGATAGCGGGCTCGTTTTCCTTTACCCATTTAAGCTTGGAGGCCGTGAAGTTACCAGGCGAGTTCAGGAAGTTTTGGAGGCAATAATCCTCTCCTAGCTCCGCAAACGCCTGATTGCCAAATTCTACGGCGCGGCTGTCGCACCAAATGATGGCGGGGCGTAACACCTTACCGTTTTTGTCGAGCAGCACAAGGCCGTGCATTTGATAGGTAATACCGATGCCGGCCACCAGTGAAGCGTCGAAGCCGTACTCGCTTTTCAACTCACGGGTGGCGTTCACCACTTCCTGCCACCAGCGTTCGGGCCGTTGCTCCGCCCAGCCGACTACCTCCGCCATTATCTCCATTTCCTTCTTCGGCGACGTGACGCTGGCCACGCACTTGCCGGTGTCTATGCTGAGTAAGGCAACTTTAATGGATGAACTGCCTATATCGTACCCGAGCAGGTATTTCATGGGTGGGATGGGATTAAAAAGAAGGATAGGTTAGCGCGGAGCAATCAACCCTTGTGTACGGTAAAGTTCAATTCACAAGAGATTCAACAACGATCTATCTTACAAGACTAACGGGGGGTTGCTGTTAGCCTCTTTGCAGTTCGGTATCCGAATATACACTACAAGCTTCGATTACTGACTTTATAAATATGGCCAAAAAAGCTTGGATTGTGAATAAAAATACCGCAACCGTTTTCGGAAACGGTTGCGATAGGAAAAAGAACAACAATTTTATTTCGTAAAATATCTTCAAATAGTCAAACGCAACGCTTTTAGGTAGCTGACTATTTATGCAGGAAAGCTTACAGAATAGTACCATTTGCAAATGAGTTACGTATACAATCCCTGCGTTATTCAATAACGATTAAGGCGAAGCTGGCGCGACCGTGGTCTCAAATGGAGAAGCCGGTAATCCTTCCTTATTATAAAGGTTGGCACCTTCCGGGTTGTCAGCCCAGGCGTAGCGAACGAATGCAGGCACTGGTACTTGGTCGTGCCACACGACGACTGTATTACCCTCAATACGGGCCTGGGCCCACACGAATTTTTTATCAGCGCCAGCTACGGCGAACTGCTTTAGTGGCCCGCCACCTTTGGCCACCAAACCACTTCCCACGTTGGAAAACTGGAGCACTGCCTTGTTGCCTTTCACCTGCATCGATTGATATAGCGGGCCAGACGCGACCAGCTTCTTTTCACCATAAGCTGCTTGGCGGGCGGCCAGGGCAAGGCGCTTACCAACGGTTTGCTTATCCAAGGGGTGAATATCGTTCCACTCGCCCACGTCGATGGCTACGGCCATAGCGGTATTAGGCAACTTCAGGGTTTTGCGCTGGGACTCGCGCAGTTCGGCCCAGTTGCTTTCGCTCGGCTGGGATTTGGTGGCCATAAAGTTGGCGAGCTGCACGTACAGAAACGGCAGCGTTGGGCGCTGCCACTGCTTGCGCCAATCAGTAATCACGGCCGAAAAAAGCTGCTGGTATTCCTGGGGTTTGCCCGTGTTGGACTCGCCCTGAAACCAGATGACGCCCTTGATAGCATACGGCAGCAGCGGCGCTACCATACCATTAAAAAGCCCCCAGGCTGATTCTGAAAAGAGGTACTACCGGGAGCGGGCGGCAGCGTGGCACCCAGCTTGTATTGCCAGGGTCCGCGCAGATCCAGAATTTGCCCCCCAGCACTGAGCTGGTATTGCTTATCCAGGGTGAAGCCCCCGCGCCCGCCGTTGCTGATGATGCGCACCACAATGACGTTCTTGCCCGTCTTCAATACACCGGGGCCAAAGTCGTACTTGCGCGGCGGGTACTGATAGCCCGTAGTGCCCACCAGCTGTCCGTTGATATAAGTGGAATCGGCATCGACGAGGGTGCCCAGCTCCAGGCGGGCGGGCTTGCCTACCATTTCGGCCGGCACTTCCACTTCCTTCCGAAACCAGAGCACACCATTTACCGGTCCCAGCGGCGTTTGGTCGGCCCAGTAACCGGGCACGTTCATGGTGGCCCAGCCAGCAGCAGTATAGTCGGGCGACGACCACTTCGTTTGGCCGGGTGCTTCGCCTTGGTCAGCCTGATAGAGGCGCTTATACCACGCGCTGGAGTTGGCCCTATCCTGCTGCTGAATGCTGGCTACCAAGGTGCTGTCTTTATACTTCTCGCCCTGCTGCTGATAAGTTGGAAACTGCTTAAGGGCCTCGGCGCTCAGCCACGCCTCAGCCGGCGAGCCACCTACCGCGTTTCGGATCAAGCCAATGGGTACCTGATACTTGGCGTACAGATCTTTGGCAAAAAAGTACGCTACTCCCGAAAACTGCCCAATACTTTGCGGACTAACCCCTATCCAAGTGCCGCCCGTCAGGTCGGCTTTAGGCCCCTTGAAGGCATAGGTTAGGGGCACCACAAACTGGCGGATGCGGGGGTTGTTGGCCGAGGCTACTTCTTCGGGAAACTTGTCGCGCAGGCGACTCATGGGTGTTTCCATATTCGACTGGCCGCCGCACACCCACACGTCGCCCACCAGAATATCCTTTAACTCAATGCGGTTGTTGGCGGCAATGGCCATCGTATATGGCCCGCCCGCTGGTTGAGCCGGCAGCGTAACCGTCCATTTGCCATCGGCGCCAGTAGTGGCAGAGTAGGTTTTATTCTTGAAGCTGAGCGTTATCTTCTCGTCTTTTGCCCCCCAGCCCCACACCGTCAGCTTGGTGTCGCGCTGGAGTATCATACCGTCGCTGACCAGCCGCGGCAGGCGTACCTCCGCGCTAACTTCGGTCGAGTTGAGCAGATAGCAGCCGAGCAAGGCTAGTACCACGCCTTGCCGGCCCAGCCTCAGGCGCCAGCGCAGCAATGATTCAGTAAAAAAAGAGCGTATCATGTGATGGAAGTGAATATGTATAAAGATCAAGCCGCCGGCTACTGCATGACTAAACGATGGTTCCGGCTACTTCACCGGCGCGACGCCTTTGGTAGTTTGCACTATCGGCTGGATTGTGCCGTCCGGGTTGTAGTTTAGGTAGTCGACGCAGATGGAGCGGCGGTAGCTGCCGCCAGTGGGTAGGGAACCGTTGTGGTAGAAGAAGTAGCTTTTGCCCTTGTAATCGATGATGCCGGGGTGGGTGGTGAAGCTATTGGGTACATTTTCCTGGATGATACCCCGGTACGTCCACGGGCCGGTGGCGCTGGGAGCCGTGCAGTACTCAATCATTTCGGGCTTGGTGCCCTCGCTGGCGTACACCAAGTAGTACAGTTTTTTGCGCTTGTACACCCAGGGGCCTTCGATGTAGTTTTTGATATTCAGAACAGTGATGGGGCCAGCCAGCTCGGTTAGGTTGTCTTTGAGCTTTACCCAGCGGCAGCTTAAGTTGCCCCAATACATATACACCTGCTTGTCGTCGTCCACGAAAACGGTGGGGTCAATGTCGTCCCAGGCGTGGGGCTTGTCCTTGGTCATTTCATTGGTAATAAGCGCTTTGCCAATGGCATCCTTGAACGGCCCGGTAGGTCTATCCGACACGGCTACGCCGATGGCCGCGCCGCCCTGGCTGTTGTCATCTTTCTTGTGAAACGTGGATACAAACCAGTAGAACTTGCCGTTGTGGTACACGCACTGCGCCGCGTAGGCGTCGCCGGTAGCCCAAGCGAAGGTCCGGGGCGAGAGGCGCTTGCCGTAGTCTTTCCAGTGCACCATGTCGGTGGTGGAATAGATTCGCCAGTCGGGCATTTTGTAGTTGGTTTCCTTCACTGAGGCCGTATCGTGGCTGGTGTAGAGAAACAGCGTATCGCGGTACACTAGCGGAGCTGGGTCGGCAGTAAATACGTCGCGGATAATGGGGTTTTGCGCTAGCAGGCCGGTCGCAGTTACTAAGACAAGAAAGAGTATAGCTGATGTGCGAAAGATCATTTTCATAGAATCAGGATGGAGGGCAGAGCCGTATGGAGAGGGAGTCGTGGCTGAAAGATTATTGGGCCTGCAATTCGTAGGTTTTACCAGCTTTAGTAGGAAAATCATACACAAATGACGCGGGCAGCGCGGGTTGACGCTGGGGGGCTTTTTCGGATACTTGGGGGGCTTTTATGGCAGGGGTCTGATAAAACGGGTTGGGGTTTTCGCCCTGCGCTGGGCGCAGGTTTGTGCGCCCAGCAACTACCACGGGACTATGCACCCGCACCCGACAATTGCCCCCCAGACGCGAGGTAATGCGCACGCGCGTGATTTTGCCCTGATTCCAGGCTAGGTCCACCACGTAGCCACCACGAGCGACTAAGCCCGTTACTTCGCCCGTCGGCCACGCGTCGGGCAGGGCGGGCAGCAGATCAATGGCTCCGTCGTAGCTCTGCACCAACAGCTCTGCTAGACCGGCTGTGCAGCCAAAGTTGCCATCAATCTGGAACGGAGGGTGAGCGTCGAGCAGATTAGGATACGTACCGCCGCCTTCGCCCGAGTTGCCGCCCGCGCCAGAGCGTAAGTGCAGTTGCTCCGTGAGCAGCTTGTAGGCGTGGTTGCCATCCTGCATCCGGGCCCAAAAATTCACTTTCCAGCCCATCGACCAACCCGTGGACGCGTCGCCGCGCTGGGTGAGCGTGGTGCGGGCGGCCTCAAACAACTCGGGCGTGCGGTAGGGCGAAATCTGGCCGCTCGGGTACAGCCCGTACAGGTGAGATATGTGACGGTGCTTGTCGCTAGGGTCGTCCACATCTTGCAGCCATTCCTGCACCTGTCCGTACTGCCCGATGTGCATAGGCGGCAGCCGCTCGCGCAGGGCGCGCAGGGTATCGGCAAAGGGCTGGTCGAGGCGGAGTATCTCGGCAGCCCGAATGGTTTTCGAGAACAGGTCGAACACCAGCTGGTTGTCCATCGTAGTGCCGGCCACGATGGCAATGCGCTTGCCCTGAAGTGAATACGTATTTTCGGGCGACACTGATGGGGCTACTACCAGCCACTTATTGGTCGGTTCCTCTTGCAAGGCATCTACCAGATAAGTGGCTGCGCCTTTCAGCACAGGGTAGTATTCGCGCAAAAACTGCTCGTCGCCGGTGAACTGGTAATGGTCCCAGAAGTGCTGGCTGAGCCAGGCCCCGCCCATAGGCCAGAGTCCGTACTGCGGCGGGTCTACCTGCCCCGTGATGCGCCAGATATCGGTGTTGTGGTGCAGCATCCAGCCCCGGGCCCCGTACATCTGGCGGGCGCTCTGCTGGCCAGTCACGCTCAGGTCTTTGAGCATCGCAAACAAGGGCTGATGCAGCTCCGTCAAATTAGTGACTTCGGCCGGCCAGTAGTTCATCTCGGTGTTGATGTTCACCGTGTACTTGCTGTCCCAGGGGCCCTTTAGCTGGTCATTCCAGATGCCTTGCAGGTTGACCGGCTGCCCGCCCGGCTGCGACGAGCTGATAAGCAAATAGCGACCATATTGAAAATACAGCGCTGCCAGTGCTGGGTCGTGACCTTGCGCAAAGTTTTCGAGGCGCTGATTGGTGGGTAGCTGGGCCGCAGGCGTCACGCCTAAGTTCAGCGTCACGCGGTTAAAGTAGCGCTGATAAGCTGCAATGTGGTCAGCCAGCGCTTGCTTATAGGGTTTGCCCACGGCCTTTGCCAGGTAAGCGGTGGCCCGCTCGGCGGCATTGCCGCTCACGTCGTGGTAGTTGTTGAAGTTGGTCCCGATGGAAATGTAGAGCGTGGCGCTATTGGCGCGCTCGATGCCGATGCCCGCGGCGGTGGTTAGCACGGTGCCGCCGTCGGCCACAACCTGCACCCGCGTCTGGAAGCGAATTTTTCCTTCCTGCCCTTCGTGCTCACTGCCGCGGCCATCGAGCACCAACTGGTCGTTTTCGATGCGCAGGGCATGTTGCATCAAGCTTTCCGCGCCAAGCTGGCAGCTAATTTTGCCCGGTTGGCTGGCCGTAAGGCGCACGATTATCACTTGGTCGGGCAGAGAGCTGAACACCTCGCGCCGGTAGCTCACACCGCCAAGCTCATAGCTGACCGAGGCTACGGCGCGGCCGATATCCAGGTCGCGCTTATAGTGCGCGACTTGTTCGTGACCGGGAAAACTCAGGTACAGGTTGGCAGCCATTTGGTAGGGCATGCCGCTGTTGCCGGCAGGTTGCATCTGGGTCTGCGCCAGGGTCTGAGCGTCTTGCAACTGCCCGGCCAGCAGCTGCGTCCGCAGTTGCTGAATTACTGGCAAAGCATCGGGCTTCACGTTGTTGTTGGGTCCGCCCGCCCAGATGGTTTCCTCGTTCAGCTGGAGCCGTTCGCGTTCTGGCGCGCCAAACACCATCACTCCCAGGCGGCCGTTGCCGAGGGGAAGCGCCTCGTTCCAGTTGGCAGCGGGCCGGTCGTACCACAGCCGCAGCGGGGTCGGCGCGGGCTTTACCCCGGCTACCGCTAACGGCCCGCTAGTCCAGCAAAGCAAGAGCAAAAAAGCCCCCCAGAGCCAGCGAAGCTTCCTTATCCGTTCTCTAATTCGCAAGGGAAACGTGGATTAGATGTGAAGTAGGTATCTCGATTTGGCTAAAACAGCTTCTGGGCAAACAGATACAAATCGTGCCGCCACACGGGCCAGGTGTGGCCGCCGGGGTATTCGCTATACACGTATTTGATACCTAGCTCATCCATTTTTGCTCGCATCACTTTGTTGTTGGCGTAAGCAATGTCCTCCGGCCCGCCCATCGAGAGCCACAGCTGCTTGAGGTTGGAGTTGATGGTGCTTGCATTGGCTTTCATGAAGGCATACTGCGGATCGGAGAGTTGGGGGTTGTTAGCAAAAAAGCCCGAGCTGAACACGCCCAGATACTGGAACATGTCCGTGTTTTTGATGCCGGCGTAGAGCGTTTGCAAGCCCCCCATCGACAAGCCCGCCAAGGCCCGGTTGTTAGCTCCGGCGGCTACTCGGTAGCTGCTTTCTACCACTGGCAACACAGTCTGTCTCAGCTCGTCTTCAAAGCGTTTTAGGGTTTGCTCACCGAAGCCGGCCAGGCCACCAGGGCCGCCCATATTACCGTCCAGCATCACTACGAGCATGGGTTTGGCTTTTTTATCGGCAATGAGGTTGTCCAGAATCAAATCGGTTTTGCCCTGTTTGGCCCAGCCGGTTTCGTCTTCGCCGCCCCCATGCAGCAGGTAGAGCACGGGGTACTTAGTGGCCGGGTTGGCGTCGTAGCCTGGCGGCGTATACACATAGAATTGCCGCCACGAATTGGTGACTTTGGAGAAAAAACGCTTCATCCGCATCTCGCCGTGGGGCACGTCGCGCAGGGCGTAAAAGCTGGTGCCGCGGCCGGGAATCTCGATGCCGCTGGCCATGCGTCCCATGCCGTAGAAAGTGTCGCTGGCCGGGTCGGCTACGGGTAGGCCGTCAAGTACTAGGGAGTAGTAGTGCAGGCCCCGGCTCAGCGTATCGGTGGTCACGGTCCAGGTGCCGCTGCTGTCTTTTACCATTTCGTATTTACGGCCCAGATCTAGCTGCGCCTGCTGCACGCCGGGAGCTTTCAGGCGAAATACGGCGCGGTTATCGGGCAGAATCTGAGGGTATTTCGCGTTGCGCACGTTGGTAGCAGCCGGCGCGCCCAGCACTGTGTAGGTGGGCAGTGCCGCCGTATCGACCGGCTTAAATAGAAACTGCGAAAACATGTACAGCCCGTTTTTCCAGACCTTGAAATCGTGCCCACCCGCTTCGAGGTAGTACACGTGCGGCACATTGTGCTCGTACAGGTAATCGTGGGTGCGCTGGCTGATGGGCACCAAGCCGTCTTGGTCGCCGCACGAAATCCAGAGGAGCTTGAGTTGCTTTTTAGCTTTCGCGGGGTCGGGCACCAATTGCTCGGGCATTTTGGTATTCGGAGCCGAAGAAAAGCCCCCCACCCAGGCAAATTTATCCAGGTTGCCCAGCCCAAAATTCAGGGACTGCCCCCCGCCCATGGACAGCCCGGCCACGGCCCGGTTCTCGCGGTTGGTAAGCACGGGGTACTTCTTTTCGATGTAGGGGATAAGGTCGGTCAGCAGGTCTTGCTCGAAGTTGGCAAACGCGGCTACTTTCTCGGGGCTGAATACATTACCCACGGGTCGGTCGTCTTTCATGGCCCGGCCGTTGGGCATCACCACCAGCATGGGCTTGAGCTTTCCCGCCGCGTACAGATTATCCAGAATCACCTGCGGACGCCCACCTCTGAGCCACTCTTTTTCGTCGCCCCCGATGCCGTGCAGCAGGTAGAGCACCGGGTACTTCTTCCTTTTGGAGTAGCCCGGCGGTGTGTACACCAGCGCCTTGCGCACCGTGCCCACCGTTTTCGAAGTATAGCTGATGCTATCCAGCTTGCCGGTGGCAATACCCGCCGTGGGCTGGTCGAAGCCCTTTGGCGCTTCCTTCACGGTCGGCTGGGCCAGAGAATTGCTTGTGTTCAGCAACAGAATCCCTAAGATGACAGCATATATGTTTCTCATAGCTTGGAAGGAAAGTCTTGCAGAACGGGTGGCTGGGGGGCAAATCAGACGGTTGAGCATTGGGGGCTTTTTCGCCGCTTACTCAAATCTGATCCAGTCAATTTCAACGGGTGTATTCGTTTGGGACGCCACCACTAGCGTATGGGTACCGGGCTTGAAGGCGGACAGGGGGGCTTTTATTTCCTGCCATTGGCTGCCTTTCGGCACGGTAACCTGAGCCAGCATGGGGCCGGTGGCGCCATCCATCCTAATTTGCACTGTGGCGTTAGCCGTAGCGGCAACGCGCATGGTTACCGTCTTCAGCGCCTGTTTGCCGAAGGCTACCCCATTGTATTGCACCCAGCCCTGGTTAGTGGCCAATACGGTTTTCCAGCCTTGAAACTTGTTCGCGGTATCCAGGAAGGCAATGGAGGCGCCGCCAGGGCTCAGACGGCTGTAGCGGTCCAGCTGGATTTTCTGCTTGGCATCGGTCAGGCCAACGCCGCGTAGCGTGGGCTGCACTTTCCGGATGGAACCATCGGGCGCGAAGGACAAGCTATCGATTCTGACCGAGCGATTCTTGTCGAAGTTGGGCGACAAATCATTGTGGTGGTAAAACAGGTACCACTGGTTCTTAAACTCCAGCAGGGAATGGTGGTTAGTCCAGCAGCCCGTGGGCGACTCGTCCATGATGACGCCCTTCACGGTAAAGGGTCCCAGCGGACTGGTACTGGTAGCGTATTCAAGGCGTTCAGTTTTGTTGGCTACGTGCGGATAGGTGAGGTAATACGTGCCTTGGCGTTCGAATACATATGGGCCTTCTTTCAAGCCCTTAGTGGGCAATTCCCCCAAAGTTTTAACCTCAGAGGCTAGCTCCAGCATATTTTCTTTGAGCTTGGCGCCGAAAATCTCTCCCTGCGACCAGTACAAATACGCCTGTCCATCCTTATCGATGAACACGTTTGGGTCGATGCCGCGCACGCCCTTGATGGGCAGCGGCTGCGGCACGAATGGTCCGGTGGGTTTGTCAGCCACGGCTACGCCGATGGTGAAGCCTTTGATGACCGTCGTGTCTTTGGGAGTAGTCGGGAAGTAGAAGTAGTATTTGCCGTTGCGGTAGATGCAGTCCGGGGCCCACATGCTGTAGCTGTTGGGCTTCACCCAGGGCACCTTGTTTTGGGTCACGATGACGCCGTGGTCGGTCCAATCGGTCAGGTTAGCGGACGAAAACACGTGGTAGTCCTCCATCACAAACCAGCCGGCCCGCCCGTGCCCGGGAGTGGCCCGAATATCGTGCGACGGATACACGTACACCCGCCCGTTGAATACGCGCGCTGTTGGGTCAGCTGTGAATTGATCGGTGATAAAAGGGTTCTGCGCGCTGGCCGCTGCGCTAACAAAGACCAATGCAACCAGCAGATACCAGAGCTTATGTTTTATCATTTGATGTCTTATTGAATGAATGCATATTGTCATGCAGAGCGGAGCGAAGCATCTCGCGTGTTTAGTGGGATTGCTAATCCTGCGTCAGCACGCGAGATGCTTCGCTCCGCTCTGCATGACGTTCTTTTATTCTTTGCTGATCTGCTCTGAAATGGTGAAATAATCAAAGTCAGCATAGCCGCCGGCATTTTTTGAGGCGTAGTTAAAAAGCCCAAATCGGTAGCCCATAAAATGTGGCAGCGTGTATGCCATTTTAAGCGGCGCGCCTATTTTTTGCCAGGCTTTACCGTCGAGGCTGTAGAAGAAAACAGCGACGTCTTTGCGGTCCGTAAAATCACATTCGGCCTTGAAATAGATTTTATTCTGCGTCAGCGGCACGCGCTGTATTTCCACGGGTTTTTCCGATTCCGCACTCACCATCACAATGGACTTCGTATCCTTTGTGCGCTTCACTCCTACCAGCCCGTAGCGCTTTTGTAGCAGCGCGAGGCCGGCGAAGTCGCCGTCTTTTAATTGCGAGACATCCAGGGCGGTAGCCCCAGAGCACGTGGGCCCGATGGTGCGCTGGGTGAGCGTGTTGCGGGCCAGGACAAAGGAGGTATCCACGCGGCCGGTTTTCAGGCGCAAGTAGCCTTTGCGGTTGGTGAGCGACCAGAGCGCGTTGTCGGGGTTGTGGTTCCACTGCCACACTAAGGGCAGGGCCGGCGCGCCCGGCCGCCGGCTGAAATCATCCGACGCCACGAGGCCGGGAATCAGCCCTTTGCTAGCGGGCAAGGCTAGCGTTTCGGGCACTTTGCCCCCCGTGCCCAGCACGGGCCAGCCATCCGCCCATGTTACCGGCACCAGATACGGAATGCGGCCTACCGCCCCAAAATCACGGAATAAGTAGGAGTACCACTGCCCGTCGGGTGTGTCGATGAGGCCGCCTTGGGCTACGCCCAGGTCCTGCAAGGCCACCCGGCCTTCGTAGGGGCCCGTTAGCTTGTCGGCCCGGTGAACAACGACTGTGCGCATGCCACCTTTGGGCCACACAATGTTGAAGAGGTAGTATTTGCCCTTGATTTTGAAGAGCTGCGAGCCTTCGGCGGGCAGGCCAGTATTGGGGCCGGCTGGCGCACCGGCATTTTCAATCAGTACCTGTTCCGTGGTGCCGGGCTTCACGCCAGAGGCGTCGGCGGTCAGTTCCACCAGCCGCAGCTTGCCGCCGCCATATACCAGGTACACCCGGCCGTCGTCGTCGAAGAACAGGGAATGGTCGTGGTAGCTGGGCTTGAACGACACCGCCTTCCAGGGGCCTTTTTCGATGTTCTTAGTGAAATAGATATGCGTTCGGCCAGAAGTTTGAGCAAACGTGGACACGTAGTACGTGCCGTTGTGAAAGCGCAGGCTGCTTGCCCACGAGCCGCGGCCATACGTGCTTTGGCCGTTAGCCAGGTTCATGGCGTCGTTCGAGGCCAGGGTGTCGTAGGCGTAGCTTACCAGGCGCCAGTTCACCAAATCCGTGGACTTCATAATCGGCACGCCCGGACTCATGTGCATGGTTGTGCTGCTCATGTAATAATTGCCCCCCACCCGAATCATCGACAGATCCGGCACGTCGGCAAAAATTACAGGATTCTGCGCCTGCTTAGTTTGCGCAGAAAGCGGAAAACGAGCAACCAGCGCGCAGAATATTCCGCAGCTCAATCCGAGTTTACTGAAAAAGCCCCCCATAGAAAAAGCGTATATGCGTTCGAGTTTTTTAGCGCTGCTGAGGCTTTATAGCCTGGTATTTTCCGCTCAAATGCATCAAGCTAAACAGGTATAAAATGCCGTCGTAATAAGGGTCGAAGTAGCCATCCTCGTATGGCTCCAGCTTGGCATCCCAGAGGGCGCGCACAAAATCCAGCTTCTGCTTGTCCTGACTGGCCAGGGAGGCCGAGGCGGATGTAGCCACCAGGCCCAGCGAGTGCCGCAGCTTCTTGACGTTGCCGGCTTGCAGAATAAAATCGGGCCGCGAGCCGTCCACGTTGAACTGGTCCTCGAAGGTGTTGATGCCCTTGCTGCGCAGGAAGCCCTGAAAACGCTGGGCGTACTGCTCCTGCCAGGTCTTATCCTTGCCAAACCACACGTAATCCATGGCAATGTTCATAGGCACCCGCCACGAATCGTAGCGGAAGGCGGGCGGCGCCCACTTGGTTGCGTGGGGCTTGCCGCTAAACTCGGTGTAGTCGTAATTGAGGCCGGTGACTGGGTCGCAAGCGCGGCGCAGAAACGCCCGCGACGTATCGGCGCAGGCCCGGTAGAATTGCTCGTGTCCGTCCTTAGCATACTCGGCCCACACTTCCATAAAAGCCGGCACGTGGTAGGAAGGGTCGGTCCAGTTATACATGTCGCCGACGGGTACAAAGGTGATTTGCTTGTGCTCGGTGTTAATCAGGTTGTACACATCACCGGTCCCGTCCTTTTTCCACATCGCATCCAGAATGTTGCGAGCTTCCTGGTAGTAGTTGATGCCCGTGGCGTTGCCCCAGCGGTTGGAGGCAAACAGCAGGCTGGTCACGAAGTACAGCTCACCATCGGAAGCCGGTCCTTCGGAGTTGCGCTTCATCGTGGCCGGATTGAGGCTCCAGGCAAAATACCCTTTCAAAGGCCCTTCCTGGTGTTGCAGGTACCTTTTCGACCAGCGCCAAATGCGGTCAAACACCTCCTTCTTATTCAACTGCACGGCTATCATCATCCCATAGGAAACTCCCTCCGTCCGGACATCATGGTTTTTCAGGTCAGAAACGTAGGCCATCGAATCACCTACTTCGAAGTAAATTCGGTTGGCTCCTTCAAAAAGCGCCTGATAGGTTTGGGTCACCTTCTTATCGATGTCGGCCTGGCTGTAGCCCGCTTCCCGGAGCAGATTGGGGTATTTTCCCGTATAAAAAGCCCCCCTTGAAGCCGAGCGCGTCGGCTTGGGCGCGCGCTGCGCTAGGCCGTCGCCCAAGCCGATAGACAGCAGAGATAGCAAAAGCAGGCCACCACTCTTGAGGCGCTGAGGGAGTTTGAAAGGTAAGTTCATCAACTAAGCAGCTAGAAATCAGGGGCGTGACGTTACGCGGGCGTTGCGCTCTATTTCTTGTACATCGGGTCGTGACCCTCGTATTTCAGCCACTTGAAAGAGGCTGTATTGACGGTGGGCTGGCCGGCCGACGTGCCGTACATACCGAACAGACAGCCAATAAAGCCCCCCGCCGTTTGCGTGCTCAGGAAGCGCGCGTCTACTTTGTCTTTGAGCAGCGTCCAGGCTTTGCCGTTTTCCGAAAAATGGAAACTGTAGGTATCGCCCTCTGCTCTAATGCGTAATTGAACTTTGCCCGCCGCAGCTTTCAAAGGCGCTTTTGCCAGCGGCTCCATCTTCTTTGGCTCGTCGGTACTCTTGAACAGCTGCATCACTGGCTGGCCTTTTTCAACCGATTTGCATAGGTAGTAAAAGTGCTTTTCATCCTGAAAGACCACTAGGCCAGAGGTTTCATTCTCCGCCTTAGCCGAGAAACTCAACTCCGTTTCGGCGCTGCCATACAGGTGCTGTTGGCGCTTGCCAATGAAGGCCGGGTTGCCGAGCTCCGAGCAGGTTTCCGGCTTCAGCTTTAGCGTGAGCCCTTTGTCTTTACTCAGCGAAAAGTTCGTGCTGTCCACTGTGCGCATGAACAACAGCGCCGGGTCAAGCTCCTTGTCGAAGGTGAGGGTGTAGCTGAAATTGCCGCTCTGTGGCCGGGCGCCCGGCTGTTTTACCTCGGGAAACTTCGCCGTGTATGAATACTGCACGCCGCCAGGGCCGGGGTCCATCACCGGCCACTCGTCTTTCCATACTACGGGTACGATAAACGTCTCCCGGCCCGTATTGTAATGGTTGCCTTCGTAAGGCCGTACCGCCAGGAAGATGGCGTAGGTCTGCCCATCGGGCCCGTCCACAAACTGCGCGTGTCCTGCCGATGTGATAGGGTCTTTGCGATCTTTAGGCAGCTCCCGCTGCGAGAGAATGGGGTTTTTCTCGTAAGGCATGTACGGCCCTAGCGGCGACTTGCTGCGGAACACCACCTCCGTATGATTTACCGACGTACCGCCTTCGGCCGCATACAGGTAATACCAGTTGTTGCGCTTCATGATGTGCGGTCCTTCAATCCAGACCGGCTTTTTGCTCAAATCGACGCCGCCGTTGACCAGGATTTTGGCCTCGCCCACGGTTTGCAGCTTCACGGGATCGAGCTCGATAATCTTGATGGTGCGGTGGCCAGAATACAGGGACACATTGTTTGGCGGGTCGCTGTTATAGATAACATAGGCTTTGTCGCCTTCAAAAAACAAGGAAGGGTCGATGCCCTTTACCTCTGGTAAAAAAATCGGGTCGCTCCACGGGCCAGCAGGATTTTTGGCCGTCACCACAAAATTGCCCTTGTGGTCAATGAGTGTGCAGGTGACGTAAAACGTGCCATTATGGTGCTCAATGGCCGGAGCAAATAACCCACGGGTCATCCGGTCGCCCATGAAGTTCATTTGCGAAGGCCGACTGATGACATTTCCAATCTGCTTCCAGTTTTTCAGGTCCTTGCTATGCATCACCGGAATGCCTGGAAAATAGGAAAAGGTAGAGTTAACCAAGTAGTAATCCGTGCCTACTCGAATGACGCTAGGATCGGGGTAGAAGCCCGTCATAATGGGATTTACCAACTCAATCGATTGTGCAAATAAGGCTGAGATTTGCGTTAAAAGAGCGAGGAAAGTGAGAAGGAGCCGTTTGAATTTCATGCTATTCTATAAAGTGTTGATTAGACCCGGTGCGGAGTATGTTAGCTATTTTGACGCTTACTGGTTAGATGGTGGTTAGACCTTATTAGCAATCCACCGCCCAACAGTAAGCTCAATTTGCAGGTAAGCGCAATGGCGGTGCTTACCGCATAAAATTTGTTGGGCGCTACAGCTCACCGATGATTGTCTAGCCGGAATTTGCCCCCCAATGACCAACATAGCGTTTACTTGTGCTGATCTGTAAAGCAACAACCTGTTTGGGCCAGCTAAGTATCTAGCTTAAATGGTTATGGTACCATTCTAAAAAAGTACTGCCGGCAGTACACTGAATCCGAACGAATTCGGCGTACTGCCGGCAATGCTTTTACTTATTCACGTGCGCTATTGCGGATAGCCCGGATTCTGGGTGATCTTACCACTCGTGCGGTCAATTTCCTGCCGCGGAATGGGACGCAGCACGTGGTAGGGCTGGATGTTAGCAGCAGCGTTAGAACCGTAGTTGTCGGTAACGCCAGGGATGGGCGAGGGCTTAGAATTTACCAGTGGCGGTACATATTTCTTCACGCGCTCGATCAGCTTGCCAGTCCGAACTAAGTCGTACCAGCGCAATTGCTCACCAGCCAACTCACGGCTACGCTCATCCAGGATAAAGTCAATGTTTATCTGGCTCGTGGCGATTTCCATTTGAGTAGCTCTGCCAGGTGCGGCTGCCCGACGACGTACAACATTGATGAAATCACGGGCTTTATTGAGGTCACCTAAGTACATATTAGCTTCCGCCGCAATCAGATAGGTTTCAGACAGCCGGTGCAAAATTAATGGCCGGTCAGAACTGGTGTTCGCAGCCGGACGCGTGGCGTCGTCAAACTTGTTGATGAATGGTGAGAAGTTGGTGGTGTAGGTGCTAGGAGTACCTACTACGTACGGACCATTAGGTCGAGCGGCAATACGCGCGCGCTCTGCCGCCGTAAGTTCACGGCCCGCATACCAAGCAGCAGTATCACCTACTACTGCCTTTGAATTAAATGCGCGACCACCATTTATACCAGTCGTATTATTGACTAGCCACATTGTCGAGAACCACTTATTATAGCGGGTATCAGTGGTGCGCCACTGCCGCGGGGTCGTTTCTGTGGGCAGAATGTACGAATCGAGCAAGTACGGGGTAGAAATAAGACGACCAAAAGGTCGGCCGTATACAATGCTACGCTCTACGTTGGGCAGCAAGTCGTAGCGGCCGCGAAACAGGTAATTAGTTTGGTTCTGACCGGCGCCGCCAGCTCCGTTATCAGATATGCCCGTGAAGGTGGGGTCCGTGTTAAACTGCACGTTCATCAGCACTTCCTTCCCGTTCTCGTTACCTTCTTTGAATACGTCGGCTGCGTCAGCCTCCAATCCTTTGCCATACTTACTCGCGGCATCCTTGATCAACTCTTCGGAGTACTGAGCAGCTTTGGCGTAGTCGTCCCCTTGTTTGGCGGTAGAGGTAGCTCGGGTTAAGTGCACCTGCGCCAGTATGTGCAGGGCCGTAGCCCGCGTTACACGCCCAGGCTGCGCGGCCGTATTAGCAATAGTGCCCAGCGCGTCGTTCAGGTCCGTTACAATGGCATTGTACACATCGGCTATGGGAGCCCGCGTAAAGTCTTTGGTGGGCTGGTCCACGAACGTGAGCGTCAATGGCACATCACCGAAGGACCGCACTAGGCGGAAGTAGTGCCAGGCACGCAGCACTTTAGCCTCTGCTATAGCCTGAGCAACAGCAGTTGGAGAAAGCCCCTGCGCCGTGGATGCATACTGGATTACGCCATTGGCCGTATTAATCGTGCGGTAGTAGGCACCCCACGTGTTCGTTACGTTGCCATTGGTTCCGTTTAGGGTACCAGCGTTATAATCCTCGAAGCCTTCTGTTGCGGCAAAACCGCGCATGAACTCATCGGTACCCTGCGAGATAAAAATAGAACCTCCCTGATCGGCGGTTGCACTACGCAAGCCGGAGTATACGCCCGCCAAGCCGACCTGTATACCTTCGGGTGTACCAAGGAAGCTGGGCACTAGAATGGAACGAGGAGTTTCCTCTAGTGTGTCTTTGTTACAGCTGCTAGCGGCTAACAGTAAAGCCAGCGCCGAACCAGTAAGCAGTATCTTTTTCATATAGTCAAGAACGCACTCAGCGTTAAGAAAAGTTTGTGATTAGAAACCTACGTTTAAGCCTACAATGAAGGCGCGGGTAGCAGGGTAGTTCGTACCAGCTAAGCCGTCAAAGGAGATACCACCGTTATTAGCGGTGCTACCACTAAACCGGGTCGAATAAGACAGGGCATCTGGGTCGATGGCCTTGTTTTTCTTGTAGTAGCTCACCGGAGACCAAATGAGCGGGTTTTGCACCTGCAAGTAGATACGAGCTGTGCTCATCTTAGCCTTTTGAATGAGACTAGCTGGCAGGGTGTAGCCTAAATCGATGCTACGCACCTTGATGAATGTACCACTCAGATAAGCCAAGGTCTGAGAGTTGAGTACAAAGTCGTTGAAGTAGTTTTGGTTAGGCTGTGGGTAACGATTAGTAGGCGTCTCAGGCGTCCAGTACGGTAAGTTGAGCTGGTTGCGGCGGCCGCTGAAGGTCGTGATGTAGTTGGAAGGGAAGAGCAGCGGATCTACCACCGTGGCGCCCACGCGGGTCAGACCCACAGCGGTTAAGTCGAAGCCTTTGAAGCGTAGGCGTTGGGTCATGCCAGCTTCAAATTTGGGCTGGCGGTTACCGATAATTTGCCGATCACCTCCATCTACAACCCCGTTACCATTGAGGTCTTCTATTTTAACTTGGCCTACGCGAGTACCGGCTTTGGCTGCCGCTGCCGCCTCCTCTTGCTGCCAGATTCCGGCGTACTTATAGTCGTAGAAGACATACAGTGGCTGACCAATAAAGCGCTGATTGCTGATGTCGCTGCGTTGGTTGCCATTTTCATCCTCACCCAAGCCGAGGTCAAGCACCTTCTCACGGTTTAAGGTAAAGTTCCAGTCAGTGCTCCACTCAAAGCTGTTAGCCGAGCGTATATTAATCGTGGTCAAGCTAACTTCTACACCACGGTTTTGGGTTTCTCCGATGTTACGGGTAAAGGAACCGTAGCCGCTGGTTGTGGGCAACGCATCAGGCAACAGCAGGTCGCTGGTACGCTGTTGGTAGACTTCAACCGCACCGGTGACACGGTTATCGAAGAAACCAAAATCAAGGCCGAAGTTAGTGGTAGCAGTGTATTCCCAGCCCAGGTTGGGGTTAGGAATAGAGGCTGGAACTGCACCAGCTACACCTGTTCCACCAAAGTTGTAGTAGCCGTTGCCTAAGCTCGACTGCAAAGAGCCAAGTGTCTGGTAAGGGTTTACGGCAGTGCTGCCAGTACGACCATAGCTGGCACGCAGCTTCAGGTTGCTCACCCAAGCCTTATCCTGCAGAAACGATTCATTGGCAATATTCCAGGCTACGGCAGCCGATGGGAAGGGCTTATACTTATTGCCGGGAGCCAAACGTGACGAGCCGTCCACACGCATTGTCAGCGTAGCCGAATAGCGGTCATCAAACGCGTAGTTTAAGCGGCCCATGTAGGAAATAATATCCCACTGGCTCTGGTTGCTGCTAGGGGCCGTAGGCGTACCGGCGCCCAGGTTAAAGGCTTGCTGGTAGTTGGTAGGTAAGTTCTGGGAGCCCGTACCGAAACCGTCCGTGCGGAACTGCTGCCAGCTATATAAACCGGTAAAGTTTACATCGTGCTTTTCCGCAAAAGTGCGGTTGTACGTCAGGATGTTTTCAACCAGCAGGTTAAAGGCAATGCTGTTGTTGCGAGTGGCGGCATTTTGCCCCCCAGCACGCGCTGGCGTGTTCGAAGCGAAGAATGATTCGTTATTTTCTGTACGGCCATCTAAGCCCAGATTCAAACGATAATCCAACCCTTTTATAATGTTAACCTGCCCATACAGGCTGTTGAAGGTGCGTAAGCGCCGGCGCTGTTCAAAGTGGGCATCCGGTGAGTAGTAAGCCAGCGGATTAGCCTGGGCATTGTCAGCATTAGGAAATAGGATCGGCAGGCCATTAGCATCGTAGGGCGAAGCAAGCGGACTGCTCGTTAGGATGTTGTAGGAGATGTTCAGGTTAGGATCATCTTGCTTCGTAAACGAGTTAAGTGTATTCAACCCAACTTTGATCCGTTTTCCGATTTGTTGATCCAAGGTTCCGCGCAACGAATACCGTTCGATGCCTTGTACCGGTACGATGCCCGTTTCTTCGTAGTAGCCGAGCGAAGCGGAGTACTGCGTCTGCTCTGTCCCACCGCTCACACCTAGCGCGTGGTTCTGGATGCGCCCATTCTGGAACATCAAGTCTTGGTAGTCAAAGCTTCTGCCAGCTTCGTAGTTGGCGCGCTCATCATCCGTCAAAAAGCCCGCGGCGCTGTTCGGATTCTGCCCAGCGGCACGAAAAGCTTCCGCACGGTAGTTATAATACTCTTGGCCATTTTGCAGATCATACAGGCCGATGGGCTTTTTTACGCCGTAGTAGGCGCTGTATGTTGCCCGTGGAGCGCCAGCCTTGCCGCGCTTGGTTGTGATCAGAATAACGCCATTTGCCCCCCGCGCTCCGTAGATGGCCGTTGAGGAAGCATCTTTCAGGACTTCCAGCGAGGTAATGTCGTCGGGATTCAGGTCGTTTAGGTTACCATCAAATGGTATCCCGTCTACTACCAGCAATGGGTCGTTGCTGCCCGCAAACGAGCGGTTGCCACGAATACGGATAACGGGCGACTGACCCGGCGCATTGCTGCTGCTGGAAATGTTGACACCGGCGGCGCGCCCCTGCAAGGCCTGGCCAATGTTGGCCACCGGCACGTCGCGCAATGACTGCTCATCTACCGATGAGATAGCGCCCGTTACCTGACTCTTCTTCTGCACACCGTAGCCTACTACCACTACCTCACTCAAGGCTTTGGTATCCTCCGCCAACGTTACATTTATCGTCGACTGATTACCAACAGCTACTTCCTGGGGTGCGTAGCCTACGAAGGAAAACACCAAGGTAGAGCCCGGCGCCGCAGCTACAGTAAACCGGCCTTCGGCGTCAGTTGCAGCACCTGTACTCGATCCTTTCACAACCACGTTTACACCGGGCAAACCGGTACCATCGGCCGCCACAACACGACCGGAAATAGATTGGGCTGCCTGAGCGTGTACCTGAACCGGGACGAGCATGGCCCCGGCTAGGGGTAGGCTGGTGGCCACCGCAAGCGGCCAGCTCAGCCCAAAGACCGTTTTTCGTAATGATAAATGCATGGAAGTGGGATGTTTGAGGTATGAGAGTAAGCTGAATTTCTAGTGGAATTAGCTCCTAAAAGCCAATGGAGTTACCGCCATCCACAGGGAGGGAGGCGCCCGTGATATAGCGTGCGGCCTCAGAAGCCATAAACACAGCGGCATGGCCGATATCAGAGGGCTGGCCGAACTTGCCCATGGGCGTGCGGCGCATGGCCCGGTCGCGGCGGTCGGGGTCGGAGTTCATGGCGGTGCGGCTCATCTCCGTTTCGATAAAGCCGGGGGCAATGGCATTCACCCGCACGTTGTCTTTGGAAAACTCGGAGGCCAGCACCTTCACCATCCCTTCTACCGCCGACTTCGACGCCGCGTAGGCTACTACCCGATCAATACCGTAGTAGGCGGCCATGGAGGAGATCATCAGAATAACTCCGCTCCGGCGGGCTACCATACGCTTGGCACAGGCGCGAGTGAGCGAAAATACCGCGTTCAGGTTTGTATGAATTATACGGCTAAAGTCTTCGTCAGTGACCTCTAAGGCGGGCTTTTTCATATTTACTCCGGCATTGTTCACCAGAATATCCAGCGGCCCGTAAGTGGCCTCAATATGAGCTACAAGGCCTTCGAGTGTATCCAGCTCACAGATGTCGTTGGTGAGATAATGCGCTGAGTTGCCAAGCTCAGCAACAGCTTCTTGCAGCACTGTCTCCCGGCGGCCAGTGATAACGACGGTAGCGCCCGCAACCGTCATGCACCGGGCTATTTCCAAGCCGATGCCAGTGCCACCGCCCGTCACCAAAGCCAGCTTTCCTTCCAAGGAAAACGGGTTAGCCTGCTCCCCGCTGGGCTGGATATGCGATGAAACAAGATGCTCAATGTGTGTCATGACTGAAAGAATGATGCGGATTGATTAGCGCAGTTGATAGATGTCGACCAGCTCTTTGATTTCGGCGAGCGGACGGGTGGGGGGCGTCAGCGAGGGCGGAATGGGCCGCTTTGCGTAGGTCTGGAAGTAGAGCACGCAGGCGTCGCGCCACCAAAGGGCCTCGCGGTGCTGAATGCGCAGGCGGGAAGCTACATCGGTGTGCTGTTCGGGGTCTACTTTCGGCTTCACCTTCTCCCATTGCTGTTGCATCCACACCACCGAGTCGGCACCAGTGTAGTAGCGGGTAGCTAGTTCATCCCAGAGCGTATTGCCGGTGCTTAGCCGCTGGCCCCAGGGCACGTGGTGAAACCACAATAGGTAGTTGGGTGGGCAGGTGGCCGGATTTCCCCAGAGCTGGCCCACCTGTGGGGCGTATAGACTCAAGGCATTGGAACCTTTGGCGGTGCGGTCGAAGCCGAGACCGATGGAGTCGGCTTTGTGATAGTACACTGAGGTCCAGTCGGGGCGGGCGCTTTTTTCCAGCCAAGGCTCGGGGCCATAGTGGATGCTCTGCCCCATAATGTGGTGCAGACCCAGCGGCGTGGTGTAGCGCACATAAATGTTGCGCGACTGGTTGAGCACCTGCGAAATTGTGCGCACAGCCTCGGGCTCCGGTGTCAGCGTCATTTTGGTCCACTCCTCGGCAATGGCATCCGATTTTAGCGTGTGGTCCCAAGCCAGCCGGCCGAAAGCGTACCAGTTGGCCTGCCCCACGGGGTGGCCCGTCCAGTTGCGGTCGGAGCCGATGTTGGCAACGCCGGCAATGCCTCTTATGCTGTGTTTCTCGAGGGTGCCATCGACCACCTTTGCCACCGTTGAACCTTTGCCCTGGGAGTAGGTGTCGGACTCCAAGCATTCCTTGATAAGTGGCCCCAAGTACACCAAATGGGTTGCAAAGCCTAGATACTCCTGGGTCAACTGCACTTCCAGCACGAGCGGGGTGCGTGGCATAGCGCCAAACAGCGGGTGAAACGGCTCGCGCGACTGAAAGTCAATCGGGCCGTTTTTCACCTGCACCAGCACTTTGGGGTCGAACTTGCCGTCGAGCGGTTTAAACTCCTCATATGCCTCCTTGAAGCGGTCGCCTTTGGAGTTGGCTTTGTATACGAAGGCCCGCCACATCACAATGCCATCATGCTGACCCAACGATTCGGCGAGCATGTTGGCACCGTCGGCGTGGTTGCGGCCGTAGTCCTGGGGACCGGGTTCACCCTCCGAGTTGGCTTTTACCAGAAAGCCACCGAAGTCAGGAATAGTCTTGTAAATCTCATCAGTGCGCGCTTTCCACCACTGCCGCACTTTGGGGTCGAGCGGATCGGAGGTAGAAAGACCCCCAATGAGTTTAGGCGCCGCCCACATCACCGACAGATACACTCGAATGCCATAGGGCCGCATTACATCGGCGACCGCTGCCACCTTGCGCAAATACTCGGGCGTCAGGTAGCGCGCACTGGCATTCACGTTGTTAACTACGATACCATTGATACCAATAGAGGCGTTGGCGCGGGCGTAGTCCTTGTAGCGAGGGTCAATGACTTCAGGTAGCTCCAGCCATTTCCAGATCGAAGAACCCGCGTAGCCGCGCTCTACGGTGCCATTGGGGTTGTCCCAATGATTAAGCATGCGGTACTGAATGCGCGGCTGACTGGTCAGGGCCGCCGTGGGGGGCATTTGTCCGGTCTGGATGTGGCGGAGCAGGGCAAATGAGCCATAGAGCACGGCCGCATCGGTAGGGCCGGTTATGACCAGTCCACCATTTTGCTCCGATATCTTGTAGCCTTCCTTGCCCAGTGTGGGGTCGGGGGCTACTTGCAAATGGATACGCCCCTTACCGCCCGATGCTCCCACCAACACCGGGCGGCCCAACAAACCTTGCAGCCCGAGTTGCAGCTCGTGGGCGGCCGTTTGTAAAGTAGGCGATGCTCCATTTTCTAGTGTAATGCCCTTAGCCTGCGCCTGCCATGCTTTGCGCAAGCGCGCATCTGACAGCTGATCATACTTTAGCCACAAGCGGTAGCCATCGTCGGCAAGGCCCTGTTGAAGGGAGCCAACGCATAGAACTACAAGCAGGAGCAGAAAGCGGAATCGCATAGGTGAGAGGGCAAATGAGACGTATTAATTGACGCGCGAGGCGAAAGCAGCAGTAGTAGTGTGCGCTGGGGGGCTTTTTTCAGCTTCCTGCATACTGCGCCGAATTCCCAGCTCTAGCCCGCGCAACTCCGCCAACCCACGCAGCCGCCCGATAGCCGAGTAGCCCGGATAGGTGCGTTTCTCTAAGTCGTCGAGCATCTGATGACCGTGGTCGGGGCGCATGGGAATGGCCGCGTTGCCTTCACCCGTCTGGGCCCGGCGCAGCTCTTCACGCACCAGCTCTTTCACGACCGCATACATATCCACGTCGCCGGTGAGATGATCGGCCTCGTGGAAATTTCGCGGGTTTTCTTCGCGCTTGGTGGCCCGGAGGTGAATAAAATGAATGCGGGGGGCAAATCGGCGCGCCATGCTAGCCAGGTCATTATCTGGCCGAACTCCTAAGGAGCCTGTGCAAAACGTCAGGCCATTGGCCGGCGAATCATACGCTTGCAACAGCCCAGCGAGGTCAGCTTCGGTACTTACTACGCGCGGCAAGCCCATAAGCGGGTACGGCGGGTCGTCGGGGTGAATGCACAGATTAACGCCCACCTCTTCTGCTACCGGACCTACTTCCCGCAGAAAGTAGTACAGGTTTTCGCGCAGCTCAGTAGCACCAATAGCTGCGTACTCATCTAGCAAACCTTGAAATTTACTTAGCTGAAAGGCTTCCTCCGAGCCAGGCAACCCAAGCAGCACGGTATCCGATAACGTTTGCAGATCAGCCGGCGACATAGCGGCAAACTGAGCGCGAGCCGCGGCTGCTACGGTTGAGTCGTAATCGTTTTCGGCGCCAAGACGCTTTAAAATGCACAGGTCGAATACTGCGAAGTCCTGCCATACAAACCGTAGCGCCCGTGAGCCGTCGGGCATCTGGTAGTTCAGGTTGGTGCGCGACCAATCCAGCACCGGCATAAAGTTGTAGCACACCGTCTGAATGCCGCAGGCGGCCAAGTTGCGCAACGACTCTTTATAGTTCTCTATATACTTTGTGCGGCTGGGCAAGCCTTTCTTAATATCCTCGTGCACCGGCAGGCTTTCTACTACTGCCCAGTGCAAGGCCGAATACTGGCCATTATCTGCTTCGATCAACTGCTGCCGCGCTCGAATTTCCTCTGTTGGCCACACCACTCCTACCGGTAACTGGTGCAGGGCCGTAACTACGCCGCTACAGCCCGCTTGGCGGAGTGAATGAAGAGAAACCGGATCATGAGGTCCGAACCAGCGCATCGTGTGCAACATGGGCACTATTTATTATAAAAGTCCAATTAACTTTAAGCTCCATAGCTTGTATCTAAAGGTTTGCTGAAAACCCCGCAACAAGCTATTCTGGGTGACTTGCTCTCGAAGATAGAATAACAATTGCAACCGAAAGCAAAAAAAAACATGGCCTAACAGGCTGATTTCTAAATAAAAATATCGAAAACGTTACCGGAAACGGTTTCGATAGGTAATCTTAAAACTCCTCAAGACAAAAAATAATTTTAGATTATCTTCGAATAATCAAGGAGGATATTTCGGAGTGCTTTTTCTCTACTGTTTGAGCATTTCGAAATAATACTATTCATATTATGATGAAATGCACAAAGTGCACCTCCGCTGATGCGGTGATGCGGGCAGGCTTCATTCGGGGCCGTCAACGGTTCTTTTGCAAGTCCTGCGACTATCACTTCACGGATAACAAGGCTCTGCCAGCGCCGGAGCGCAAACGGCACCAAACCACCATCAGCGACGTGGCAAAAGTGCTGGGCGTAGCGCCTTCCACGGTGTCGCGGGCGCTCAATGGCCACTCTGACATCAACTCCAATACCCGGCAGGCTATTATTGACGTGGCCCGGCAGCTAGATTACCAGCCTAACTTATTGGCTCAGAGCTTAAAGAGCAGCGAAACCAAGACCATTGGCGTCGTTATTCCGGACATTGAGCGGCCCTTTTTTGCCACGGCTATCAGTGGTATTCAGCAAGTAGTGACGGAGGCAGGCTACCGCGTCATGATTTGTCAGTCAAAGGAATCGTATGATGTGGAAGTCAGTAACGTGCAGGCACTTATTGCCAGCCGTGTAGATGGGCTACTGATTTGTCACTCCCGCGAAACCCAGAACTTCGACCACGTGAAGCCGCTGGCCTGCCGTGGAATTCCGGTGGTCCATTTTGATAGAGTGAGCAACGAGGTAGATAGCGCTAAAGTGATTCTGGATGACTGGAATGGCGCTTTCAACGTGACCGAGCATCTGATTGAACAAGGCGCGCAGCGGATTGCCATCTTGGCCGGACCTGAGTCTTTGCTCATCAGCCGTAATCGTTTAGCGGGCTACCAGCATGCCCTTAAACGTAACCAAATGCCGCTCCGCCCCGAGTATGAGGTGCATATAGAGTTTCAGCCGGAAGAGGCCGTAGCCGCCTTAGATGCGTGGCTGGCCTTGCCGGAGCCGCCCGACGCCATTTTTGCCATTAACTACACCAATGCCTTCGATTTGCTAGTAGCGCTCAAAAAGCGCGGCCTGCGAGTGCCGGAAGATATGGCGGTAGTAGGCTTCGGCGACGAGTTTATGGCGTCGATGATTGAGCCGGGCTTAACGACCGTGGATCTTCACCCCTACCGTATTGGGCAGCAAGCGGCGCGGCTTTTTCTGGAGCAGATGCGTCTGAAGGAAGCATTTCAACCCCGTACCTTCGTTATCTCCGGCGATCTGGTGATCCGGCAGTCTTCCCTGAAAGGCAAGGGGGCTATTTTAAGCTGGAAATTTAAAAATAGGCGCCTCCAATCATTCTATCACGCAGCGGCTTTGGAAGTGACCGTCTGAGGTTTGATAGCGCACCACATAAATGCCCCCCGGTAGGCCTGCCAGCGCTAGGTCGCCTTCTGCCATATCCTTTACCGATTGGGTGCGAACCACTTGGCCGCTTTGGTTGATAACATGCAAGGTAGCCGCGACGGCTGGTCCGGTATAGCGGTAGCGCGCGCGCCCAGCAACCACTACCGTCGGATACACGTCGAAGCCAGGTGCAGCTTTGGACAGGTGTACGGCCCGCACCGGCGAATAGCTTATGGTACTATCGAGGTCGGTTTGGCGAAGGCGATAATAGACAATCGGTTCTCCCAGGGGTAGCTGCGCATCGCGGAAATTATAGTGGTGCGCAGCAGTGCTCGTACCGGCGCCCTTAAGTTTGGCGATGGTAGCAAAAATTTGCCCCCCAGTGCTGCGCTCCACCGCGAAACCGGCATTTTGGGTTTCAGAAGCCGTAGTCCAGGTTAGGCTCACCGCCGATGCGCCGCTGGCTACAGCCGTAAAGCTTACCAACTCAACTGGTAAAGGGGCAACACTAGCCCCTTGGTACAGATAAACTTGGCCTTGTCGGTTGTTGGCATATGGGTCACCGATCATGATATCGTCATCCTCATCCCCATCAATGTCGCCGACCCCGGCTACTACGCTGCCGAATAGGAAGCCATTCGTTCCTGCTGGTCTGCTCAATATAATGGGGCTAGTGGTGCGCAGCCCAGAACTGGACCCCTGATATAGATAGGCTCTACCCTTATTTCCCTCGGAACCATAAGCGCCAATCAATACATCGCTGTACCCATCTTTGTCAACATCCCCTACTCCGGCAATGTCCAGCCCAAAAAAGCTCCCCGGTTTTGCCATGGGGTCATCAAGAGTTACATGGGCTGTATTTATCCCAGTAGGGCCGCCAGTGTAGAAGTAGGCGCGGTTGGGGGTGCCCCCAGACCGGCAATAATCCCCACCAGAATATCAGAATAACCATCGCCATTGACGTCTCCTGCCCCACACACGTTTACCCCGAATTGGCTGAGCCTCACCCCATGGGGCTCATTTAGTATGGTGGGGGATGGGGCCAGTCCGGCGCTAGAACCGAAGTAGACGTACGCACGCCCCCGATTATTATTTGCGCCCTGTGCCCCAATCACCACATCCGCGTAGCCGTCTTGGTTCACGTCGCCGGCTCCGGCCACACTGACGCCAAACCAATCCTCGCCTGTTTTGGCTGGATTAATAATGATGCTAGGAGTTGTATTCAACCCCGAGCTTGTACCACGATAAAGGTAAGCGCGCCCCTCATAGCTATTCGTACCAAAGGCTCCAACCAATACATCGCTATAGCTATCGCCGTCTATGTCGCCGATTCCCGCGACGCTATTGCCAAAATAATCGCTGCTACTATTCCCAGGAGATGATAGAATTGTAGGAGTATCGGTAAGGAGGCCTGTGCTAGAGCCGCGATAGAAATATACAAGCCTCGGTCCACTCCCAATGCTTTCAGCGCTGATGAGTACATCGGCGTACCCATCAGTATCTATGTCTCCTGCTGTTGCCATATTTTGACCGAAGGCACGAGTATTTGCAGGAGCTATCAAGACTGTAGGATCGGTAGTAACTAATCCGTTCTTGCTACCGTGATAGAGGTATACCCGGCTTTTGTAAACAGAACCAGAATTGTTAAAGGTGTCAGCGGCGGCAATAAGGACATCGTCAAAACCATCGCCGTTTACGTCGCCAGCACCCGCTATGCGATGGCCGAAGGAGGTCCGCTTCTTCGAGCCAGGCTCCGCAATGGTACTAGGCGTGCTAATGAGCGGATCAATGACAAGGGGATAAATGGCGCGCGTATCATCCACCACCAGCGCCACCGTTTTTTTATCGTCGCTGAGCTGCATGCGCGACGCTAGTACCCGGCCAGTAGCGTCCCAAGCGCGCAGGCCCGCGTAGCGCAGCACTTCTTTACCAGCTCTGAGCAAACGCAGCGCTTGCCCATTCGGCTGCGCTGCTACCTGCAAATTTGTGTGAAGGGCCAACTGCACTTGCACCGGACCACCCAGGCCAGCCGGCCGCTGAAACAGGGTGTAGTTTTGCCGTAACCCGGCCGGGGAGTTCTCATAATCGACGGCGAAGTCGAGGCCATGGGTATAAGCCACCTTATTTTCCTGGAAGTCAGCGCCTGAGGAAGATTTCTTAGGCATAAATTCCAGTATCCCGTCCCGTCCGATGCCCCGTAGCTTCAGGCTTAGCTGATCAGCCGGGGCGGCCTCGGCATGGTTGGAAGTAGCTACCGTATATCCATCCGCGTCCAGCGTGGCACGAAGTCCCTGATCAGGATTTGCAGCGAAAGTAGCCGGAGAAGATTTGCTGGATTGGTATAAAAAGTAGGCTCGGCGCCGGACGTCCATCAGCGCGGCCGCAACCCCTTCCTGCACGGGAATAGTCGGTAAGTCTGAAACTGGCGTAAGGCCAAGGGCGGGGATGTCAGCCGGCCCACCCCCAAAAAGCCTGGCAGGTGCTTCCAAACTGAAAAAAAGCCCCCCATCGGAAGCCACAGTCTGAACAACGAGCGGCCGACGAGCAACCGCAAAATTCAAGAAGAAAAGCCCCCCACTAACAGTTGCTACAACAAGCAAGCCGATAGCGTAGGTACAGTGCCTCAAAAAAGAGGAAATACGCAACATAAAAATCAAAGTAGAATATCTGATACATAGACACTTAACATTTCATAAGACACCAGTAGCCTGTAAGATCAGGAGTATGGAGGTGGCGCAGGCTGGTGGGGTGCGCGGGCCCCTTCACTAAACACGCAACTGGCGCAGGCCACAAGAAGCGTCCATAGATCTTTACTAAATATACATGCAAACGTTCTCGCAATTGAAAGCAAGCAAGAAAATTTATGATTAAGCTGAACTGTCGTCAGCAATAACCTGCCGAGCAGAAAGCCATCTGAGTGGCTACGAGCTATTGTACTCTTTATGAAGGCTCGATTTTCAGCTTAGGAGTTCTTCTTCATCTTCACTTTTCAGTGCCTAAGCCTCCGGCGGGGGACAAATTTCAACCTCTTTGCCGTCCAACTCTTCTTTTTTCTTTAAAAACAAAACTGCTGGCTCCCAATTAAGCCAGCTACGCATATGTTGGCCCGGCGTTGTCTTGGGCCAAGTAACTTGACTCACTAGTAATGTGCACTTATCCACTGGCTTAGCACATTTTTTACTTTGCTTCTAATTAAGGCTTTACTCTTTCAGCTATGTATACGTTGCTCCTACAAGGAGGCAGGGCCATCGGCAGGATGGCATGCGCTTATCCGTATATTTCCGTAGTATGGCTCAGCTTGTGTGAAAAGTACTTATTGCCGATCTTTGCATCCGTACTTATACTTAAGTGATTTATGCGCAATCCTTCCTCTTTGGGCCCGCGTGAAGCGCACCGTCTCGCCTTTTTATTAGCATTTCAGTTGCCTTCTCACCCCTTCCTTACTCCTAGCCCATACCAGCAATTATTGCTTGAGGCCTTCGTGCGTGGGGAACTGACGATGGACCAGGTATTGGTGCATTTAGAGGCATACGAGTATGCACCGAAGGAGCAATCGGTCATTTACGTAGCGTAGAGCCCTGCATGCCGGGTGAGTAATCCGGAGGGGCTTCTAATTTCGACTATCGCAGAGATAAACAAAAAGGCCGTTTCCTATTAGGAAACGGCCTTTTTGTTTAGGTAGCGGGGACAGGACTCGAACCTGTGACCTTTGGGTTATGAGCCCAACGAGCTACCAACTGCTCCACCCCGCACTGTTTGGTTCTGCAAATGTAAGAGGCTTTTTCGGAATTAGGTGGTAACGCGCTGCAAAAAAATGCATTTAGAGCTTTCCGGCCTGATAATCAGCCTCTTTATTCTCTGACAAATTTTTGAGTAAGTGTTTGGACCTAGAAGCGACTGGTAATGCCGAAGTGAATTTTAGAGGCATTAAGTGCCAGTTTTTGACTTAGCTGCGCTGATCGACCAACAGAATAAACCAGCTGGAATAAGCCCGCACCAGTGCGAAAGCTAATGCCTGCGCCCATGCCCGTGGGCGTATCGGCGTTGGTGCTTTGGGTTAGCTTACGTTGCAAGTACGCTTGATCGAGAAAGAGAAACACGAAGGAATCGGGGCCAGTGAACTGGCGGTACTCCACGGTGCCGACAGCGTAAGAACTGGCGTAGAAGGCAAACTCACTAAAACCGCGCAGCGTAGCCAAGCCACCCAATCGGAACAAGTCGTTGAGAAACAGACGGTCGTTGAGCAAAGACTCTCCTCGCACCCGACCGAGCAGCACACCGTTGCGGCCAATGGGATAATAGTATTCTGCGCGGCCGCCGAGTGTAACCTGAGTAGAGCGCAGAGGGACTCGCGTGTAAAGCGTGTCGTTGAGGTCGGTGTTTTTGCTGATGCGCTTGTTGCCTACAGCAGCTAATCCGCTAAAAAAAGCCCCCCGACGCGGGAAATATAGGTCGTCGAGGGTATTTTTAGAATAATCCAGTCCGTAAGAAGTGTACTCGGAGTCGATGTTTTCGGGGAGAGCCTGTAGCTCCCGAAAGGTAGAGTCGGATAGCAGGCGCGAGCTACGAAATTCGGTGAAAAAGCTGATGCGCCCGGCCCGCACCGTCGGATAGGTTATCTGCAGGCGAGGGCGAAGCGTTAGAAAAGCATCAGACTGTCGATAAAGATTAAAATTGCCCCCCACCTCCAAGGGCGAGCCAAAAAAGTTGGGGTGCACATATTGGGCATCGAGGAGTTGAGAGGCGGCGTCTACTTTGCGCCATTGCAGCCCCAACTGCTTGCCTCCACCGCGAATGTTGCGCAGGTTGATGGTCACGTCGCCGGTGAGCTGCACCTTGTTCTGGCCCGGGCCGGGGCTTGGGTTGGGCAGTACGCCTACAATGGCATCGAACTGGTTGGCTGGCCGGTCGTCGAGTAGCAGGTATACCCGCGCTTTCCCTTGGGCAAATCGCACCTCCGGCTCAGCCTTAACCTGTATATACGGTAGCTGGCGCAGCAGCCGGGTGATGGCGTCTACACGCTGCTGGCTGTAGGGTTGCCCAGGGAAAATCTGCAGGTATCGGGTCAAAAACTGAGTTCGCGTTTTGGTATTCCCCAGCACCTGTAAAGAGTCGAATACGATAACGGGGCCTCGGTCGAGCACTACGCGGCCTTCAATATCGGAGGCAATGAGCGCGACGGAATCGAGGCGGACCGTAGCGAAGGGGTATCCCTGGTTTTCGGCCTCAGCCAAGACGCGCTGTTGGAGCTGGGTCCACTCCTGGGGGCGGAAAGGCTGGTCGCGGAAGAACTTTTCGCGGTAACCGGCCTTGGTCAGCAGGCCGTCACCGAGGTTGCCATTGCGCAAGCGGGCCCACCGAAATTGCTCGCCCACATATATCCGTACTTGCACCGTATCGCGACTCCAACGCATAGTATCGGCGGAGGCGGTAAGGTAAGCGTCGGCTTGCAGGGCTAGTACTACGTCGCGGATGGTGCGCAGAGCGGTAAGCGAGTCGGGGGCGTTAGGACGAAACCGGTAACGTGCGAGGGTGGTTCGGTCTGCTTCTTCGGTATTAAGTTGAATAAATTTTGCCCCCCGCAGAGGCTTACGTAGGCGCGTGGTGCTAGTGTCGGGGCGGGCTGGTGGCAGCGGGGGCGTCTGGAGCGCTGACTGGTTGGGCGCGGCTGGAGTGGGTGTTACCTGTGCCTGTGCTGCACCCGGCCAGCCCGCCAGCAGCATACCTATTACACAGTAAAAAAAGAGACGGGCACACATTAGGGCAAAGAACGTGGAGAGTGCGCACTTAATTTCAGTGGCTTCTCCAAAAGCAATCTGCCAATTTAAAGTGTTGCCTTTATCTACCAGTCGCTTGGTAGCAGTTGGCAAGCACAGAAAGCGCAGTGAGAACAGTAAACTTTACTTTCTTTTTTAACGGCAGGTGATAGTTGTGGCAAATAAGGATTAACCATTAGATTGCTCGCTCCCATGAAACTACTTCATTCATCCCCGACAATACCAGCTGAACCGGTGGCCGCGCTTCGGCAAGCCTTGCTGCACGACCGTGAAGTCGCACTTACCCAACTTTATCGGCGGGCGTTCCCGATGGTGCGGCGGCAGGTGAAGCAGTTGGGCGGCACGGAGCAGGACGCGCAGGATGTATTCCACGATGCCTTGGTTGTATTCTACGAGAAAGCCATGGGCGGAACGTTGGTTTTAACGGCTTCGGCCAGCACGTACTTGGTAAGCGTTAGTCGGAATCTGTGGCGGCAGGAGCTCAGCCGCCGCAACCGGCATCCTTCCACCGAGTGGCAAGAGGACACGCAGGCGGCCGATGAGACGGCGGAGGCCACGCCAGACTCGGAAGAGGCCTTTTCGGTGCTGAGTTATGTAGAGCAGCTGGGTGAGAAGTGTAAGAGCATTCTGCTTTCCTTCTACTACTTCCAGCAGCCTTTGGAGCAGATTGCGGTTACTCATAACTACAGTAGTGTGCGCTCGGCCACGGTGCAAAAGTTTAAGTGCCTCGAGCGGTTACGCAAATCAGTTCGGGCTGTTCGAGCCGAACTATTAGCCCACTAAGCCATGCGACCAGAACTGAAGCGTATGCAACAAATTGAGCATCAACTCTTGGCAACTTCTCCGCCCTTTGACCCGGCTAGTTGGGAAGTGCAGCTGCTAGTTGATGGCGATTTGCGTGCTGACACGGAAATACAACGTCTCCTTTACCAAGGAATTCACTTGGCTGGCCAACGGCAATTGCACCGCGAGTTAGCCCTTATTCATCAGCGCCTGTACAGCCCGCACCGTAGTAGCTGGATTCAGATGGCCACCGCTGGCTTACACTCCTTTTGGAGGCGCTACCTGCGCGGCCGAGCCTCCAGCTAACTTTTTCCTCGCTGTTGCATCCTTAGTCTTAGTCACGCACACGTTTGCCTGTGCGCAGAAAACTTGTGTGCCTCTTATTTCGCCTTTTCACTTATGCTGACAAAACAAGAATTCCGCAAGTTCGCCGTCAAAGGTCAGGGCCTCAATGGCCTGGGGGTTGATCAGTATCTGCACCATATCGAAGGACAGGCAAATCATTTTATTACCAACATGACCCGCTCCGTGATTGAGGAGCGGCCTACACGCTTTGCCGAGATTGACGTATTCTCTCGCCTGATCATGGACCGCATCGTGTTCTTGGGCACCGCAGTAGATGATCAGATTGCTAACATCATCACGGCCCAACTCTTATTTTTGGAGTCAGTTGATGCTAAGAAGGATATTCTGCTTTATGTAAACTCGCCGGGGGGCTCTGTGTATGCTGGTCTGGGCATTTATGACACCATGCAATATTTGGCTCCGGATGTAGCTACTATTTGCACGGGCCTGGCGGCCTCCATGGGTGCTCTTCTACTCGCGGGCGGAGCCGCGGGCAAGCGTTCGGCCCTCCCCCACGCCCGCGTCATGATTCACCAGCCTTCCGGGGGTGCCCAAGGTCCATCCGCTGATATTGAAATCTCCGCCCGCGAAATTCTGAAGATTCGCAAAGAGCTCTACGATATTTACGCGCACCATACAGGCAAAACATACCAGCAAATTCATGACGATTCTGACCGGGACTATTGGATGCGTGCTGACGAGGCCAAAGACTATGGGCTCATTGATGAAGTGTTGGAGCGTAAATAAATAAGCAGGCGGTGGGGTTTGAGTAGCTTGCCGAGTGATCAGAAATGAGTTGGGCTAAACTAATTGCACAACTCCGGCTGTTACTCAATACGCTACTTTTCTTCCGAATGCCTGGCCTTTACCTCCACATCCCTTTCTGCAAACAAGCCTGCCATTACTGCGACTTCCATTTCAGTACTTCTATGGCACTGAAAGGCAGGCTAGTAGACGCGCTGGTGCGAGAAGTAGAGTTGCGCCGCGACTACCTAGGTTCTCAAGCCACGCTCGACACCATTTATTTTGGTGGGGGTACGCCCTCCTTGCTGACTGCAGCAGAATTAGACACTTTGTTTGACGCTATTCAGCGCCATTTCAACATTGCCCCCCAGGCGGAAATCACCCTCGAAGCCAACCCCGACGACCTTACTGCTGATAAGCTTCGGAAGCTAGCTGCGTCGCCTATCAATCGTCTGAGTATTGGTCTGCAAAGCTTCCACGAGCCGCACCTGCGCCTTATGAACCGGGCTCACTCCGCTGTAGAGTCGGCGCGGTGCGTGCGGCTGGCCCAGGATGCCGGCTTTGAGAACATCTCGGTGGACTTAATTTATGGGGTGCCCGCTCCTGACCACCGTATTTGGGAACAGGATATGGCGGCGGCTTTTGCGCTAGACGTACCTCACCTTTCGTGTTATGCGCTTACTATTGAGCCGGATACGGTGTTTGGGCGGCGCCTGCGCAAAGGGCAGTTCATACCGCCAGCTGATGACTTCGTAGCCCGACAGTTTGAAATGCTGTTGGCCCAAATAACCGCGCACGGTTACGAGCAGTACGAGATTTCCAACTTTTGCCTCCCCGGCCGCGAGTCACGCCACAATTCAAACTACTGGCGCGGGGTGCCTTATTTGGGCTTAGGTCCGAGCGCCCATTCTTTTAATGGCACGAGTCGAGAATTTGCGGTAGCGAATAACACGCGCTACGTCACGAGCCTGCTGGAACAGAATGAGGTGCCCACTACCCGCGAAATCCTCTCGCCCACCGACCGCGCCAATGAATACCTGATGACCAGCTTACGCACGGCCCGAGGCTGCGACTTAGTGCGTCTGCGCCAGGAATTTGGGGTAGACTTACGCGCCCAACGCACTGAGTACTTGCGGGATTTGGAGCAAAATCAGTGGGCCACGCTGCACGATGAGGTGTTAATTCTTACGGATCAGGGAAAACTGCTGGCTGACCACATCACCCTAGAATTATTTCAGGCCGCTGGCTAAATCAATAAAATCAGCGTAATCTGTGCCTATGGAACGCCTGATTGATGCCCTCGCCGACGATGCTGACTTTTTTGTGGAGCACGTCCAAATCACTGCCATCGTTTTCGACACGACCGATGACGTAACGGTGTGGGCCACTACTTACTTCGACAACAGCCTGCATTTCTTTCACTTAGGCCTACAGTTT